>BQJF01000019.1 GCA_021604565.1 Minwuia thermotolerans | reverse complement strand
GAAGAACAAGGTGCCTGTCACCGTGTTTCTGGTGAATGGCGTCAAGCTTCAGGGCATGATCAGCTGGTTCGACAATTTCTGTGTACTGCTGCGCCGTGACGCTCATGTCCAGCTTGTCTACAAGCATGCGATCTCCACGGTGATGCCTTCACAGCCTGTCGACCTTTTCGAGCATATTCCGACACCATCAGCATGATGGTCTTCGCCGGATCTCTCTGGAAAGACTGACATTTGACTGAACAACATGGAACGGGTGCCGTTGGTGCCCGAACGCTGCTGATCGATCCCTGGCTTCCGATGGAGGCGACGCGGGAACCTTCGGTCGCGCTGGAGGAGGCCATGGGCCTCTGTGACGCCATCCAGCTGGATGTGCGCCACGCCGAATCCCTGCGTCTCGACAATCCACGCCCCTCGACGCTGATCGGCGGCGGCAAGGTGGCCGAGATCGCGGCAGCGGTGGAGGCGCAGGAACTGGAACTGGTCGTGGTCGATGCCACCCTGTCCCCGACGCAGCAGCGCAACCTGGAGCGGGCGGTTGGCGCGAAGGTGATCGACCGTACCGGTCTGATCCTGGAAATCTTCGGCGCCCGCGCCCGCACGCGGGAGGGGCGGTTGCAGGTCGAACTGGCGCATCTGCAGTACCAGCGGTCCCGCCTGGTGCGCTCATGGACCCATCTGGAACGGCAGCGCGGCGGTGCCGGTTTCCTGGGCGGCCCCGGTGAATCGCAGATCGAGATCGACCGGCGCCTGATCGATGAACGTATCGTGCGGCTGAAATCCGACCTGGAGCATGTCAAGCGCACCCGCGGCCTGCACCGGAAACCCCGGCAGGATGTCCCGTTCCCGGTCGTCGCACTGGTTGGCTACACCAATGCCGGAAAGTCCACGCTGTTCAATCATCTGAGCGGCGCCAAGGTCTATGCCCGCGACCAGCTTTTCGCGACACTGGACCCGACGATGCGGGCGGTGACCCTGTCGGACGGGCGGCCCGTGATCCTTTCCGACACGGTGGGCTTCGTGGCAGACCTGCCGACCCAGCTCGTCGCCGCCTTCTCCGCGACGCTGGAGGAAGTGGTGGAGGCAGACATCATCCTGCACGTCCGTGACGCGGCCCAGCCCGACAGTCAGGCACAGGCCGCCGATGTGGCTGGCGTGCTGGAGGGACTGGGTATCGACCCCGGTGACACGCCACGCATCGTGGAGGTCTACAACAAGACCGACCTGCTGGATGCGGAGACCCGTCAGGCCACGGCTGACGAAGCCGCTGCGCGGAAGTTCCCCGGCGTCCTCGTCTCCGCGATAACGGGGGAGGGGCTGGATGATCTGGCAGCAGAAATCGCACGCCGCATTGCCCGGACCAAGGTCGAGGTCGTGACCACTGTCGATCCCGCCGATGGCGCATCTCTCGCCTGGCTCTATCGCAACAGCGAGGTTCTGTCGCGGCAGGATGGCGAACAGGCGATCAGCCTGACAGTACGCATGTCCCCCGCCGACGCCGGACGCTGGGCCAAGGAACATCCGGGCGCATGAGGCTGGTCCCGTTGCATGATCGCTTCGGGGTAGAGGTTCTGGATGTCGATGTGCGACAGGTTCAGGAGGGAGCACTGTTCGCGCAGATCAGGGCCGCGTTCGAGGAACACTCCCTGCTGCTCTTCCGGAACCAGGATCTCGACGATGCCGAACACCTGCGGTTTGGCGCGCTCTTCGGTCCGGTCGAGGATCGCTCCATGGGTGCGAATGGCCCCGATCCGCGGATGGACAATGTCACCAACAGGCTAGCCGACGGAACCGTCGCGGCTGCCGACAGTCTGCACACGCTCAATCTGACCGGGAACCAGCTCTGGCATACCGACAGTACCTTCCTGCCGGTGCCTGCCCTTGCCAACCTGCTGGCGGCACGTGTCCTGCCGTCAGAGGGCGGGGAGACGGAACTGGTGTCTACCCGCGTCGCCTGGACCGACATGCCATCGGATCTGAAGGCACGGACAGAAGGGGCGGTCTTCAGGCACAGGCTGTCGCACTCGCGTACGCGCATTTCCGCCGAACTCGCCGGACGCCCGGAAATGAACCGGTGGGATGACCAGCTCTGGCGGTCCCTGTGGCGCAACCCGGCGAACGGCACGGACTCGCTCTACATTGCCTCCCACGCCTGTGGCGTCGAAGGCATGGCGCCGGTAGCAGGCATGGCCCTGATCGATGAACTGATCGATTTCGCCACGCGACCGGCCATGATCTACAGCCACGTCTGGCAACCCGGAGACCTGCTGGTCTGGGATGAGCGGGCGACCCTGCACCGGGGGCGGCCATGGCCCTATGCGCAGGAACGCACGCTTGCCAGCATCTGCATCTCCGCCGGTGCCCGCGATGGTCTGGCCAGCGTCACCCCTTAGGCGCGCCCGGCTCCTCGACAGCATGCCGGCCGAAGTCGGGCACGTCGGTTTCCTGACCCGCATCGATGATCGCGCGACGGATATCGCGGGTGCGGGTGAACAGGTCGAACAGGGCGTCACCATCTGACCAGCGGATCGCCCGCTGCAGCGCGGCCAGATCCTCCGTGAAGCGACCCAGCATTTCCAGCACTGCCTCCCGATTGTTCAGGAAGACGTCGCGCCACATGGTCGGATCAGAAGCGGCGATACGGGTGAAATCACGGAAACCCGCGGCGGAGAACTTGATCACCTCCGACTTGGTGACAGCCTCCAGATCATCCGCCGTGCCGACGATGTTGTAGGCGATCAGATGCGGGATATGACTGGTGATGGCCAGCACCTGATCATGGTGCTTCGTGTCCATGGTCTCCACCAGGGCACCCATCGCCTGCCAGAACCCGATCAGGCGGTCGGTCGCTTCCGCATCGCATCCCGGTGGCGGCGTGACGATCAGCCAGCGCCCGCGAAACAGGCTGGCAAACCCGGAGTCCGGTCCCGAATTTTCCGTGCCTGCAATCGGATGTGCCGGCACGAAGTGCGCATGTGACGGCACGTGAGGTGCCACCGCGCGAACAACGCCATCCTTGACCGACCCGACATCGGAGAGAATGGCACCTGCCTCCAGGGCAGGCCCGACTTCCGCAGCCACGGTGCCCATGACACCGACCGGCGTGCAGAGGATCACCAGATCGGAACCGGCCACCGCCTCCGCATTGCTGGCGAAGGCCTGGTCCACCAGGCCGGAGCGCAGGGCCCGTGCCCGATGGTCGGCGTCAGGCGTGGCGCAGACGATTTCCTCCGCCAGTCCGTCCACCCTTGCGGCGCGTGCGATGGACGAGGCGATGAGGCCGATCCCGATCAGGGTCAGCCGTCGAAACGGAACGAAGTCACTCATCCTTCGGCCAGGAACTGCTGCAGGGCTGCAACAACCGCCTCATTGTCCGCCCTGGTGCCGATGGTGATGCGCAGGGCCTCGGGCAGCCCGTATCCGCCCATCTGGCGCAGGATGATCCCCCGTTTGCGCAGATACTCGTCTGCAGCATTCGCCTGATCCGGTCCACCGGGAAAACGGGCAAGGACGAAGTTGCCGATGGACGGCGGTACATCGAAACCAAGTGCCTGCAAATTCCCGGTCATCCACGGCAGCCAGCGGTCATTGTGCTCCCGCGCCGCATCCAGGTGCGCCGTATCCTCCAGCGCGGCAATCGCCGCCGCCTGTGCCAGCAGGTTGGTGTTGAACGGGCCACGGGCGCGATGCAGCACGCCGATGATCTCCGGTGCCGCATAGGCCCAGCCGACGCGCAGTCCCGCCAGCCCGAAGATCTTGGAGAAGGTGCGGGTCATGATGACATTGTCGTGCGTCGCCACCAGCGCCGCGCCCGAGTCGTAATCGTTCTTGCCGACGTACTCGGCGTAGGCCGCGTCGATGACCAGCAGGATGTCGTCGCGCAGGCCGTTACGCAGGCGCGCGACCTCATCGCGGGACAGGTAGGTTCCGGTGGGGTTGTTGGGGTTGGCAAGGAACAGGATGCGGGTGCGCGGTGTCACTGCCGCCAGCAGCGCATCGACATCCGCGCAGAATTCGGTCTCCGGTGCCGCGACCGGGGTCGCGCCGTTCGCCATCGCGGCAATCGGGTACATCAGGAAGCCATGACGGCTGTAGAGCACCTCATCCCCCGCACCGGCATAGGCGGAGGTGATCAGGCCGATCAGTTCATCGGAGCCATTGCCGCAGATCAGGTTGTCGGCGGGCAGCCCGAAACGCTGTCCCAGCATTTGCCGCAGGCGCACTGCCCCGCCATCCGGATAGCGATGCACCGTCTCCGCCATTTCCTTCAGCGCTGCGATGGCACGCGGGCTTGCGCCCAGCGGCGTCTCGTTCGCGGACAGCTTGCGGACATTGTCCAGCCCCTCGAGCTCCGATTCACCACCCTTGTAGGGGGTGATCTGCATCAGGCCGGGTTGCGGTGTCGGTGTGGTCATGGCGGCAAACCTCAGGATAGCACCTCGGCACGGAAGAGGGCCGTGCAGTGGCGCGATAGCACTGCAAGGGCGCAGGGTCCAGAGCGGCGTCAGCCCCGGTTGTCGAGCATCCCGACAGGCCGGGCCGCGGCACCGATCGGAATGGCCCTGTGGATCTGGCCCTCCGACTGTTGTTCCAGTGCGGCAATTCGAGGGTCGTCGCGACTGACGAAGCCATCGATCACTAGCAATTGCTTGAAGTCATCCTCCCGGCCGCTGGTGGCCATCACGTGGCCGGAAAGGCCGTGCCGCTCCAGCAGGCCGCCAAGGCGGGTGCGGCTGAGTTCCGGATCGGTCTGCACCACGACATAGCTGTTGTCGTCACCGGATTCCTCAGCCGGGTAGGTGGCAACGACCATCAGCTTGCGGTCCTCGAAGTGGCCCGTGGCACTCTCGAAGAATGGCAGTGCGGTGACGATGCTGGCGGAAAGGTCGGATGTGGCCATGTGCGGCCACCAGGGCGAGGGAACATCATGATCCGGCCAGGGCAGGACGCCGATGGTACCCGGCGTCTCAAGCTCCTGCAGGACACGCTGTGCGCTGCCGCACAGGATGATGGGGGCAATGGTGCCGAAATGATTCCGCACCATGTCCCAGTGGCTGATGGACCGCTCCGGCGCATGCAATGCAATACGGAACGGCGACTGCATCTGGCAGGCATCGGCAATCAGTTCGCGCCAGATCCGCGCGACGGAGGCGACCGGCATTGCGCCGTCGTGACGTTCGACCAGGGCGCGGATGACATTGGCCTCGCGACCTGGTCGCACGATCGGCGCCGCTGCACCGCCGGAGGCACGCTTGGCCAGCCCGACGCGCTTCACGACAGCCGCGCGCTCCCGCAACAGGGCGTGCAGTTCCTGATCGATCCGGTCGATATCGGCCCTCAGCTTGTCCAGGCTCGCGTTGGCTTCGTCAGCCATGCCCATCTTGCTCCCTCATGCTCGCGCGGTCCCGCTGTCCCGAGACCGTCTCCCCTGCGGCGCGGGAGGATAATGGCAAGCATGGATTCCGAAAACACAATTCGATGCGGCATGTGACGCCGACACGTCCGGTGATTGCTGGACAAGGCAGGAAGCCGCTGATACTCCAGCGTCAAGCGCCGTACCGCACGAGGGATTGCCGAGCATCATGAGCACCAACAAGAAGCCGCTGGTCATTGTCACCCGCAAGCTGCCCGATCCGATCGAAACCCGGATGATGGAGCTGTTCGACACCCGCCTGAACCTCGACGATACGCCGATGACCAAGGCGGAACTGATTGAGGCGGTCAAGGTTGCCGATGTGCTTGTCCCGACGGTGACAGACCGGATCGATGCCGCCATCCTCAGCCAGGCCAACCCGAACCTGCGACTGATCGCCAGCTTCGGTACGGGCGTGGACCATATCGACCTTGTCGGCGCGCGCCAGCGCGGCATCACGGTCTGCAACACACCGGGTGTACTGACCGAGGATACGGCGGACATGACGATGGCACTGCTGCTGGCCGTGCCGCGTCGCCTGACCGAGGGTGAGCGGAAGCTGAGGGAAGGGGACTGGCAGGGCTGGTCTCCGACACAGATGCTGGGTCACCGGATCTGGGGCAAGCGTCTCGGCATCATCGGGATGGGCCGGATCGGCACCGCCGTTGCCCGCCGCGCCCGCGCCTTCGGCCTCTCGATCCACTATCACAACCGGCGCCGCCTGCATGAGAGCATCGAGAAGGATCTGGAGGCGACCTACTGGGAGAGCCTGGACCAGATGCTGGCGCGGATGGACATCATCTCCGTCAACTGCCCGCACACGCCTGCGACCTATCATCTGCTCTCCGCCCGTCGTCTGAAGCTGATGCAGCCGTCGTCGTACCTGGTGAACACCTCGCGTGGTGAAGTGATCGACGAAAACGCGCTGACACGGATGCTGCGCGCCGGCGACATTGCAGGTGCAGGGCTGGACGTCTTCGAGCATGAGCCCGCCGTGAACCCAAAGCTGGTGGCGCTCGACAATGTCGTGCTGCTGCCGCACATGGGCTCCGCCACCATCGAAGGGCGCGTGGACATGGGCGAGAAGGTGTTGATCAACATCAAGACCTTCGTTGACGGCCACACTCCGCCGGACCGGGTGCTGCCCGACCTCTGAGAATGGGCGCAGATGTCGGCGGGAAGGCGCAGGGCCGCGGAATGGATGACCTGAAGCAACGTGCCGCCGATCTGGATGCCGCCGACCCTCTTTCCGGCTGGCGGGGCCGCTTCATCATTCCAGACGGACTGATCTATCTCGACGGCAACTCCCTTGGGGTGCTGCCCGGCAATGTTCCGGCGCGGGTCGCGGACGCTGTCGCACGTGGTTGGGGTGAACAGCTCATCCGTGGCTGGAACGCGGAAGGCTGGATGGACCTGCCCCGCCGCATCGGTGACCGGATCGCCCGACTGATCGGTGCGGCGGAGGGATCGGTGATCTGTGCCGATTCGACATCAATCAATCTTGCCAAGGTCTTGCAGGCTGCTCTTGCCATGGTACCGGAACGTCAGGTGGTGCTTTCGGACACCGGCAACTTTCCGACCGACCTGTATGTGGCACAGGGACAACTCGGGCAGGCCGGGACGCTGAAGGTTGTCGCACCGGAAGATGTTGCCGCCGCCATGACGCCGGAGGTCGGCGTGCTGATGCTGACAGAGGTCGACTACCGGTCCGGACGACTGCAGGACATGCATGGCCTGACCGACCGCGCCCGTGACCTTGGCATCGTCACGATCTGGGATCTGGCCCATTCGGCGGGTGCCCTGCCGGTCGATCTGGCAGGGGCAGGGGCGGATTTCGCTGTCGGCTGTGGCTACAAGTATCTGAGCGGCGGGCCGGGTGCACCGGCCTTTCTCTACGTCCGCCCCGAACTGCAGAACCGTGTGAGCAGCCGTCTGACCGGCTGGATGGGACACGCAGCGCCCTTTGCATTCGATCCGGACTATCACCCGGCTGAAGGCATCGACCGGTTCCGGGTCGGAACCCCGCCCATCCTGTCGATGGTCGCCATGGATGCGGCACTGGATGTCTGGGATGGTGTCGACATGCAGGCAGTGCGCGCAAAGTCTCTTTCACTCGGCGACCTGTTCATCGCCTGCATCGACCGCTTCGCCAGCGCATACGACCTGCATCTGGCAAGTCCACGCGATGGCAACCATCGCGGTTCACAGGTGTCCTGGCACTGTCCCGACGGCTACGCCGTCATGCAGGCCCTGATCGACCGGGGCGTGATCGGCGACTTCCGGGAGCCGGACGTGATCCGCTTCGGCTTCACACCGCTCTATCTGTCATATGCGGAAGTGGTGAAAGCCGCCGCAATCCTGCAGGACATCCTGCGCCGTCGCACCTGGGATCAGCCGCAGTTCCATGCGCGCGCCAGGGTGACCTGAACAGGCAAGCAGTTTGAGGCGTTTACAGCATCGGCGGACGCCCTATCCTTTACACAACAATGAACCACCCCGAGAGGAAACGAGACATGGCTGAAGCGTTTGTGTGTGAGGCAGTACGGACGCCGTTCGGGCGCTTTGGTGGCGGGCTGAAGGGGGTACGTGCGGACGATCTGGCGGCCCATCCGCTGAAGGCGCTGAAGGAGAAGCTGACCGGCGTCGACTGGGAAGCCGTGGATGACGTGATCTACGGCTGTGCCAATCAGGCGGGAGAGGACAACCGGAACGTTGCCCGCATGGCCACCTTGCTGGCCGGGCTGCCGGATAGTGTTCCGGGCTCCACCATCAACCGGCTCTGTGGCTCGTCGATGGATGCCGTAGGTACGGCAGCGCGCGCAGTGAAGGCAGGCGAGGCGGAACTGATGATCGGTGGCGGTGTCGAGAGCATGACCCGCGCGCCCTTCGTCATGGGCAAGGCGGAAAGCGCCTTCTCCCGTTCGGCACAGATGTATGACACCACCATCGGCTGGCGTTTCGTCAATCCGCAGATGAAGAAGCAGTATGGCGTCGATTCCATGCCGGAGACGGCGGAGAACGTCGCTGCCGACTACCAGATCAAGCGTGAGGATCAGGACGCCTTTGCCTTCCGCAGCCAGCAGCGTGCGGCGAAGTCGCAGGCGGACGGCATCTTCGCGGAGGAGATCGCGGCAGTGACCATCCCGCAGCGCAAGGGCGATCCGGTCGTTGTCGCGGATGACGAGCACATTCGCGGCGGCACCACGCTGGAGGCACTTGCCAAGCTGCCCGCGCCGTTCCGTGAAGGTGGCTCCGTGACCGCAGGCAACGCATCGGGCGTGAATGACGGTGCCTGCGCCATGCTGATCGCGACCGAGGCAGCGGCGGCCCGCAATGGCCTGACCCCGCGGGCGCGCATTCTCGGCATGGCCACTGCAGGTGTGCCGCCCCGGATCATGGGCTTCGGCCCGGCACCTGCGTCGGAGAAGGTGCTGGCGCAGGTGGGCCTGACGATCGGTGACATGGATGTCATCGAGCTGAACGAGGCCTTCGCGGCCCAGGCCCTGGCCGTGACCCGTCAGCTCGGCCTGCCCGATGACGCCGATCACGTGAACCCGCATGGCGGTGCCATCGCCCTCGGCCATCCGCTGGGTGCCAGCGGCGCGCGCCTGATCCTGACAGCCGTCAACCAGTTGCACCGCACCGGAGGCCGCTACGCCCTCTGCACCATGTGCATCGGCGTCGGGCAGGGCATCGCCATGGTCGTGGAACGGGTCTGAGGCTTCCTGCGCGGCTCATCCTGCGCGGCGTTTCGGCCGAACGGATCAGCCGCGCAGGCTTGCGTCCACTGACTTGGCCATGTTGGCGATGACCTTTTCGCCCACCGCATCGATCTCCTTGTCGGTCAGGGTGCGGTCCATCGGTTCCAGTCGCACGGACATGGCCACCGACTTGGCATCCGCGCCGATGCGTTCGCCCTCGTAGAGGTCGAAGATGTCCACCGCCGTGATCAGGTTGCGGTCGGCACCACGGGCGGCGCGGATCATGTCGGCGACGGCCACATCGCGGGAAACGACGAAGGCGAAGTCGCGGGTCACGGCCTGGAAGTCGGAGACGGTCAGCGGCGGGCGCGTGGTCTTGCGACCGGCCTT
The DNA here is from genome assembly GCA_021604565.1 of Minwuia thermotolerans. Lineage (GTDB taxonomy): Bacteria > Pseudomonadota > Alphaproteobacteria > Minwuiales > Minwuiaceae > Minwuia > Minwuia thermotolerans_A. Next base: position 44,513 of record BQJF01000019.1, on the reverse strand, counting down.
GGGCTGCGGGATCGCGTCCATGAACACCTCGAAGCCTACCAGCGGTCCCTTGATGTCCAGTTCCTCCAGCACTGCCGGATGGATCTCGCCGAACTGGGCCAGCCGCAGCTTCGGCCCGAGCTGGATGACGCCGGAACGGCCCGGGTGATACCAGTCCGAAGCGCCACGCGCGATCTGGACCTTCGACGTGTCGAGACCGACCGCGTTCAGCAGCGCCTCCGAATCGGCCTTGGCGTCGAACGCGTCCACGGCACGAGGTGACGCAGCCCAGTGACGGTCGCCCGTGCGTCCGCGCCGAATGCCGCCGGCCACCGTATCCTGCCCGTCAGGGGCATCGCTGCGGTATTGCGGGCCGACTTCGAACAGGGCGATGTCGCCGTTGCCCCGCGCCGAATTGCGGGCGGCGGCAGTGATCAGGTTGGGCAGTAGCGACGGGCGCATGCAGTCCAGATCAGCGGAGATCGGATTGGCGAGCCGCAGGGCCGCATCGCCACCACCGAACAGTTCCGCCTGCGCCAATGGCAGGAACGACCAGGTGACGCATTCATACATGCCGCGCGCGGCCAGCGACCGGCGAGCGGTACGCACGTTGCGCTGTGCGGCGGTCAGGGACGGGGTCGCCACGTCACTGAGACGCGGCAGTTGCACGGTCTCGATGTGGTCATAGCCGAAGATGCGGACGACGTCTTCGACCAGGTCCGCCTCCCCATCCACGTCGACGCGCCAGCTCGGCACGCTGACCTGCATGTCCTCGCCTTCACCTTCGACGCCGAAGCCGAGGGCGGTGAGGATGCGGCGGGTCTCCGCCTCCGGCACCTGCACACCGCCGAGGGAGGCGATGCGGCTCTGGCGCAGGCGCAGGGTGCGTGACTGGTCGGGAATCGCACCCGTCTGCACGATGTCACTCGCCTCGCCACCGCAGAGCTCCGTCACCAGACGCGCGGCGACATGAATGCCCCAGGCAACGCTTTCCGGATCGACACCGCGTTCGAAGCGATAGCGGGCATCGGAGTCGATACCGTGCCGCCGTCCGGTCTGGGCCGTGCGGACAGGGTCGAACCAGGCGCTTTCGATGAAGACGTTCACCGTCTCCGCCGTGCAGCCGTTTGCCGCGCCACCCATCACGCCACCGAAGCCATGGGCGCCGGAATCATCGGCGATGACGCATTCGCCGCCCGCCATCTCGTACGTCCTGTCGTCCAGCGCGACGAAGGACTCGCCTTCACGTCCCAGGCGGACCTGTATATCGCCCTGAACCTTGTCCGCATCAAAGACATGCAGCGGGCGGCCGAGGTCGTAAGTGACGAAATTGGTGATATCGACCAGCGTCGAGATCGGGCGCAGACCGATGGCCTTCAGCCGTCGCTGCATCCACTCGGGGCTCGGGCCATTCTTCACGCCACGGACGTAGCAGCCGTGAAATACCGGGCAGGCATCCGCTGTCGCCGGATCGTCGAAGGTGAAGCGCACGCCGATGGGGGAGGGGAAGGCACCGCCGACGGGATCACGGTTGAACGGCTTCAGCGTGCCGAGGCCCGCCGCGGCCAGATCACGTGCGATGCCGTGGATGCCGAGGCATTCCTGGCGGTTCGGCGTGATCGCCACCTCGATCACCGGGTCATCCAGGCCGACGACACCGGCGAAGGGCACACCCACGGGCGCGTCGGTCGCCAGTTCGATGATGCCGTCATGTTCGTTCGACAGCCCCATCTCCCGCTCCGACACCAGCATGCCGTTGGATTCGACACCGCGGATCTTCGTCGGCTTCAGGGTCAGGCCGGTGCCGGGAATGGTCAGGCCGGAGCGGGCGAAGACGCCCTTCATGCCCGTCCGTGCGTTGGGCGCGCCGCAGACCACCTGCTCGATACCACTGCCGGTATCGACCTTGCAGACGCGCAGCCGGTCGGCGTCCGGGTGCGGCACGGCTTCGACAACGTGCGCAACCGTATAGTCGGCGAGTTCGGCGGCCCGGTCAGTGACGCTCTCCACCTCCAGCCCGACAGCAGTCAGCTTCTCCAGTACCTGTTCCAGGGTTGCATCTGTCTCCAGATGATCCTTCAGCCAGCCAAGGGTGAGTTTCATCGGCTCAGCCCCCCGCCCAGTGATGGCACGTCTGTCGGCTGGAAGCCGTAGTGGCGCAGCCAGCGGACATCGGAATCGAAAAAGGCGCGCAGGTCGGGAATGCCGTATTTCAGCATCGCGATGCGGTCGATGCCCATGCCCCAGGCAAAGCCCTGCCATTCCTCCGGATCCAGCCCGCAGGCGCGCAGCACGTTCGGGTGCACCATGCCGCAGCCCAGGATCTCCAGCCAGTCGGTGCCTTCACCGATGCGGATCTGGCCCTTGTCGAAGGAACAGCCGATATCGACCTCCGCGGACGGTTCCGTGAAGGGGAAATAGCTGGGGCGAAAGCGCATCCGCACCTCGTCCAGTTCGAAGAAGGCGCGGCTGAAGGCTTCCAGCGTGCCCTTCAGGTGCCCCATGTGCAGGTTCCGGTCGATCACCAGCCCCTCGATCTGATGGAACATCGGGGTATGGGTCATGTCGGAGTCGGAACGGTAGGTGCGGCCCGGAATGACGATGCGGTGCGGCGGGTCCTGCGTCTCCATGGTGCGGATCTGCACCGAGGAGGTATGCGTCCGCAGCAGCATCCGCTCCCCGTCTTCCTTCGGATCGAAGAAGAAGGTGTCGTGCATGTCCCGCGCCGGGTGGGCCGGCGGGAAGTTCAGGGCCGTGAAGTTGTGGAAATCATCCTCGATGTCCGGGCCTTCGGCGATGGCGAAGCCCATGTCGGCGAAGATCTCGGTGATCTCGTCCACCACCTGGCTGACCGGGTGGATGCGGCCCGTCACTTCGGGGCGGGCGGGCAGGGTGATGTCCACCTGCTCCGCGGCCAGGCGCACTTCCAGCTCCGCGCGCTTCAGGGCGCCGCGGCGGTCGTCGATGGCCTGGTTGAGTGCATTCTTCAGCGCGTTCAGGCGCGGGGCGACCTGCTGGCGCTCGGCGGGGTCCATCTTGCCCAGGCCACGCATGACCTCGCTCAGACGGCTCTTCTTCCCCAGGGTGGCGACACGTGCCGCCTCCAGATCGCCAAGATTTCCGGCGTCCGTGATCTGGCCGATCAGGTCGGCCTTAAGCTTCTCGATATCCATTGTTCAACGCTGCTCGCTGTGGGTCCGGCGGGAACAGGCCCGAACCGCTTTCAGGTACGGGCCTGTTCCACCAGATCAGTCGAGGCGTCAGCCGCCGGTCGCTTACTCGGCGGCGTACTTCGCCTCGCGGGCGGTCCGGGCCTGATCGACCAGAACCTTGAAGGCGGCAGGATCGCGCACGGCGATGTCGGCCATTACCTTGCGGTCAACTTCGATGCCTGCATGCTTCAGGCCGTCGATAAAGACGCCATAGGTCATGCCGTGCTCGCGCACGCCGGCATTGATGCGCTGGATCCAGAGGGCGCGGAAATTCCGCTTCTTCACCCGCCGGTCGCGATAGGCGTACTGCAGTGACTTCTCGACCCGCTCGCGGGCCATGCGGATGGTGTTGTTGCTGCGGCCGCGGAAACCCTTGGCCTGCTTCATGACTTCCTTGTGGCGCGCCCTGCTGACGACGCCACGCTTTACACGTGCCATTTCTCTGCGTCTCCTTCAGGTCAGCCGTAAGGCATGTATTGCTTGACGATCTTCGCATCGCAGTCGGCCATGATGGTCGTGCCGCGCTGGTTGCGGATCTGCTTCTGGGTGCGTTTGATCATGCCGTGGCGCTTGCCCGCCTGCTGCATGCGCACCTTGCCGGTGGCAGTAAGGCGGAACCGCTTCTTGGCGCCGCTCTTGGTCTTCATCTTGGGCATTTGCTTCCTCTCTCGATGGGATGATGCGGGACGGAGCCCCCATCTGCTGAACGGTCAACGCGGCATGCCCTGCCGGAAGACCGGTGAAGCGCGGCTTATAGCGACTGCCCGCGCCGGTTTCAAGCCTTGCCGCCGCTTCACCGCAGCCCCTGCACGAAAGCATTGTCGGCGGTTTGCGGAACGTGCTACATTACGTAGCGTAAACCACATGAAGCGGAGGCTACAAAAATGACGCCACCGAATCAGGCAGTGACCTGCTGAACATCCGGTGTCAGGCCCGCACGGGCCAGCAGACACCAATGGTCGAAACCGAGCGTCGCCGACCGGACCCGCAAGGGACGGCGCGACGCGAACAGGCCGGAGAAATCACCGGCCAGCCGTACATACGGTAACATCGCTGCCCATGGCCCTATCCGCAGGGCGCACACTCCGTCCGGTCACTCATCTTTCCCGCCGGTCGCAGTGGCGCGACACCTGGAAGGCCCGCCATTCAGGCAATTCAGAAGGGCAGCACAACCGACAGGCCTCCGCGCCTGGACAGGGCCCCGTCGTCATCCCCAAACCGGCGGGGCCTTGTTATTGTGGTCACCGTTTCATGCCTGAACCGGTGTTGCGATGATCAGAATTCCCATGAAGATCAGGCGGTTTCGCGCCGATGATGTCACGGCGGTTGCGGCGCTCTACGGCCGCGCCGTGCGCATCGGCGCGCGCCATGCCTATCCGCGCAAGGCCCTGATCGCCTGGGCCGCACCGCGCCTGTCGAAGCGGTTCTTCCGCAATCGCATGCTGCCGACCTGGACCTTCGTTGCGACCGTGCCCGGCGACGCGGAGACGCGAAAACGGTTCCGGGGCGCGGGGCAGGGCGGCACACTCGGGCACGGTGGCCGGCACGGGCAGGGCGGGGAGGTCGTGCTGGGCTTCACGGAGATCATGCAGGACGGTCACGTCCGCATGCTGTTCACCGACCCGGCGGCCACCCGCAGCGGCGTTGCCAGCCGCCTGCTGGCCCACGCTCTGGACCACGCCCGCAGCCACGGCACCACCAGTTTCACCACCGACGCCAGCCGCCTCTCCCGCCCCGTCTTCGCCCGCGCCGGCTTCCGCCCCATGGGCCACCGCCTGCGGGGCATCTCCGGTGCGCGGCTTCTGACGACACGGATGGTGCTGCGCGGGGATTCGGTTGTAGGGTAGGGGCAGGGCACCACTTGCGGGCAGGGTGATGACGGACGGAACGGGACAGGCGTGGTTCGACTGGCTACCGGAATGGTTGCCCGATTGGGCGGCGGTGATCGTGCTGATCGTCGTTGGGTTGTTCAGTGCCTTGCTGTTTTCTGAGAGCCTGCGGAAGAAGATTGCGGACGCAGCAAGCGGTCTCAGGTGGTTGAAGGATCTGAGAGCCGATCCGAAACGAACCCTCGTCGAAACCGTCAACCCGCCGGTGAAACCTGTTCTGTCGCCGGAGGAACAGGCACAGCTTGACCGCATCGAGGCCAAGCTGGACGGGCGAGAATCCGGCACGCCGCCCGATCCAGAACTACGCGAACGCCGTGACCGCGCAGTCAGGGACATCGTTACTGACCCTGACCCGGACGCTCGCGCCGCCGCCGATGAACTCGCATCCGATCAGGGCGATATCGACAGCGCTGTCTTGCGCCTGGAGCATGATGCCCGCACCGCCACCGCCGAAGGCGCCGCGAAATGGCGCCGTATCGGTGACCTGGTTGCCGGTTTCGACACGACCCGCGCCCTCCACGCCTATGAAGAAGCCTTCCGGCTGCAACCGGATGATTTCTGGACGATTGTCCTGCTGGCGCGCCAGAGGCGGATTGCCGGCGATATTTCAGGTGCGATTGGACTGGTTCAGGCCATGCGAAACGCTGCATCAGGTGACCGTGAAGTCTCGATCGCTGATACGGATGCTGGGCAGTTGCATCTCGATTCGGGAAATATCGTGCTCGCACGAGCAGCATATGAGCGATCCATTGAAGTCGATAAACAGCTTGCGGCGTCCAATCCGGGGTCGGCTCAGGCGCAGCGTGACCTGTCGATCAGTCTGAACAGGCTGGGTGATGTTGAGGTTCAGGCGGGAGATCTGTCTGCGGCGCGCGCGGCCTATGAGCGGTCTCTGGAGGTCCGGGAGCAACTTGCGTCGTCCAATCCGGGGTCGGCTGAGGCGCAGCGTGACCTGTCGGTCAGTCTTGGCAATCTGGGTGATGTGGAGGTTCAGGCGGGAGATCTGGCTGCGGCGCGCGCGGCCCATGAGCGGTCTCTGGAGGTGATGGAACAGCTTGCGGCGTCCAATCCGGGGTCGGCTGCGGCGCAGCGTGACCTGTCGATCTGTCTGGAGAGGCTGGGTGATGTGGAGGTTCAGGCGGGTGATCTGGCTGCGGCGCGCGCGGCCCATGAGCGGTCTCTGGAGGTCAGGGAGCGGCTTGCGGCGTCCAATCCGGGGTCGGCTGCGGCGCAGCGTGACCTGTCGGTCAGTCTGGAGAAGCTGGGTGATGTTGAGATTCAGGCGGGTGATCTGTCTGCGGCGCGCGCGGTCTATGAGCGGTCTCTGGAGGTGGCGGAGCAGCTTGCGGCGTCCAATCCGGGGTCGGCTGAGGCGCAGCGTGACCTGTCGGTCAGTCTGATCAAGCTGGGTGATGTTGAGGTTCAGGCGGGAGATCTGTCTGCGGCGCGCGCGGCCCATGAGCGGTCTATGGAGGTTCTGGAGCAGCTTGCGGCGTCCAATCCGGGGTCGGCTGAGGCGCAGCGTGACCTGTCGCTCAGTCTTGAGAAGCTGGGGGACCTGGAGGAACGTTTGGGAGATATTGGTCGGGCGATTGCGCTTTATGAACGAAGTCTGCCGATTGCGCGCGTGTTGGCCGAGAGCAATCCGTCTCATCCAGGGTTTCAGAAAGATCTGGAGATCACCGAGCGTCGGTTGGAAGAGCTGAGGGCGAAGGCGGGTGCGGAGTGAATGCGAAATGTCAGTTTCGTTAGTCGCGATAGAGTTTGGTTCTTGAGGATATTCAGTGAGTGCTGGGAGACGGTGGACTGGCCGACCCGGCCAACCCCAGCCCACCTGCGCATTTAATTTACCATAATACTGATTATACGATATTTGGAACACTCGACTGAGCCGCATGGATAGCGCCCGCTACGCTCCCCTGTTTGCCCCGCAACGCCCTCATGCAGACCTCGGGCTGTTCCCTCTAATGCACTTGTGTTAAACAGAGCCCTGAAACATTCAGCACAGAGAAACCGGAACCGGCGCAGAACCGGTCCGCAGGCGGGAGATCGCAATCATGGCCGACACAGCAGCACAGCCGTTCCACATCGAGCCAAGCCCCGGTGGCGTCGGTGCCTTCGTGCATGGCATCGATCTGGCCAGTGATCTGAGCAGCAATACGGTTGGTGTCCTGCGCCAGGCCCTGGGCGATCATTGCGTGCTGTTCTTCCGCGACCAGAAACTGACGCCGGACGAGCACATCGCGGCGGCGGAGGCCTTCGGCGAGATCAACGTCAACCGCTTCTTCGCCCGGCTGCTGACCCACGACAAGATCGCCCTGGTGGTGAAGGAACCCGGCCAGAAGACCAATATCGGCGGCAACTGGCATACCGACCATTCGTATGACCAGATCCCGGCCATGGGCTCGATGCTGCTGGCGCGGGAGACGCCGACGCGTGGCGGTGACACGCTGTTTGCCAACATGTACGCGGCCTTCGACAGCCTGTCCGAGGGTCTGAAGGAAACCCTGTGCGGCCTGCGCGCAGTGCATTCCAGTCGCCATGTGTTCGGTGCGGACTCTGCCTATGTCAAAGGCGTCAACGGGCGCATCGGCAACCCGGAACTCGCAACACAGGACGCGGTGCATCCGGTCATCATCCGCCACCCGATCAGTGGCAGGCAGGCACTGTACGTCAATGCCGGTTTCACGCTGCATTTCGAGGGCTGGACGGAGAAGGAAAGCAAGCCGCTGCTGGACATGCTGTACGCCCATGCGGCCCGGCCCGAGCACACCTACCGGTTCCAGTGGGCGCCGGGTTCCATCGCGTTCTGGGACAACCGGGCGAGCTGGCACTATGCCGTCAACGACTATCACGGCGCCCGGCGGGAGATGCATCGCATCACGCTGGAGGGTGAGGCGCTGGGCGCCTGACACGGTCCCTCCGGCCGAACCGCCCTGCCCGCACACCCTTGCGCTGACCCCTGCCCCTGTTCATAGTTTTTCCCAACGAAAAACAACAGGGAGGGAAAGCCAATGCGCTATCCGGATATTCGCGGTCTCGTGACTGCAGCGGCCCTTGGGGTCGCGGCACTTGCCGGCACCACTGCGGCACAGGCCCAGACCGAGCTGGTCGCGGCAAGCTGCTTTCCGCAGAATTCGTTCTTTTCCAAGCGCTTCGAAAGCATTGTGAAACAGATCAACGAACAGGGCGGCAAGACGGTCAAGATCAACTATCTCGGTGGCGCGCCCGCCATCGGCAGCCCCTTCACGATGGTGCAGAAGCAGGCACAGGGCGTTTATGACCTGGTGAACTGCACCGGTGCCTACTACCAGAACGTGGTGCCGGAGGCGGATGCCTGGAAACTGCTGGAGCGGACTCCGGACGAGATCCGCACCAACGGCGGTTGGGCGCTGATGGAGGAAATCCACGGCAACAAGAACCTGAAACCGCTGGGCCGCATCCACTACGGCACGCCGTTTCACCTCTATCTCGGCAAGGGCAAGACCATCGACAAGCCGGACCTGAGCGGTCTGCACCTGCGCGTCGCGCCGATCTACACCAATTTCTTCAAGGCGCTGGGGGCCACTACGCAGAATTCGAACCTGGCGCAGATCTACGCGCTGATGGAGAACGGCACGGTCGGCGGCTTCGGCTGGCCGATCACCGGCATGCGTCCGGGCTGGGAAGAAGTCACGGCCTCCCGCGTCGATCCCGGGTTCTATGATGCCGACATCAATGTGCTGGTGAACCTGAAGAGCTGGAACGGCCTGAGTGACAAGGCGCGGGACCTGATCTCCACGGTCGTCATGCAGATGGAGCGGAAGGCGGTCGGCGTCGACAAGACAGCCGTCGAGAAGTCCAAGGTGAAACAGGCGGACCAGTACACGATCATCACCTTCACCGGTGACGACCGGAAGAAGTGGCTGGATACCGCACGTGACGCCGGCTGGGCCGGGCTGGAGGAAACCAGCCCCGCCAATGCGGCGAAGCTGCGTGCGCTGTTTGCCAGGGAATAGCCGACAGGGCCGAAATCCGGGGGACCGTGCCGTGTTGCGCGGTCCCCTGTTTCGTTCCGGGAACCGGGTGACATGACTGCCCTCGCCGCAATCGATCGCGCCTTCGGGGTCGCCTACGGGCTGGTGGGCCTGCTGGTCGGGCTGACGGTCGGGGGCTTTGCGCTGTCGATTTCCATTGATCTGGCGCTGCGCCTGTTCGGCTGGGGCAACCTGTCCGGCCTGAACGAGATCATCGAATACCTGCTGTTTGCCGGCGTGTTCCTGGGTGCCCCCTGGGTGCTGCGTCAGGGATCGCACGTGCGTGTCGATCTGCTGGTCGGCAACCTGCCCGCCCCCCTCGCCCGTGGGCTGGAGCGTCTGCTGGACCTCGTCGGATGTGCGGTCTGTCTGGTGCTCGTCCACTACGGCTGGGTCAGCCTGGACAGCGCCTGGATGTTCCAGTCGATGCAGCACAAGTATTTCGCCATGCCGGAATGGGTCCTGCTGTCCGTCTTTGTCGCCTGCTTCACCCTGCTGGCCATCGAATTCCTGTTCCGCCTGCTGCGCGGCGGCGCGGCACCGGATGCGGAAACCGATCTGGCAAAGGGACTGTGATGCAGGCTGGCATGGCTCAGGACAACGGTGACCAATCGCCACCACAGGGGTTCCCCCCCACCTCGATCCTCCCCCTCCAGGGGGGAGGAGGAAGCGGGGACATATCACGGCATTGCTTGCCTTCCCCCCTTGCGGGGGAAGTGGCCGCGAAGCGGTCGATGGGGGGTGCAGCCGAAGGCTGTCCGACAGTTGCCCTGTCACAGTTCAAGCGGGCGGAGAAACCGGCGATTCCAGCGGCGGGCCAGCGGCCATGATCATGGAGTGGTACTGGGCACTTGCCATGATGCTGGGCATTGTCATCGGGCTGATGTTTCTCGGCCTGCCGGTGGTCTTTGCCTTCTTCGCCGCCAACATCGTCGGTGTCTATGTCTTCATGCGCGGCGAGATCGGCCTGTCGGTGATGCCGATAGAATATGTCTTCGCCATTTCCCGCTTCTCCCTCGTCCCCGTGGCGCTGTTCATCCTGATGGGGGAGATCCTGTTCCAGACCGGGGTGGCGTTCCGGGCCATCAAGGCCATCGACCGCATGATCGCGCGGGTGCCTGGGCGGTTGACGGTCGTCTCCATCGCGGGCGGCACTGTCTTCTCTTCCCTCTCCGGTTCCACCATCGCCAACACGGCCATCCTGGGCAGTGTCATGCTGCCCGACATGCTGAAACGCGGCTACCAGCCGAAGCTGGCGATGGGGCCGATCATGGCGGTCGGCGGCATTGCCATGCTGATCCCGCCCTCGGCGCTCGCCGTGCTGCTCGCCAGTCTGGCCGAGAGGTCGATCAAGGACCTGCTGATTGCCGGCATCCTGCCCGGTATCCTGATGGCGATCCTGTTCGTGGTCTATGTCATGGCGCGCTGCCGCATGAACCCGTCCCTCGCCCCGATCGATGACGAGCCGGAGACCTTGCACGGCTGGGACCGCTGGGGGCCGTTCGTGCGCGATGTGCTGCCCCTGTTCACCATCTTCGTGGTCGTTGTGGGCAGCATCTTCTTCCGCGTCGCGGCACCGGAGGAGGCGGCGGCGCTGGGCTGTGTCGCCGCCCTGCTGGTCTGCGCCTGCTACGGCGAACTGACCTTCGCCCGGCTGCGGAAGGCGCTGACGGAGACGGCGAAGATCAACGTCATGATCCTGTTCATCATTGCCGGTTCCCTAACCTTCTCCCAGGTCCTGCAGATCTCCGGCGCGACCAGCGGCCTGCTGCAGCTTGTGGGCGGTCTGAACCTGACGCCGATCACGGCGATGGCCCTGATGATGCTGATCCTGCTGTTCCTCGGCGCCTTCATGGACCAGGTCTCGATGGCGTTACTGACGCTGCCGTTCTTCCTGCCCATCGCCGACAATCTCGGCATGAACCCGATCTGGGTCATGGTGATGATGCTGATCGCCATGGAGATCAGCCTGCTGACACCGCCGTTCGGCCTGCTGCTCTACATCATGAAGGGTGTGGCCCCGCCGGAGATCCGCCTGACCCAGATCTATGCCGCCGCACTGCCCTTCATCGGGCTGGAACTGCTGGTGCTGGTCTTCCTGATGCTGTTTCCGGAGATCGCGGTCTGGCTGCCGGGACAGTTCGGGTAAGCTGCACCGACTGGTTCCAACCGAGGGAGTGAAACATGGGAGCGACAGGGGACTTTTCCGGCATCCACATCATCAACGGACCGAACCTGAACCGTCTCGGTATCCGGGAGCCGGAGATCTACGGCCACACGACCCTGGCGGAGATCGAGGCGATCTGCCGGGAGGCAGCGGGCGACGTCCCCCTCACCTTTCGGCAATCCAACTCCGAACAGCAGCTCATCGACTGGATCCACGAGGCAACGGACACAGCCGCCGGTCTGATCATCAATCCGGCCGCCTTCAGCTTCACCTCCATGGCCATCATGGATGCCCTGAAGATGTTCCCCCGTCCGGTGATCGAGTTCCACATCTCCAACATCCACCGGCGGGAGGAGATGTACCATCACTCCTACATGTCCGGCGTCGTCACCGCCGTCCTCGCGGGCCTGGGCGCCCGTGGCTACGGCCACGCCGTCCGGGCGCTGATCGGGATGATAGAGGATGAGGCCGCATAGGACTGCTTTCTTCGCTCACGCCGCCCCGAATCCTCCGCCCCCCGGACTTTCGATGATGATGGCGTCGCCGGGGTTCAGGTCGGCGATGGACCAGCCGGGGCGCTGTTCGGTGTCGCCGTTGGCGCGGACGACGAAGTTGCGGCCCACGGCTCCATCCTCGCCGCCGTTCAGACCGAACGGTGCGACCTTGCGGTGGCTGGAGAGGAAGGAGGCGGTCATGGCCTCCCGGAACTGGATCCGGCGCACGGTGCCATCGCCGCCATGGTGCGCGCCCTTGCCGCCCGAGCCCTTGCGGACGTGGAAATCCTCCAGGATCACGGGATAGCGGAATTCCAGCACTTCCGGGTCGGTCAGGCGGGTGTTGGTCATGTGGGTATGCACTGCACTGGTGCCGTGGAAGTCCGGCCCGGCTCCCGCCCCGCCGCAGATGGTCTCGTAGTACTGGTAGCGTTCATTGCCGAAGGTGAAGTTGTTCATGGTGCCCTGGGCAGCCGCCATGACCCCCAGCGCGCCGAACAGGCAGTCGGTGATGCACTGGCTGGTCTCCACGTTCCCGGCCACGACAGCAGCCGGATAGACCGGACGCAGCATGGATTTCTCCGGGATGATGACCTTCAGCGGCTTCAGGCAGCCGCCATTCAGCGGAATTTCCGAATCCACCAGGCAGCGGAAGACATAGAGCACCGCCGCATAGGCCACCGCCGTCGGCGCGTTATAGTTGGTCGGATGGGTCTCCGAAGTGCCGGTGAAGTCGATCACGGCGGAGCGGTCGGCATGGTCGATGCTGACCTTCACCTGGATGAGGGAACCATCGTCCATCGGATAGGTGAATGCGCCGTCGTGCAGCACGTCGATGACGCGACGCACGGACTCCTCCGCATTGTCCTGCACATGGCCCATGTAGGCCCGCACCACGTCGAGGCCGAAATCCTCCACCATGCGCCGCAGTTCCCGCGCGCCCTTCTCGCAGGCAGCGATCTGGGCGGCGAGGTCAGCCATGTTCTGGTGCGGATTGCGCGCGGGGTACTTGCCGGAGCGCAGCAGGTCGATGGTTTCCTGCTCAAGCAGTTTGCCACCATCGACCAGCAACACATTGTCCAGCAAAACACCTTCCTCCTCCACATTGGTGGAGTCAGGCGGCATGGAACCGGGTGTCTTGCCGCCGATGTCAGCGTGATGGCCGCGCGATGCGGTATAGAACAGCACCTCCGCCCCTGCATCGTCATAGACCGGGGCAATGACGGTGACGTCAGGCAGATGCGTGCCGCCGTTGTAGGGGGCGTTCAGCATGTAGACATCGCCGGGCTTCATCGTCGCAGCGTTCTCGCGCACCACGGTCTTGATGGATTCCGACATGGAGCCGAGGTGCACCGGCATGTGCGGTGCGTTGGCGATCAGCTCTCCGGCCTCATCGAAGACGGCGCAGGAGAAGTCGAGCCGTTCCTTGATATTCACCGAATAGGCGGTGCGTTCCAGCACCACGCCCATCTGCTCGGCGATGTTCATGAACAGGTTATTGAAGATTTCCATCATCACCGGATCGGCCTCGGTGCCGATGGCGCGGGCATTGCTGCGCGCCTCCACCCGGCGCACGATCAGATGCCGTTTCGCCGTCAGTTCGGCCTGCCAGCCCGGTTCGATGACGGTGGTCGAGGTCGGTTCGCGAATGATTGCCGGGCCGCTGATGGTGGCACCGGGCTGCATCGTCTCGCGGTCGAAGACACCGGTCCGGTGCGCCTCACCCGCCATCCACGACGAGACCTCCGCGATGCGGTCCGGTTCGTTGGCGATGCCGTCGCTTTCCGGGTCGTCGATGACATCACCCGGGGCCATGGCCTCCACCGTTGCGGCTTCGACGATGATCGTCTTCTCGGGACTGGTGAAACCGAACTGCTGGCGATGCGCGGTCTCGAAGGCCTGCCTGGTCTCCTCCAGGCTGCCGAACGCGATGGCCAGCGCCGTATCGGAGCCGTCGTAGCGCACCAGGGCGCCGCGCCGGGTCTCGATCACCTCGGCAGCAATGTCCTGTGCCAGCAGTTCCTTCTCCGCTTCCGCGGCCAGCGCATCATGGATGCGGCCGACCTCCGCCACACCGGCGTCATCCAGCGGCAGTTCGACCGCGCGTTCCCGCAGCGCCCGCGTGTCAGCCAGCCCCATGCCATAGGCGGAAAGCACACCGGCATGCGGGTGCAGCAGCACCGTCTCGACACCCAGCTTGTCGGCGACCAGGCAGGCATGTTGCCCCCCTGCCCCACCGAAGCAGTTCAGGACGTATTTCGAGACGTCATAACCGCGCTGGATCGAGATCTTCTTGATCGCATTGGCCATGTTCTCGACCGCGATCTCCAGAAAGCCGGCCGCGACCTGTTCCGGGGTCCGGCTGTCACCGGTCTCCGCCGAGATACGGGCCGTCAGCTCCTCGAACTTCTGCCGCACCGCCTCGGCGTCCAGCGGCTCGTCGCCATTCGGGCCGAAGACATGTGGAAAATGCTCCGGCTGCAACTTGCCCAGCATGACGTTGCAGTCGGTGACGGCCAGCGGTCCACCCTTGCGGTAACAGGCCGGACCGGGGTTCGCGCCCGCCGAATCCGGACCCACCTGATAGCGCCCGTCATCGAAATGCAGGATCGAGCCACCTCCGGCCGCAACCGTGTGGATCAGCATCATCGGCGCGCGCATCCGGACCCCGGCGACATTGGTCTCGAAGGCCCGTTCGAAGGTGCCGTCATAGTGGGAGACGTCGGTGGAGGTGCCACCCATGTCGAAGCCGATGACCTTGCCGAAGCCTGCCATCTCCGCTGTCCGGACCATGCCGACGACACCACCTGCCGGGCCGGAAAGGATCGCGTCCTTGCCCTGGAACAGGTTGGCGTCGGTCAGGCCGCCATTGGACTGCATGAACATCAGCCGCACATCGCCCAGTTCGCTCGCCACCTGATCGACGTAGCGGCGCAGGATCGGCGACAGATAGGCATCGACCACGGTGGTATCGCCCCGGCTGACGATCTTCATCAGCGGGCTGGTCTCGTGACTGGTCGAGACCTGGGTGAAGCCGATCTCCCGCGCCAGATCAGCCACTGCCTTCTCGTGTGCCGGATAGCGGTAGCCGTGCATGAACACGATGGCCGCAGCCCGGACGCCGTCGTCGAACGCGGCCTGCAGTCCCTGTCGCGCGGCGTCCAGGTCCAGAGCCGCCAGTTCCTCACCTGCCGCATCGACCCGGCCCGGAACCTCGATCACGCTGTCATACAGCATCTCCGGCAGCACGATGTTCAGCGCGAACAGGTTGGGGCGGTTCTGGTAGCCGATGCGCAGCACATCGCGAAAGCCGCGATTGGTAACGAACAGGCAGCGGTCGCCCTTGCGTTCCAGCAGGGCATTGGTGGCAACGGTGGTCCCCATCTTCACCGCCTCGATCTGGTCCGAGGGGATGGGATCATCGGGGCCGAGACCCAGCAGGTCGCGAATGCCCTGGACCGCGGCGTCGCGGTACCGCTCCGGGTGCTCCGACAGGACCTTGTGCGTCACCACCGATCCGTCAGGACGACGCCCGACGATGTCCGTGAAGGTCCCGCCACGATCGACCCAGAACTGCCACATGGAATTCATCTCCTTCGCCCGCGCGGTCACCGTCGGTGCCGCCCCTTGTACCGGACCATACAGGTCTGCATGGACGGATCAAATCGCACCGACCGCCCTTCCACATGACCACTGATGACCCCTGCCACAGCCCCTTGCTGGTGAGAAAACGAATCGGGCCAGGTGCCTGCCGGAAACTGCTGATGTTTCAGTTCAGAATGGCGTCGGTACGGTCAGCGATATCCGCAATCAGCATCCGACCCGGTGTGTGGGTGATGCAAAGCTCCGGTCGTGCACTGGTCAGCGCGTTCTGCGGGGTCACGCCGCAGGCCCAGAAGACGGCCACGCCTTCTGGCCCGCAAGGCGGATCACCCCAGTCCGGCGATTGCAGGTCGGCAATGCCTATATTGGCCGGGTCGCCCACGTGAACCGGCGCCCCGTGCGCCCAGGTGAAGGCAGATGTGATCCGCTGCGCATCCTCCACCCTGTCCGGCGCGATCCAGCGCATGGAGACAACCATGCCGCCACCGAAGGGGCCGACCGCTTCCGTCGGAATGCTGGTCCGGTACATCGGCACCGTCCGATCCGCATCGATGTGGTGCATGGGAATCCCCGCATCCTGCAGGGCATGTTCGAAGGTAAAGGAACAGCCAAGCGCAAAGCCCACCAGATCCTCACGCCAGTGATCGTGGATATCGAAGACGGTCTCCGCCAGTTCGCCGTCGCGATAGATATTGTAGGCGGGAACGTCACTGCGCAGGTCGATGTCACCCAGCGTCGGCATCAACGGGTCACCGGGTTCAGTCACGCCGACGAGCGGACAGGGGCGTGGATTCCGGTTGCAGAACTCGCGAAAGTCACCAGCCATGTCACCGGGCAGGATCGCCAGGTTCGTTTGCAGCCTGCCGGGGGCCAGCCCTGCCGTATGCCCGGTGTAGCGCCCGTTGCGGATCGCCGCACGTACTGACTGCAGGTTCATCGTCTTCAGACTGTCGAACGCAATCGGCACGGCCATCTTGCTGTCGCTTTCCGTTTCACAACCCAGACTGACACTGCCTGGTGTCAGGCTGCGATGGCGCTCTCCGCCTCGACGATCCAGCCACCACCCAGCACCCGGTCATCATCGTAGAAGACACAGGCCTGACCTGGCGAGACCCCGAATTCCGGATCAGTAAACTGCATCGTTGCCATACCGTTGCCGGCCGGGATCAACCGGCCCGGAACGGCGGCAGCGGTATTGCGGATGCGGGCCATCACCGCCCTGCCCTCGACCGCCAGCGGTTCATCGCCCAGCCAGTTGAGTTCGTTCACCGTCAGGCTGGCGCAGGCCAGCGCCTCCCGCGGGCCGACAACAACCTCCGCCCGTGAAGGGTCCAGCCGGACAACGAAGCGCGGTTCCGTGTGGCCACCCGCCTCTCCGCCCAGCCCCAGGCCCTTCCGCTGACCGATGGTGTAGCCGATGATGCCGTCATGCTGTCCCAGCACCGTACCTGTCAGATCGACGATGTTGCCGGGCACGCGGGCGTCGGGGCGCAGTTTCTCGATTACCCTCCGGTAGTCACCATTGGGCACGAAGCAGATGTCCTGGCTGTCGGGCTTCGCGGCCACGGGCAGGTCGAACTGCTCAGCCAGCGCCCGCACTTCGGATTTCGGCAGGTCTCCAAGGGGGAAGCGCAGGAAACCAAGCTGCTCCGCCGTGGTGGCGAACAGGAAGTAACTCTGGTCGCGGCTGTCATCGACCGCTGCCCGCAACTCGGCACCTGTCGCGCCTGCGACGCGGCGCACATAGTGGCCGGTGGCGAGGGCGTCCGCGCCCAGATCTCTCGCGGTCTGCAGCAAATCGCGGAACTTGACGGTCTGATTGCAGCGGATGCAGGGAACCGGGGTTTCACCACGCAGATAGCTGTCCGCGAAGTCGTCGATCACCGCGTCCCGGAAACGGCTCTCGTAGTCCAGCACATAGTGCGGGATGCCGATCCGTTCCGCCACGCGCTGCGCGTCCAGGATGTCCTGCCCGGCGCAGCAGGCCCCCTTGCGCTCCACGGCGGCACCATGGTCGTAGAGCTGCAGGGTGATGCCGACGGTGTCGTAGCCCGCCGCCTTCACCATGGCCGCAGTCACCGAGGAGTCGACGCCTCCCGACATGGCCACCACCACACGGGTTTCCGAACGGGGCTTCGCGATGTCCAGGTCCAGCTTCATGGCGCTGCATATAGGCGGTTTTGGCGGTTCGTGAAACCACCGCGGCCATTGTTCCTGGCGAAACCGTCGCGCTTGACTGACCATGCCCCCTCGGGCAAGTCAGCATGACATGCACGCAGCGCTGGAGATCGGGCCCATGGCCGCCGTTATGACACCAGATGAACTGACGGACCTGCTGGCGCGGGAGTTCCCCCAATCCAGCCATCTGGGCATGGTGATCGAACAGGCGGGCGACATGACGGCCCGGTTGCGCATGCCGGTGAACGAGTCGCACCTGCGTCCCGGCGGCACGGTTTCGGGTCCGACGCTGTTCTGGATGGCGGATGTGGGTCTCTATGTTGCGGTGATGGCCATGGTTGGCCCGAAGACCCAGTCGGTCACCACGTCGATCACCATGAATTTCCTGCGCCTGCCAACCCCGTCCGACATCATTGCGGAAGTGCGGCTGCTGAAGCTGGGTCGTCGCCTGGCGGTAGGTGACGTTTCACTGTTTTCGGAAGGGCTGGCGGACCCCGTGGCGCATGTGACTGGCACTTACGCCCTGCCGCCCGAGTCCTGAAGCATCACCATGACCCGTCCCCCCGCCCTGACGGGCCTCGGCCTTTCGGCTTTCCTGATTCCCTGGCTGGCGTTCGTGGCCGACCGCGGCATCGCATGGCTTGCCGGGGCAGCAGCAATCCTCTCACTGCCATGGCTGCTGAAGCATCGTGGTGCGGTGGCGAATGCCCTGTCGAACCGTGCAGTATGGCTGGGGCTTGGCGGGCTGGTGGCCATCATGGTGCTCGGACTGCTCAGCCCGCTATGGTCGGCGCTGCCAGACCAGTCGGACCGGATGCAGCAACTCGCTATCCGCAGTGCCATGGCCATCGTCACCGGTGTCCCCCTCGTACTGCTGGCCGCTACACTGCCAGGCGCGCGCAGGCTGATCATCCGGGCGATCAGCGCGGGAATCGCCGTCGGTATTGCCATTGCGCTGTTCGACCTGCTCAGCGATCACCTGCTGCTGCGGATCAGGACCGTCTTTTCCCGCAATCTCGACACACCGGACGGACTGCTTGCGACAGCCTGGGCGCTGACACCGGACCTGTTCATGGCGCGGTTCAACGACTTCTGGGTCGTGATGACCCTGTCCGTCGCCAGTCTGATCGCGATCATGCGCCCCGGCTGGATGTTCCCGCTCGCTCTGGTGCTGGTCCTTTCCCTGTCCTTCATGACGATCAGCGAGACCTCCCAACTCATCGGCGTGATCGGCATCATGGTCTATGCTTTCTGCCATTTCACGCGGCAGATCGGCGTCCTGGTGATGTTCTGTCTGACGGCAGGTTTCCTGCTGCTGTCACCGCTGGCCTTTCCGGCGATCAACGCTGTCCTGCTGGCCAGTCTGGATGGGTCCAACCTGCTCGAGTACAAGCTGCTCGAGCGGTTCGAGATCTGGACGGCGGTCGTCGACACCGTGCGCAATCACCCGATCCTGGGACACGGGCTGGAGTTCGAGCGGCTGAACGCGACCTATTCCGGGCCGGGCGACTACTACAAGATGGATCACCTCTGGCATCCGCACTCGATCTTCGCGCAGGTTTGGCAGGATGTCGGGCTTCTGGGCGCGCTTGCGACCGTCATGATGATCGCCGCGCTCCACCTGGCTGCCCTGCGTCTGCCCAATCGGCAGCGTGCGGCGGTGACGGCGCTGATTGCCATGGGGCTTGGTGCATTCGGTGCGGCGCACTCGATCTGGCTGGGATGGTGGATCTGCATGTTCATACTGATCGCGACGCTGGTCATGGCTGGTTCACGCCATGGCTTTCAGGAGGCACGGCCCTGATGATCACCGACATCGGAAAACTGCTCGTGCGACCGGAGACGCCGGTACGGGAAGCCCTGCAGATACTGGACGCAGGTGGTCTCGGGTGCCTGCTGCTTGCCGATGCGGCTGACCACCTGATCCGGGTCATCACCGACGGGGATATCCGACGGGCGATCATGGCCAGTGACGACCTGAACCAGACATTGTCGGGACTGGCCCCGGTGACACCGAAGACCGCGCCGGAGGGTACTTCCAGCGCGTCGGCACGTCAGCTGATGAATGCGGCGAAGCTGATACATCTGCCGGTCGTTGACGACCGAGGCCGCCCTGTCGGCCTGTTCCACATCTCGCGCATGGAGGCACCGATCCTGCTCTCCGCACCGCACATGGGGGAGGAGGAACGCGAACTGGTGGTGGAGGCGTTCGACACCAACTGGATCGCGCCTGTCGGTCCGCATGTGGACTCCTTCGAGCGTGAACTGGCCGAACTGGTTGGCGTCGGCGGCGCGGTGGCGCTCAGTTCCGGGACCGCAGCCATCCATCTGGCGCTGCGGCTGCTCGACGTCGGGCCGGGAGACACCGTGTTCTGCTCCAGCCTGACCTTCGTCGCCAGTTGCAACCCGATCCTGTACCAGGGTGCCGCCCCGGTCTTCATCGACAGCGAGCCGGAAAGCTGGAACATGAGCCCCGACGCGCTGGAGCGCGCGCTGCGGGATGCGGAACGGCAGGGCAGGCCCCCGAAAGCCGTCATCTGCGTCAACATCTACGGGCAAAGTGCCGACTATGACGCCATTGGCCGGATATGCGCTGCCCACGACGTCCCCCTGATCGAAGATGCCGCGGAGAGCCTGGGCGCGACCTGCCGGGGCAAGGCCAGCGGTACCTTCGCGCGCTTCGGCATCTATTCCTTCAACGGCAACAAGATCATCACGACGTCCGGCGGCGGTGCGCTGGTCAGTGATGACCTGGAGGCACTGGACCGTGCACGCTGGCTCGCGACCCAGGGACGTGACCCGGCGGCGCACTATCAGCACAGCGAGATGGCCTACAACTACCGCCTCTCCAACGTGCTGGCGGGCATCGGTCGCGGCCAGTTGCGGTTGCTGCCGGAGCGGGTGGAGCAGCGCCGTGCCATCTTCGAACGCTATCGCCACGGACTGCATGACGTGCCGGGCATCGGCTGGATGCCGGAACCGAACTGGAGCCGCAGCAACCGCTGGCTCTCCGTCTGCACCTTGGACCCTGATTCCATCGGCATGCACCCCTACACCATCATGCGTCGGCTGCAGCAGCACGAGATCGAGACCCGGCCGGTCTGGAAGCCGATGCACATGCAGCCACTGTTTCAGGACGCGCCCTACTACGCCCATGACGAACAGCAGTCGGTGAGTGACCGGCTGTTCCTGACCGGGCTCTGTCTGCCGTCGGGCACGGGGATGTCGGAGGCGGATCAGGATCGCGTCATCGCCGCCCTGCGCCAGGTGCTCGACGCATGATGCACCTGATGCTGATACCGGAATCGGCGGAGATGGCGCAGGCGGCACGTTCCGCAGGTATCGACCGGCTGTTCCTGGATCTGGAACGCGCGGGCAAGCAGGCGCGCCAGGGTACAGGCACATGGATCAGCACCCAGTCGATGGAGGACATCGCGCGCTATCGCGATGCCTTCCCGGATACCCACATCCTTGTCCGGACCGACCCCTGGTCGGACCTGCCCCCGGAACAACTGGAGGGAGTTCTGGCGGCGGGCGTGCAGCAGGTCATGCTGCCGATGATACACAGTGCTGAGGATGTCGAAGCCATGTGCAGTGCCCTGGCCGGGCGTTTGCCGCTGGTGCCGCTGATCGAGACCGTGGCATCGGCGGAGGCACTGAAACAGATCGCAGCGTTTGATGGAGTCGAGGAGGTCTACTTCGGCCTGAACGACCTGCACCTCGACCGGGGCGACAGTTTCATGTTTCAGCCCTTGGCCGACGGTACGGTCGAACGGCTTGCTTCGGTGGCGAAAACCGTCGGGAAGCCGTTCGGCTTCGGCGGCATGGCGCGGCTTGGTCACGGGGATCTGGATGCCGAACTGATCCTGGCGGAACATGTCCGGCTCGGTTCCACTTCGGTCATGCTGTCACGCAAGTTCAAGGACCGCGCGACCGGTCCCTTCGACTGGCAGGGCGAGATCGGGCGCATCCGTCGGGCTGTTGAGCGTCTGTCCCGGCGCAGCACGGATGAGGCCGAGAATGACCGGTTGCGCCTTGTCGAGGCTGTGGAACGGATCGTTCAGCGCCAGGCGGCGGACAGGGAGCAGGCCTGATGTGCGGCATCTACGGCTATTTCGACCGTTCCGGCGCCGCATTGCCCGATGCGACACTGGCACAGATGGATCGCCTGCTGACCCATCGGGGACCGGACGACAGCGGCCACGTCCGCTTCAGCCACGGCGCGATCGGCAACCGCCGCCTCTCGATCATTGACATCGAAGGCGGCCATCAGCCGATGACGGCGGCGGAAGGCAAGGTCTCGGTCGTGCAGAACGGCGAGATCTTCAACTTCGTCGAACTGGCCGAGATGCTGCGGCGCGATGGCATCGCTCTCCGGACCCGTTCCGACACGGAGGTCCTGCTGGCGCTCTACCTCCGGGACGGTGTCGACTTCGTGCGGCATCTGAATGGCATGTTTGCCATCGCGGTGCATGACGGGCGCGGTGATCGCCCCGTGCTGCACCTCTATCGTGACCGCATGGGGGTGAAGCCGCTCTACGTGCATGACGATGGTACGCGGCTTACCTTTGCCTCCGAGATCAAGCCGATCTTCGCGACCGGTGTCCGGCCTGTCGCGAACAGGGAAGCACTGCATCACTTCCTGGTCCTGAACTATGTGCCGCCACCGCTGACGGCGTTCGACGGCATTCGGCATGTTCCCCCGGGCGGGCGCCTGTCGATCAGTCCCACAGGCATGGTGGAGGACCGCTGGTGGCGGCTGGCAGACATCCAACCACAGCCGATGAAGCTGGCTGACGCCTCCGCCGAGTTACTCGCCCTGCTGGACGATGCGGTCAGGATCAGGCTGCGCGCGGACGTGCCCTTTGGTGCCTTCCTGTCGGGTGGCATTGATTCCAGCACGGTCACCGGACTGATGGCGATGCACATGTCCCGACCCGTGGATACCTTCTCCATCGGCTTCGAGGATCAGCGTTTCGACGAGACCCGGCATGCGCATGCGGTCTCGCAACGTTTCGGCACCAACCACCGCCACGAGATCGTCTCCCCACGCATGCTGGGGCGCTGGCCGGATGTGCTGCACCATCTGGAGCAGCCCCACGGTGACGTGTCCTTCATGCCAACCCTGCGGGTGGCCGAACTGGCGGCGGCGGAGACCAAGATGGTCCTGACCGGCGACGGCAGTGACGAACTGTTCGCGGGTTACGACAAGTATCTGAACTTCTTTGGCCCCAGTGCCACATTCGGCGACGATGCGACCTTTGCACGAACCTACACCGACAGTGCGCTGACGCTCTTCCCGGAAACCACGCTGGATGCGGATCTGTACGCCAGCGGCGCGGCGAAGGCCGTTGCCGGACTGTCGACGCACGATCTGATTGCCGGTCATCTGGCGGATGTTCCGCAGTTCGACCATCTGACACGTGCGCTCTACCTGGATGCCCTTCTGCTGCTGCCCGGCAACAATCTGGTCAAGCCCGACCGGATGGGCATGGCGGTTTCACTGGAGGCGCGAACACCGTTTCTGGACTACCGGGTGGTAGAGCTCGCGTTCCGCATGAAGGCGGAACTGAAACTGAGCGAGGGCCGCACCAAGCACATCCTGAAACACACTGTTCGTCCGTTGCTCGGCAGTGCATTGACCGACCGTTCGAAGCAGATGTTCACGGTGCCGGTGGGCGAGTGGCTGAAACAGGATCTGGCAGGTCATGCGCGCGAAATGCTGCTGTCGGACCAGTTCAATGATCGCGGACTGTTCCAGCCCGACACGGTCCGCCTGCTCCTGGAAAGCCATATCCAGGGCAGCCGCAACAATACCCGCGAAGTCCGCGCCCTGATGGCCCTGGAACACTGGCATCGGCTGTTCATCGACGCCGACGCCGACACCGACGTCTGACAGCCGCACCGGATCAGCCGAGCAGCCTGTCCATCAGCCAGCCAAACGGACAGGACACAGGCAGAGCGTGACTAGAGCACATCAGGGACACTCCCCGCTGTCATCTGGCTGGTGATCCTGTTTCCACGCCAGTCGCAAGTTCCTGCGGCTGGCCGTTCCGGCTTGATGAACAATGCCGGCACCAGAGCAGCATTGGCGAAATGATCCGTCAGTCGTTCCAGGTTGTCTGCCGCGATACGGCGTCCGGTGCCGTCTACCAGCAACGACAGGATGCTTGCGGACAGGGTACGCATTCCTGCGCCGACAGCGCCGAAGGCCCGCAGCAGGATGACCTCATCCGGACTGATCGCAACCGTCCGGCGCCGCTGGATATCGATGTTGCGTCGGGCACAGGTCGCGATCGACATCATGAAACCGTCAAAGGCTGTCATTGCCTCGGGTATGCGATGTGCCAGCAGGCCCGCCTCGATCTCGTGCTCGACTTCGATGCTCTGGTTCAATCCCTGTACCCAGGTCCGCACCATCCAGAGAAACAGGCGGTCCGCCTCCTCCAGATCCTGGATGCCGAGGTGCGCGTGCGGTGGCTGTATGGCCACGATGGTACCCATGACGGTCCCCTGTCTGTTCAACTGATATGCAAATGATAATCGTTCGCAAAACAGACTGCAACAGGTTCTGAACTTCAGGCACCAACGGGTATCAGCCGCGCATCTCCTGAAAGATGACGGTTATGCTCGTCCCCTGCCCCGGCGCACTCACGATGTTCATCCTGGCCTCATGCAGCCGGACAAGGACAGAGACGATGGAAAGACCCAGACCCCAGCCCGGGCGGGAACGGGTGTCACTCTCCGCGACCTGCTCGAAGGGTCGAAGGATACGCTCCTGTTCCGATTCCGGTATCCCGACACCCGTATCATCGACCCGCACGAACCCCTCTCCATTGGACGTCCGACCGACATGGATATCGATCCGACCGCCGGGATCCGTGAACTTGATCGAGTTCGATGCCAGGTTCAGCAGAATCTGCCGCATGCCCCGCGTGTCGGCGCGGACAAAGACCGCCTGTTCTGCCAGGTGAACCTGGATCACCAGACCGGCCTCCTGCGCCTGCGGTGCCAGCATCCGAACGGTTTCGTCGGTCAGGATGCCAAGATCGACCGAATGAAACTGCAGGTCCTGCGTACCTGCTTCGATCTTGCTGAAATCCAGGACTTCATCGATCAGGGACAGAAGGTGCCTGCCACTGGCCCCGATATCGTTGACGTACTCCGCATATCGATCATTCCCGAGGGGGCCGAAGATCTGATGGCTCATCATCTCGGAAAAACCGATCACGGCATTCAGTGGTGTGCGAAGCTCGTGGCTCATGTTGGCAAGAAACTCGGACTTCGCGCGATTTGCGTCCTCGGCCTGCTGCCGCGCCGCCAGCAACTGAGCCTCCGCGACGTCGCGCAGTTGCAGCTCGAGATAGTTGAGCCGCTCCGCCCGATTGACCTGTCGGGCGGTGAACAACCCAAGCATCAGCGCCACGCCACCCCAGACCATCATGCGCAGCACCTCCGGATGTGCTGCATCCTGCTGGGTCAGGATATTGACGAAGAAGAAGAAATTGAAAGCGAAGATCACGGGAACCACGATACGCAGGGACAGTGGATAGAAGATCAGCCCGAAGACACTGACCAGTATCTGCTGCAGAAGGATACTTTCCTGGCTTTCACTATAGACGATGGAATTCATCACCACCTGCACGAGCAGGGCGCAGCCAAGCATGAAGACCGCCGCGATGATCCTGCGAAACCTGACGTCCCGGAAACTCATGAACAGGACCAGGGCAGCCATCACGACCACGATCAGCCGCGTCACGCTGAGCAGGAGCAACTCGGTGGAAAAGCCCAGTTTGAGATAGTCGACGACTTCCAGCGGCCCGACAGCAAACAGGACCGTCAATGCGATAAGGCGCAATTTCCGCTGTCCCGTCGTGCGGCGGGACCGAAGGAACCGGCTTTCCCTGTCACGGTCACGGAACTCGCAATAGACAGGGGTGAGCGCTGCCCGATCAGTCACGTGGGTTGTACTATCTGGCTTCGAGATTGTCTTTCACCATCCGGAATGAAAGTCGGGAAACTATCGCTATTTCTTGTCCTTTCCCTTTACCGCCGGTGCAAGTCCTGTCGGGTCGATCAGCATCCCGTGAACCTGCATGTTGTGACTGTGCGCAACATGGTGCAGTGCGAAAGCTGTCTGCATGGCGTTCTGGCGCCCCGAACAGTCCTGTGCGGCATTGACCGCTTCTTTCGCCAGTTTAAGCGCAAACAGGGGCTTGGCTGCGATCCTTTCGGCCATATCCAGCGCGAACTCGTTCAGTTCCGGGCCCGGCACGACATGATTCACCATCCCCAGCGCCCGCGCATCTTCGGCTGAAAGCCAGTCCGCAGTGAACAGCATCTCCTTTGCCTTGCGGGCACCCACCTCCCAGGGATGACCGAAGTACTCGACCCCGCCGACACCCATGCCGACGGTATTGTCGAGGAACATGGAACCTTCGGCAGCGATGATGATGTCACAGGGCCAGATCAGCATCAGCCCGCCGGCAATGACCTTTCCCTGCACCACGGCAATCGTCGGCTTGGGGATGTTGCGCCAGCGTTCGGAGAAACCGATGTAGATCTCCCGCTCCCGCGCCATCTGCGCCTCTGCGCCGACGCAGTGCCAGCCGCACCAGGTGCCGACCGTGGCATGGTCGTCCATGTTGTCGTAGCCGTTCGCTTCCCGCAGGTCATGACCGGAGGAGAAATGCGGGCCGTTCCCGGCAAGCATGATCACCTTCACCGCATCATCCCGTGCCGCCTTGTCGAACGCGCCGTTCAGGTCATAGAGCATCTGCGTGTTCTGGGCGTTCCTGGCATCAGGCCTGTTCAGGACGATGCGCGCCACATGCTCGGCGGGACGCTCGTAGAGGACAGTTTCGAATTCGGACATGGCTGTTGCCCCTCCCCCGGGCATTTCTGACATTCATCAGGATGATATGTCCGGGGGTGTGGCAGAGCCATATTGAACTGGCGGTTTGTCGTTCAGGACACTTCCTGGCTGAAAGATACCGCTGTTCCGCCGGTCTCACCGGGTGGCACGAAGACCGATCCGTCTGCCTGATCCGTGTACCCGACGCCATTGCCGGTCAGGACATCCCGCGTCGCGGCGATATCGGAGACGGCCAGCCGCATGGCAAGCATCCGGTCAATGGCGGGAACATCGTCGGCCGACAGCCCAGGCAGCACGGCAGAAACCGTGTCATGCCGCACGATCTCGACGACATGCGGGCCGATCTGCATCGCGATTCCCATCGCCGTTTCACCTATCGCATCGGCGCCCAGCAGCCGTGCCCACTCCGCGCCGAGTGTGGCAGGATCAGTCGAAACCGCGACCAGCCCCAGGATCCGGGTGACAGCGTTCGCATGGGTCAGCCAGTCGGGCCGTCGCGTGATTTCCGGCGTGTCGTGGTAGCAAATGAAACCGTTCAGCAGTCGCGTCTCGTTGCCGTCGAACCGGATCAGGCGAAACCGGGGTTCGACCTCTCCCTCCGGCAGTTCCAGCGGGCGGCGCAGATCAATCGGGCCGTTCACGCGGAATCCGGCGGCGTTCAGGGTGGCGAAAGCCGCCTCCACGTCATCGACGGCAAAGGCGCAGCGGTCCAGCCCCTCCCCCTGTGCCGTCATTCGATCCCGCAGACCCCGGTCCGGCAGGTCGGGATCGATGATGCCCATCAGTTCGATGTAGTCATCGGCGAACATGATGCAGTAGTTGCCCGTGGCCATGTTGCGGTGCCGACCCCGTGGCGTCAGAGTGAAACCAAGCCTGCGGAAGGCATCGGCACAGCCCTCCAGATCATCAACGGCATGGACCAGGTGATCGATACCGCGCAGCACGCCTGAAACGGCTTTCGGATTGGCCATGTAGCTATTCCCCCTCGAAGGCGCAAAGGGTCATGACACTCAGGCCCATGTCCTGCAGTCGTTTCATGCCGCCAAGATCCGGCAGGTCCACGATGAAGCAGCAACCGACCACTGTACCCCCCGCGCGACGGATCAGGTTCACCGCTGCCTCCGCGGTGCCTCCGGTTGCCAGCAGGTCATCCACGATCAGAACATTCTGCCCTTCGCTGATTGCATCATCGTGGATCTCGACCCGATCGGTACCGTATTCGAGATCATAGTCCTCCCCGATCGTCTTGCCGGGCAGCTTGTTCTGCTTCCGGATCGGAATGAAACCGACAGAGAGCTGATGCGCGACGGCCCCGCCGATGACGAAGCCACGGGCCTCGATCCCCGCAACCTTGTCGATGCGGACCCCGGCATAGGGCTGGACGAGCAGATCGATGGCGGTGCGGAAGCCGCGTGCGTCGTTCCAGAGCGTCGTCACATCGCGGAACATGATCCCCGGTTTCGGATAGTCGGGAATGGTGCGGATACGGTTGCGAATATCATTGGTCATGCGGTCTTGGCCCCAGGTCAGGAGAGTACGCGGCCAGCAACCGCATCAAGTCGGTTCACCATGGCTTCCTCGCGGGCTTCCGGCGGCGTGATCAGGGCGACTTCCAGCGCCCGGTCGCAGCCGGCGTTGCAGACGGAACGGTGACCGGCAAGCTTCGGCGCGACGGCGGAAATCAGGTTCTGCGCCTTGTCCGCATTGCCATGCAGAATGGTCAGCACCGCCTCCACATCCACATGCGCGTCACCTTCACGCCAGCAGTCATAGTCCGTCACCATGGCGACGGTCGCGTAACAGAGCTCGGCCTCGCGGGCCAGTTTCGCCTCCGGCATGTTCGTCATGCCGATCACCGAACAGCCCCAGTCCCGGTACAGGAAACTCTCGGCGCGGGTGGAGAATTGCGGCCCCTCCATCGCCAGATAGGTCCCGCCACGCGCATGCTCGATGCCGCACTCGGTCGCCGCCTGTTGCAGCGCGTCCCCAAGGCGTGAGCAGACCGGGTCGGCCATGGAGACATGCGCCACGAGACCGCTGCCGAAGAACGATTTCTCCCGCGCGAAGGTCCGGTCGATGAACTGGTCAACGATGACGAAACTGCCCGGTGCCAGTTCCTCCCGGAAGGAACCGCAAGCGGAAACGGAGATCACGTCGGTGCAGCCTGCGCGTTTCAGGGCGTCAATGTTGGCGCGGTAGTTGATCTCGGTCGGGCTGATCCGGTGGCCACGTCCGTGGCGCGGCAGAAAGACCATCTGGACACCATGAAGACGGCCGAACAGCAGTTCATCGGACGGATTGCCGAACGGGCTCTCCACCCGGCGCCACTCCGTATCCTCCAGCCCGTCCATGCCATAGACACCGCTGCCCCCAAGGACGCCAATGACAGTCTCTCTCTCGGTCATGCAATCATTCCCCCAGTCCCGTCTTCGTGTCTGCTGTTGCGGATGGCCATCATCGCAATGGTGGCACCGGTGCCGCGATGGCATCTGATTCCTTCATCAGCTTCCGGCGCACACGCTTTGGTACGCCAACTAGCTGCTCGAACGCCAGTGACAGGATGCCGACCGCGATGGTGTAGAGCAGGATGCGGGGCAGGATCGCCAGCACCAGGTCCAGGAACTGCACATCGGTGTTGCTGGCCCCGGACAGGACGGTCTGTGGTGAATCGAACAGGAACGCCAGAACGAAGGCCGGGAGACTTGCCAGCAGATAGGCCAGCACAAGCCGCACCCCCTGTCCCCGTGTCGCTGTCGCCGATTGCGAGAATCCGAGCGGCATCCCGATCGCGGCAGCGGGCAGCACCAGGAAGAAGCGCGCCACCAGGAAACCGACGATCAGCGCCACCGCAATCCAGTGAACGCCTGCCTGACCGTAGCGCGCAATGACGTCACCGACATCCAGCCCTTCGCGCGCGGCCCAGAGCAAGGGGCCACCAACCAATGGTCCGTAGATCTGCTCCACCAGCAGGCCAATGACATAACCGAGGCCGTAGAGCAGCGCCGCGCCCTTGAAGTAGGCCCATTCCGCACTGCCGATCCGGTAGATGACACGCGCCTCCGGATTGTCGGACCCGAGCAGGATCATCCGGTGCCATGCGGTGATGACCGGCACCACGACGACCAGGGCCACCAGTGTATAGCCCAGCGTGGCAATATCGACACCGACGATCGGGACCAGTTCGACAGCGCAGAACGCGGCGAGCGCGGTCGCGGCGAAGGGGCGCCACATCAGCGCCAGAAAGACGTCGAGGTTGATCAGGAACAGCCGCCAGGACTTCAGGATCAGGTCCCATGGGGAGATCAGCGTGACCTGTGGATCCGTGTCCGCTTCCGAGGAGAACAGTGCGTCCTGACCCCGGTCGGCGTGCAGGACCTGGTGCGATCCCGGCTTCCCGGCTGGTGCGCCCGACTGCAATACCTCCCCCGCCGACCCGGCGCTGTCTGCCGCGGCACCGGGCTTCGCTTCGTCGTCGCTGGACCCTTCAGGCGTCATGCGGTGAACATGCCATGTGATGCGGTTTCCACATACAGAAAAGGGGCGACGGTCCGACCGTCACCCCTTTCCTTTTCGTGATGGCCTCCGGCACGGCGTGCCAGTTGCGATCAGTGCAGGCGCGCCCAGATCCGGCGCTTCGCCGCATAGAGCAGACCGCTCATGATCAGCAGGAAGATGATCACCTTGAAGCCCATGCTCTTGCGCTCTTCCATCTTGGGCTCGGCGGCCCAGGTCAGGAAGGCTGACACGTCCTTCGACATCTGGTCGACGGTGGCCGGCGTGCCGTCCACATATTCGACCAGGTCATCGAAAATCGGTGAGGGCATGGCCAGGCAGCCGCCGGGGAAATAGGCATTGTAGTAGGTGCCCGTCCCGCACTCCTGACCATGGCTGTCCTCGTCGTACCCGGTGAGCAGCGAATAGAGATAATCCTCCCCACCGACACGTGCCTTGGCGATCAGCGACAGGTCCGGCGGATAGGCACCGCCATTGGAGGCCTTGGCCGCATTGTCGTTCGGGAACGGTGAAGGCACCTTGTCTGAGAGCCGACCGGCACGCGTGAACATGTCACCGTTGGCGTCAGGACCGTCCTCGATGTCCTTCTCCGCCGCGATGGCCTTCGCCTGTTCCTCGCTGAAGCCGATCTCCATCAGGTTGCGATAGGCGATGTACTTCAGGCCGTGGCAGGCCGCGCAGACCTCCGCATAGACCTGGAAGCCACGCTGGACCTGAGCACGATCGTAGGTGCCGAACGGGCCGGAGTGATGCCAGTCGACCGTCTTCAGTTCCTTGGCGTCACCGGCGGCAAGCGTGCTGCCGGTCATCAGGCCGATGCCAAGGATGGCACCAGCGAGAACCTTGATGCTGCGATTGATCATCACGCGTTCTCCCCGCCTGAAGAGCTTGCCTTGCCTGCCAGCACGGCCTCCGAGATGGAGGTCGGCAATGGTTTGGGTCGTTCGAACCAGCCCAGTACCGGCATCAGGAAGATGAAGTGGACGAAGTAGTAGATCGTGGCGATCCGGGAGATGATCAGCATGTTGCCTTCCGCAGGCTGGCTGCCGGCATAGCCCAGGACAATGCAGTCCAGAGCGAAGATCCAGAAGAACCACTTGTACTGCGGGCGGAACGCTGCCGACCGGACCCGGCTGCGATCCAGCCAGGGCAGGATGAACAGCACGCCGATGGCCGCGAACATCGCCAGCACACCCATCAGCTTGTCCGGCACTGACCGCAGGATCGCGTAGAACGGCAGGAAGTACCATTCGGGCACGATGTGCGCGGGCGTCACCAGCGGATCCGCCGGGATGTAATTGTCCGGATGGCCCAGGTAGTTCGGGAACCAGAACACGAAGATCGCGAAGATCACACCGAAAGCCGCGAAGCCGAAGAAGTCCTTCACCGTGAAGTACGGGTGGAAGGAGATGTAATCGGCCGGGCCCTTGATCTCGATACCCAGCGGGTTGGTCGATCCCTTCTGGTGCAGGGCAACCAGATGCAGGAACACCAGGCCGAAGATCACGAACGGCAGCAGGTAATGCAGGCTGAAGAACCGGTTCAGGGTCGGATTGTCGACCGCGAAGCCACCCCAGAGCCAGGTCACGATTGGATCACCCACCACCGGCAGGGCGCTGAACAGGTTGGTGATGACCGTGGCACCCCAGAAGCTCATCTGACCCCAGGGCAGCACGTAGCCCATGAAGCCCGTCGCCATCATGACCAGCAGGATGACCACACCGATTATCCAGATCATCTCCCGCGGGGCCTTGTACGATCCGTAGTAGAGGCCGCGGAACATGTGCAGATAGACGGCAATGAAGAACATGGACGCGCCATTGGCATGCATGTAGCGCAGCAGCCAGCCGTAGTTCACGTCGCGCATGATGTGCTCGACCGAGTCGAACGCCAGCGAAGTGTGGGCCGTGTAGTGCATGGCCAGCACGATGCCGGTGACGATCTGCAGGGTCAGCATGACGCCCAGGATCGACCCGAACTGGTAGGCAACGTTCAGGTTACGCGGATAGGGATGCTGCACGAAGGTGTGGTGCATCACGGAGACCAGCGGCAGACGGTCGTCGAACCACTTGATCAGCTTGTTGTCGGTCTGAAATGACATATCTGTTCCCTCAACCGATCTTGATCTGGGTGTCGGTCAGGAATTCGTACTCCGGCACCTCCAGGTTGGCGGGGGCCGGACCCTTGCGGATACGTCCGGACGTGTCGTAGTGCGAGCCATGGCAGGGGCAGAACCAGCCATCATATTCACCCGCGAAGCCGAGCGGCACACAGCCGAGGTGGGTGCAGATACCCAGCACCACCAGCCATTCTGCCTTGCCGTCCTTGTGGCGTTCCGCGTCGCTCTGCGGATCCGGCAGATCGTCCATATCGACTGCCAGTGCGGCGTCGATTTCGGCTTCGGTGCGGCGACGCACGAAGACCGGCTTGCCGCGCCAGCTTATCGTCACGCTCTGTCCCGGCTCGATCCCCGAGATATCGACCTCCGTCGATGACAGGGCCAGCACGTCCGCGGACGGATTCATCTGGTCGACGAAAGGCCAGACCAGTCCGACGGCGCCGACGCCGACAAACGCGCCAGCCGTGATCACCAGGAAGTCACGGCGCTCGCCGCCGTCTCCCCCATGGGAAGCTGCACTCATGGGCTCAAACCCTCTTGTTCATTCAACTGCACATCGGACTCGCACACGGCGACCCCCGACCGATGCCGGAAGTACCGTAACAATCAGGAATGGCGGGCCAAGTCCAGAAGACGGACTCCGTTGCGACAGTGAGCCGCATCGCTGTGAGAGCCCCTGAAACGCAGGGATAAGCCCCTGACCGCAGAAGGACAAACCCATGCGCCTGGCCATGTTTCAGCCGGACATTCCACAGAATCTCGGGGCCGCGATCCGGCTTTGCGCCTGTCTTGGCATCGGACTTGATGTGATTCGCCCTGCCGCCTTCCCACTGGACGACCGCGATCTGCGCCGAACGGCCATGGATTATGCTGATGCCGCCGACATCACGCTGCATGACGGCTGGCAGGCGTTTCAGGTGGCGCGGGCAGACAGCAGACTGATTCTGATGACCACCCGCGCGGCGTCGGACCTGCATGATTTCGCGTTTCAGCCCGATGATGTGCTGCTGATGGGGCGGGAGAGCGCCGGTGTCCCCGATGCGGTACACGACAGTGCCGATGCCCGGATCCGCATTCCGATGGCAAACGGCGCGCGTTCGCTCAATGTCGTGACCGCGGCAGCCATGGCCCTGGGTGAGGCCATTCGACAGATTCGCTGAGCGGATCGCACCTGACGATTGACCTCGATCAAGGTGCTGGCGTTCATTGCGCGCCAGAAGGCGGCTTCGGCAGGTGCCACGGATGGAACGCAGAGGGGAACGGCATGAGTGACAGCACAGAGATCGACCGGCAGCGCAAGGAAGCCGCCAGTGCGTGGTTCCGGAAACTGCGCGACCAGATCTGCGCCACCTTCGAAGCCATCGAGGATGAGCTGACCGGCCAGATGTCCGACCTGCCGCCGGGCCGGTTCGAGCGTACGGCCTGGGACCGTCCGGGTGGTGGCGGTGGCGTCATGTCGGTAATGCGTGGCCGGGTGTTCGAGAAGGTGGGCGTGAACATCTCCACCGTGGACGGCACCTTCTCCGATGATTTCGTCGGCCAGATCCAGGGGGCGAAGGAATCGGGCGGGCGATTCTGGGCCTCCGGCATCTCGCTGGTCGCCCACATGCGCTCCCCGCATGTGCCCGCCGTGCACATGAACACCCGCCATATCCGCACCTCCGTCGGCTGGTTCGGCGGCGGCGCCGACCTGACACCTATGGTGCCGAACGATGCCGACACCGACGCCTTCCATGCCGGTCTGAAGGCTGCCTGTGATGCCCACGACCCGGACTATCACGCCAGGTTCAGGAAGTGGTGCGACGAATACTTCTACCTGAAGCATCGCGACGAGCCGCGTGGCGTCGGCGGCATCTTCTACGATCACGTGGACAGCGGTGACTGGGATGCCGACTTCGCCTTCACCCGCGATGTGGGCCAGGGTTTCATCGACACCTATGCCCCCATCGTGCGGGCCCACATGAACGAACCCTGGACGGCGGAGGAGCGTGAACACCAGCTCGTGCGCCGGGGGCGTTACGTGGAGTTCAACCTGCTCTATGATCGCGGGACGACATTCGGACTGAAGACCGGCGGCAATACGGAGGCCATCCTGATGAGCCTGCCGCCGGAGGTGAAATGGCCCTGATCTCGGGGTGATGTGACACAGGGGAGCGGCAGATGATGCACAGGATGTTCGGACGGGTTCTGACGGCGGCGGCGGTGCTGGTTCCCCTAGTGGTCGCCTCACCCAGCATGGCCCAGGACCTGACCATCAAGGCGTTCCACGGTCTCTGGAAAGGCAGCGCCGTCTCGGAGAGCGAGGTCAGTTCCCACTTCCGGGTGACCGCGCGCGACCTGGACGTGGAAATCCGGCCCTTCGCTGTCGGCGGCTTCACGCTGCGCTGGTCCACGGTACTGCGCCAGGCCGGTGATCCGAACGCCCCGAAGGAAGAACTGAAACAGGCGGCGGTCGAGTTCATCCCCGATCCCAACCGCGCGGGAGTCTGGCGGGAAGACAAGCAGGTCGATCCGATGAGCGGCGAGGCCCTGCACTGGGCCCGCATCGCCGAACAGACACTGACCGTCTACAGCCTGGGTGTCCGGGAAGACGGCAAGGCCGACCTGCAGGTCTACGACCGCACCCTCTCCGCACTCGGCATGAAACTGAGGTTCACCCGCCTGGTCGATGGCGAGGAAGTCCGCTCTGCCGCAGGTCAGTTGGTGAAACACGCGAATTGATGGCCGTAGCCATCTGAATTCACGACACTATTCGTCGCCCATCCGCAGTGCGGCGAGGAAGGCTTCCTGGGGGATGTCGACCTTGCCGTAGGTGCGCATCCGCTTCTTGCCTTCCTTCTGCTTCTCCAGCAGCTTCTTCTTGCGGGTGACGTCGCCGCCGTAGCACTTGGCGGTCACGTCCTTGCGCATGGCGGAGATGGTCTCGCGGGCGATGACGGAGCCGCCGATGGCCGCCTGGATCGGGATCTTGAACATCTGGCGCGGAATCAGGTCCTTCAGCCGCTCCACCAGTTGCCGCCCGCGCTCGTAGGCGCGCTTGCGGTGAACCACCATGGCCAGCGCGTCGACCGGTTCGGCATTGACCATGATCGACATCTTCACCAGGTCGCCTTCGCGATACTCGATGATCTCGTAATCGAAGCTGGCATAGCCCCGGCTGACGGACTTCAAGCGGTCGTAGAAGTCGAAGACGACCTCCGACAGCGGCAGTTCGTATTCCACCATGGCGCGGTTGCCGACGTAGGTCAGGTTGACCTGGATGCCGCGCTTTTCCTCGCAGAGCTTCAGGATCGAGCCGAGGTACTCGTCGGGGCACATGACCGTGGCCTTGATCCACGGCTCCTCGATCCGGTCGATCTTTACCGGATCGGGCATGTCGGCCGGGTTGTGCAGTTCCTGCAGCGTGTCGTTCGTCATGTGCAGCTTGTAGACCACGCTCGGTGCCGTGGTGATCAGGTCCAGGTTGAATTCCCGTTCCAGCCGCTCCTGCACGATCTCCATGTGCAGCAGACCGAGGAAGCCGCATCGGAAACCGAACCCGAGTGCCGCGGAACTCTCCGGCTCGAAATGGAAGCTGGAATCGTTCAGCCGCAGCTTCGCCAGACTGTCGCGCAGATCCTGGTAGTCATTGGCGTCGATGGGAAACAGGCCGCAGAACACCACGGGGATGGAGGGCTTGAACCCGGCCAGCGGTGCGGCGGCGGGCTTGCCCTCATCAGTCACCGTGTCGCCGACATCGGTCTCGGCCACCG
Organism: Minwuia thermotolerans; assembly: GCA_021604565.1. GTDB lineage: Bacteria > Pseudomonadota > Alphaproteobacteria > Minwuiales > Minwuiaceae > Minwuia > Minwuia thermotolerans_A. Next base: position 8,716 of record BQJF01000019.1, on the reverse strand, counting down.
TCTTGATGGAGGCGGTGAAGAAGCCGATCTCCCCCGGTCCCAGTTCCGGCACTGTCGCCATCTTCGGCGTGAAGATGCCGACACGGTCGATCTGGTGCGTGGCACCGCTCGACATCAGGCGGATCTTCGATCCCTTCTTCATGGCACCGTCGAAGATGCGGACCAGCACGACCACGCCCAGATAGGCGTCGTACCAGCTATCCACCAGCAGCGCCTTCAGCGGTGCATCGCGGTCGCCCTTCGGTGCGGGCAGCCGGGTCACCAGCGCCTCCAGCACGTCGGGGACACCAATGCCGGTCTTGGCGGAGATCATCACGGCGTCGGAGGCATCGATGCCGATCACGTCCTCGATCTGTTCCTTCACCCGGTCCGGTTCGGCGGCGGGCAGGTCGATCTTGTTCAGCACCGGCACGATGTCGAGATCGTTCTCGATGGCCAGATAGACATTGGCCAGGGTCTGCGCCTCGACACCCTGGCTGGCATCCACCACCAGCAGCGCGCCCTCGCAGGCCGACAGGCTGCGGCTGACTTCGTAGGAGAAGTCGACATGGCCCGGCGTGTCGATCAGGTTCAGCACATAGGTTTCACCGTCCTGCGCCTTGTAGGAAAGACGCACGGTCTGGGCCTTGATCGTGATGCCGCGTTCCCGCTCCAGATCCATGGAGTCGAGCACCTGCGCCTGCATCTCGCGATTTTCCAGGCCACCGGTCGCCTCGATCAACCGGTCGGCAAGTGTGGACTTGCCGTGGTCGATATGGGCGACGATCGAGAAGTTTCGGATGTTCTTGAGGTCCATGGCGGCGGAGTATTAGGTCTGCCTGCCCATGCTTGCAAGCACGCTGTGAGGCTGAGGTGCACAGGTTCACCGGCTCAGTCGGAAATGGCCACGTCCAACTGCTCCAGCAGACGGCGGGCATCCTCTGCCACCGCTGCCTCCTCGTCCTGTGCGATGACGCTCAGCAGGTCCTCCCGCGCGCCACGAATGTCCCCGGCACCGGCACGGGAACGGGCACGCTCCACCAGCGCCTGTGGCTGGTCGGGTTGCAGCGCCAGCGCGTTGACGATGTCGGTCTCCGCCGCCGCTGCCCGCCCGGTCTGGCGGTTGATCATGGCGCGCAGGGCATAGGCCTCCGCCGACAGGTCGTCGATGGAGAGCACCGTGTCCGTTGCCTGCCGGGCTTCATCGAAACGTTTCAGGCCGGCCAGCACATGTGCACGGTCCAGATGCAGTGCGGCACTGTTCCCCTGCCATTCCAGGGCACGGTCCAGCGCCGTCAGCGCCCGGGCATCCTCCCGCGCCAGCACCCACAGCGCCGCCGCCTGGGACATGATGGTGGCCGCCATGTCCGGTCGCGCGATGCCGAACACCTCCGCCAGATCCTGCATCCGCGTGGCTGCAAGGCGGGTATTGCCATTCGCCGCCAGCGCCAGTGCCACGCAATGTTCCGCCGCCCTGCCCCCGCCCAGGTCGCGCCATTGCAGCGCTGCCGTCATTCCCGTCTCCGGGTCGCGGTCCACGGCCTCCGTACAGGCCTGATAGGTCTTCACGGTCGGGATCAGCGCCTGCGCGAGCGCCGCGCCTGCCGACATCACCCAGCCCGCCAGCAGCAGCGCCAGCGCTTGACGCATGGATGCACGGCGGTTCAAGTGCCGCCTCCTGCCAGCATGGACTGACCTGTCATGATCGCCTCGCAACGTCATCTGTTCGAAATCCCGGACGATATCGCCTACCTCAACTGTGCCTACATGTCGCCCCTGATGAAGCCCGTCGTGGCAGCGAGCAGCACGGGCTTGCAGCGCAAGGCCACCCCCTGGACCGTGACGCCGCAGGACTTCTTCACCGAAAGCGAGCAGGCGCGGGGCCTGTTCGGGCGGCTGATCGGCGCGCCCGCCGACGACGTCGCCATCGTCCCCTCCGCCAGCTACGGCATTGCCACCGCTGCCGCCAACCTGCCGGTTTCTGCCGGGCAGGAGATTCTGGTGCTGCGGGACCAGTTTCCCTCCAACGTCTATAGCTGGCGCGATCTGGCGGCAGAGTCGGGAGCGGAATTTCGCACGCTGCAGCGGGAACAGGATGGTGACTGGACCCGTGTCATCCTCGACGCCATCAGCGAACGCACCGCCATCGCCGCCCTGCCGCACAACCACTGGACCGACGGCAGCCTGATCGATCTGGTGGCGGTGGGGCGGAAACTGCGCTCCGTCGGTGCCGCACTGGTGCTCGACCTGACGCAGTCGCTTGGCGCCATGCCCTTCTCCGTGCCGGACGTGCAGCCCGACTTCATGGTCTGTGCCTGCTACAAGTGGCTGCTCGGTCCCTATTCCACCGGCTTCATGTATGTCGCGCCGAAATGGCAGCAGGGACGTGCGCTGGAACAGGGCTGGATTACCCGCGCGGGCTCGGAGAATTTCGCGCGGTTGCTGGACTACACCGATGCGCTGCAGCCCGGTGCGCGGCGCTTCGACATGGGGGAGCGGTCGAACTTTGCCCTGCTGCCCGGTGCGATCACCGCCATGCAGCATCTGCTCGAATGGACACCGGACGCCATCTCAGAAACCCTCGGCGCACGCACCGGCGACATTGCGGCGAAGGCGGTGAAGCTCGGCCTGCTGGCACCGCCGGACAGTGCGCGGGCACCGCACTTCCTGGGCCTGCGGTTCCCGGATGGTGCGCCCGAGACCCTGGTGCAGGACATGGCGGCGCAACAGGTCTACATCAGCCAGCGCGGGGACTCGATGCGTGTGACCCCTCACCTCTACAATACCGACGCGGACACGGATCGCCTGATCCACGCCCTGTCATCGATCATCTGACACCTGCGGGAGGAACGAACATGAGAATAGCAATCGCAGGTGCCGCCGGACGCATGGGCCGGATGCTGCTGACAGAGGTGCATGAGACCGACGGTGCCGAGATCGCCGGTGGGCTGGAGCGCCCCGGCACGGACGGGATTGGCCAGGACCTGGGCAAGCTGATCGGCATCGAACCGGTGGGCGTGATGCTCAGTGATGATCCGGATACGGTCTTCGGCAATGCAGACGTCGTGATCGACTTCACCGTTCCGGCCGCAACCGTTGCGAATCTCGGTCATGCCCGACGGCACGGAACGGCCATGGTCATCGGCACCACCGGCATGACGGCGGAGGATGACGCGAAGGTCGATGAGGCCGCGCGCGAGATCACGGTCATGCAGGCCGGCAACATGTCGCTGGGCGTCAATCTGCTGGTGCAGGTCACGGCACAGGTCGCCGCCGCACTGGGTATCGACTGGGATGTGGAGGTGACGGAGATGCATCACCGCTGGAAGGTGGATGCCCCGTCCGGGACCGCGCTGATGCTCGGCAAGGCGGCGGCGGAAGGCCGGGCACAGGACCATGATGCTGTCGCTGTCGGCGGTCGCCATGGCATCACGGGGGAGCGGCAGAAGGGCCAGATCGGCTATTCCGCACTGCGCGGCGGGAATGTGGTGGGTGAGCATTCGGTCGTCTTCGCCAGTGACAACGAACGGGTGGTGCTGAACCACATCGCCAACGACCGGCGCATCTTTGCCGCCGGTGCCGTCCGCGCGGCGCTGTGGTGCGCGGACCGCTCCGCAGGACGCTATGACATGATTGATGTCCTGGGGCTGCGCGGCACCTGATCCGCACGCAGGACACCCACCTGTCCATGCCTCTTCCCTTGCCCGCGAAGGCCGTTAAGAATGGTCGCCGGGACCACTGACTGGGGAGGAAGCTGGCCATGGATCAGGATTGCATCCGTTCGGGCGACAGGAAACTGGATCGCGAGACACTTGAGGCCAATGTCGCCAAGGCGGCCGGTGGATTCATGGCGCTGGGTGTGGGCGAGGATGATGCCGTCTGCCTGATGCTGCGCAACGACTTCGCCTTCTTCGAGGCATCGATGGGCGCCACCAACGCCGGGGCCTATGCGGTGCCGATCAACTGGCATGGCACGGCGGACGAAGTCGGCTATATCCTGGATGACTGCGATGCCCGCGTCCTGGTGGTCCATGCCGACATGCTGCCCGCCATCGAGGCCGGCATTCCCGACGGTTGCATCGTGCTGGTGGCGGAGACGCCGCCGGAGGTGATGCAGGCCTATCGCATCTCCCCGGATGAATGCACCGTTCCCGCGGACAGGACCAACTGGAACGACTGGCTGCAGCAGCAGGAACCGATGGTGGGTGAGCCGACGACCACCCGCACCAACATGATCTACACCTCCGGCACCACCGGCAATCCGAAGGGCGTCCGAAGGGAACCCGCGACCCCGGAAGTGCAGGACAAGATCTACGGCCTGTTCACCCATGTCTTCGGCATCAGCCCGGACCCGTCGATACGTACCGTCATCACCGGCCCCATGTACCATTCCGCACCCAATGCCTACGGCCTGTTCGCCGCGCGTTGCTGCGGGCTGGTGATCCTGCAGCCGCGTTTCGATGCAGAGGGGCTGCTGGCGCTGATCGAGAAGGAACGGCTGACCCACATCCACATGGTGCCGACCATGTTCGTGCGCCTGCTGAACCTGCCGGAGGAAGTGCGCAACCGCTACGACCTGTCATCGCTGAAGTTCGTCGTCCACGCGGCTGCTCCCTGCCCGCCGGACGTGAAGCGGCGGATGATCGAATGGTGGGGACCGGTCATCAACGAATACTACGGCGGAACGGAGACCGGCGCGGTCTTCTTCCACACCTCCGAGGATGCCCTGCGCAAGCCCGGCACGGTCGGCCGCCCCCTGCCCCATGCCGACGTCCGCATCGTCGACGACAACATGCAGCCGCTGGGTCCGGGCGAGATCGGCGAGGTCTACATGAAGCTGATCGGCTGGCCCGACTTCACCTACAACAAGAACCCGGAGAAGCGGAAGGAAGCCGGTCTGGAGCACCTGGTGACCTGCGGTGACGTGGGTTTCATGGACGAGGAAGGCTTCCTGTTCCTCTGCGACCGCAAGAAGGACATGGTCATCTCCGGCGGGGTGAACATCTATCCGGCGGAGATCGAGGCCGTGCTGATCGGCATGCCCGGCGTGCGCGACTGCGCCGTGTTCGGCATTCCCGACGACGAATACGGCGAGTCGCTCACGGCCCATGTCCAACTTTCGGATACGTCGGTGACCGAAACGGACGTGCGCAGCTACATCGCCGAACACCTCGCCCGCTTCAAGGTGCCGAAGCAGATCGTCTTCGCGACGGATCTGCCACGGGAGGATTCCGGCAAGATCTTCAAGCGCAAGCTCCGCGCGCCCTACTGGGAGGCTGCAGGCCGCCAGATCTGATCACCGTATGGAGCGAGCTGGTTCGACGCAGCGCCGAGAGCTGGGCTCGCGGATCAAGTCCGCGAGCATCGTGGGGAGGTGCGGGAGGTGTGCTCACTGTCCTTGACCACTCCAACCACGTCTCACCCGGGCTTGACCCGGGTGTCCAGGATGCCGCCCTGCCAGCACCAAGTAGGCATGGTGGTCCGGCAGGGCAAACTCGCCCCACGCAGTGCCGAGAGCTGGGCTCGAGGATCAAGTCCGCGAGCGTCGTGGGGAGGTGGAGAGGGTGGGTTGCCCCTGCCATCTCCACCAAGGCCCGCCAGCCCCAACACGCCCTGCAAAACACAACCAAGCCCTGCCACCCCCACCACGCCTTGCCCGGACTTGATCCGGGCATCCAGGGTGCCGCACGGACGCTGAAAGGCTGGGCTCGAGGATCAGGTGCCCATCGACCTGTTGCAGCTCAGCCCTCCAGATCGCGGATGTAGTAGAGCAGGTCCAGTTCGGGGGCCTTGCCGGTCAGGTGCGTGAGGATGCCGTGGGCCTGTCCGCGATGGTGGGTGTGGTGGTTGAAGAAGTGCGCCAGGGTCTCTGACAGGGGCTGGCTGAATTCATGACCGGCGATGTTGCGGTAGCTGAAGGTTTCGGCGAAATCGGCCTCGGTGCGTGAGGCAATGAAATCGCTGATCCGGCCATCTTCAGCGTCTCTCAGGCTGCGCAATTCGGCAAGGTCATGGGTGATGACGCGACTCAACTGCGTTTCCTCCGGCCCGTCGCCCAGAAACCTGCGCAGCCAGACCCTGTCTGCCACGATCATGTGATTCAGCGTGCCGGAGAGCGAGCCAAAGAACGCACCGACATCGCGAGTCCGATCCACCTCCGGGACAGCCGACGCCGCGTCATAGAGTTTCCCGTTCGCCCAGATGTTGTAGGCCGCGAAACGGGCAAAATAGGGTTTGAACATCACCTGACACTCCTTGCTGTCCACACCTTGAACCTAGCGCCGGGCCTCTGGCAGGCAACGCAGTCATGGACATTGCGGAACCTGAACGCCATTCTCCCGCCGCCGGCTCGGATCGGCACCGGAAAACTCACCACCACGACGGGATCAGCGGATGCTGCGACGGCTGTATGACTGGACACTGGGGTTGGCGGCTCACCGTCGCGCCACGCCAGCGCTCGGCTTCATCAGTTTCATCGAGAGCAGCGTCTTCCCGATTCCACCGGATGTGATGCTGATTCCGATGATCCTGGCTGATCGCCAGCGCGCCTTTCGCCTGGCGCTGATCGCGACCATCTTCTCGGTACTGGGCGGCTTCGCGGGCTATGCGATCGGCGTCTTCCTGTACGATCAGGTCGCAGAGCCCCTGATCCAGCTTTATGGCTACGGCCACGCCTTCACTGACTTCAGCGAGGGCTACAAGGAACATGGTGGCTGGGCGGTCTTCGTCTTCGGCGTCACGCCATTTCCCTACAAGGTCATCACCATAGCCAGCGGCGTCACCCGCCTTGACCTGCTGACCTTCCTGATTGCCAGCCTGGCTGCGCGTGGGCTGCGGTTCTTCATCGTCGCGACCCTGCTCTGGTACTTCGGCGAGCCGATCCGGGCCTTCATCGAGAAGTACCTCGGGCCCCTGTTCATCCTGTTCGTGGTCTGTCTGATCGGTGGATTCGTGGCAGTCCGCTTCCTGCTCTGAGGCCTTTTCTCCCCGGCCTACCAGGTCTCGCCGAACGGCCGGACCTCGACCGCGAACGACCAGGCCGAACGGTCCTGATGCGCGACGTGAAACACTTCATCCGCGATGGCCGACGGCTTGGCAAAGAAGTCGTCCGGCTTGTCTGGAAAGAACGTCGGCCGGGTCCATGGCGTGTCGATAGCCGCGTCGATGGTCACATAGGCCACATGGACTCCCTTCGGCCCGAAATCGCGCGCCATGGCCTCCGCCAGAATACGCTGCGACGCCTTGGTCGGCGCGAAGTGGGAAAAGTGCGGCTTGCCACGCCAGGCTGCCGTATTGCCGGTCACGACAATCGACCCCTCCCCTGCCTCGATCATGTCCGGCACGGTCTCCTGCGCCAGCACCAGCAGAGCCGTCGTGTTGACGCGGAACATCTTCTCCATCTTCAGGGCGTCGCCATCCAGCACGAAGCGTGACCCGCCCATGGCCGCATTGTGGATGGCGGCACGCGGTGCCCCCATCTCTCCCTTTACCCGCGCCAACACCTCACGCAGGGCGTCCAGATCGCTGACATCGCACTGGTAGGCCCGTGAACCGGCGATCTCGGATTCCAGTTCGGCAAGCCGTTCAGCCGACCGGGCCAGCAGCGCCACGCGATAGCCACCCTCAGCGAAACGGCGCGCGATGGACGCGCCCGTTCCCTCGCCCGCACCCGTCAGCACACATACCGGATCCACCATCGTTCATTCCTCCCCTTACGTTCAGCATCCCGCCAGTATAGACCCCCTTCATGCGTCAGGGACGCAGTCAGTTGCAGACAGGGTGCCCAATGTACGATTGCATCATCATCGGAGCCGGTGCCGCAGGTCTGATGGCGGCGCTGACCGCCGGACAGCGGGGGCGGCGGGTGCTGCTGCTGGATCATGCCGAGAAGGTGGGGAAGAAGATCCTGATCTCCGGTGGCGGGCGCTGCAACTTCACGAATCTGGGCTGCACACCGGAGAATTTCCTCTCCGCCAACCCGCATTTCGCCAAGTCGGCGTTGGCCCGCTATACGCCCCACGACTTCCTCGAAATGGTCGGACTCCATGGCATCGCCTGGCACGAGAAGACGCTGGGACAATTGTTCTGCGACGGTTCAGCCAGACAGATCGTGCAGATGCTGCTGGATGAATGCACGGCGGGCAGTGTCGATATCCGGCTGAACTGCAGGGTCACCGATGTCAGCCGCACGGATTACTTTCGGGTCGCGACCTCGCTTGGCGACTTCATCTGTCCGGCCTTGATCCTCGCCACCGGCGGTCTCTCGATCCCGAAGATGGGTGCGACCGGCTTCGCTCATGACCTCGCCCGACGGTTCGGGCTGAAACTGCGGGATGTCCGGCCCGGACTGGTGCCGCTAACCTTCCAGGGCGAAACCGGTGCGTGGATGCGCGGTCTCAGCGGTGTGGCTCTGCCCTGCAAGGCCACCACGGGTCGCGCACATTTCGATGAGGCCATGTTGTTCACCCATCGCGGACTTTCCGGCCCGGCAATCCTGCAGATCTCCTCGTACTGGCAGGAAGGTGCGGACATCACCCTCGACATTGCTCCGGGAACTGACGCGGCGGAGGTCCTGCTGGACGCCAAGAAAACCCGTCCGAAGGCGCAGGCCGCAACGGTTCTGGCGGAACTGCTGCCCGCGCGGCTGGCCACCGAACTCGCCGCGCAGCACCTGCCCGAGCGCCCGATGGCGGAGATGCCGGATACCGCGCTGAAACATCTGGGCCGACTGCTGAAC
>BQJF01000018.1 GCA_021604565.1 Minwuia thermotolerans | reverse complement strand
ACCGTCTTGGTTGCCCCGTTGATCTTGAGGGTTGCCATGTATCCTCCCAGAGTGTTGCAACGTCGTCTGATGCGACGCTTTCTTGCTTCTTGTCATTTGTGCGGGTTGGCTTGTCGGCATCTTGTGCGCAGACTTTACTTTCCCCGAGCCTGAAATAGTGAGCGGAGTGCGTCATCCTGTCAAATCATGTCGCGGTTCTTCTGCTGGCGATCATTGCGGCATCCCTCGTCATTGTTCCGGTCCGTGCGCAGCAATGTTCCGACCCGGTCGCAGGGTTTGTCGTGCGCGATGGTGGCATCGACAAGTCGCTTTGCGGTCTGGTGGGGAATGCCGAACGTGGTCGCGCAATCGTGGCCGGCCGGCAGGGCAACTGCCTCGCCTGCCACGCCGCGCCAATTCCGGAACAGGCGTTTCATGGTGACATCGGCCCACCGCTGCATGGCGTGGCGGAGCGTCTGACCGAAGCGGAGCTGCGCCTGCAGATCGTGGACGCGACCCGCCTCAATGAACATAGCGTGATGCCGCCGTTTCACCGGGTGGCGGGTCTGACCGCCGTTCGTCGTGATCGCATCGGTCAACCGCTGTTGAGCGCGGCAGAGGTGGAGGACGTGCTAGCCTATCTGCAGACACTGAAACAGGATCAGGCCGAGCAATGACCGAGCAATCCCCCAGGACGCGTGGCGTTTCCCGTCGTCGTGTCGTCGCGGGCAGCCTGGCCCTGCTGAGCCTGCCCGCGCTGCCCGCCTGGGCGGAGGGAATCCGCAATCGCGTGTCGATGTTCCGCCGGACCTTTCCGGTCCAGCCGGATGTGGCCGATGCCGAGGTGCTGGTGAACATCGTCCTGAGGGGTCGCGCCCCTGTGCCGGACCTGATCGAGCTGAAGCTGCCGGTTCTGGCGGAGAATGGTGATTCGATTCCGCTGACCTTCGATATCCGCTGCAGCTTCGAAGGCAACGACTGGCCGAAGACGGTGCATGTTTTCGTGCTCGGCAATCCGTTTCCGGAAGTGGCGCGCTATCATTACGGCCCCTGGAACGGCAGCGCCCTGACCGAGATGCGGTTCCGCATGCTGCAGACCTCCGACGTTGTGCTGGTGGCGGAGATGGCGGACGGGCGCGCGGCAACAGCGCGGCAGAACGTCGAGGTTCTGCTCGGCGCCTGCGGGGGCTGAGCCATGGCTGCACCACTTCGCCGTATCCACGTGCCGCGTTCGGTGAAACGGGGGGAAGTGTTCGAGGTCAGGACGCTGGCGCGGCATCCGATGGAGTCCGGTGTGCGCTTCTCCACCGACAATATCGTCGTCATTCCTCGCCATATCCTGCAGGAGGTGCAGGCCTTCTACAATGACCGCATGGTGTTTCGGGCGGAGTGGTTCAGCTCCGTCTCCTCCAACCCCTATCTCAGCTTTCGGGTGAAGGCCGTCGACAGTGGCGAGATCAGCGTTGTCTGGATCTCCGACTACAATGTGCGCACTACCGCCAGCACGACGGTCGAGGTGGTGGCGCCGGACCCCTGATCGCCGCGGTGTTTCGTCAGGCGTACTGACTGATCAGCCCGCTCCATTCACGGGTCTCCTCCGGCGCGCGGATGGCAGTGGCAAGGCCGGCCATGTCGGAGACGGGGACGAGAACCCGGTCAACACCCATCCGGGCGTAGTCATCCAGCAGGGCACGGTCTTCCGGCATGCTGACGGTAATCTCCAGCGCTGCCGGGTCGCGCCCGTTCTGCTCCGCCGTGTCACGGGCGAGCTGGATCAGGTCCTGCGGGGCTTCCCGCGCCGGGAAGAAACCGTCCCCCAGCCGCCCCGCGCGTCGCGCCGCCGCCTTCGAATGGCCGCCGACAATGATCGGCACCGAGCCAGCGACGGGCCGGGGTACGCAGTACATCGGCGCGAAGCTGACATGTTCGCCCTGAAACGCAGCAGGTTGCTCGCCCCAGAGCGCCCGCAGGGCGGCGACGCATTCATCGGTGCGTGGCCCGCGTGTCTCGAACGGCTGTCCCAGGGCCGCGAATTCCTCCGCCAGCCAGCCGACGCCGATGCCCAGCAGGGTCCGTCCACCGCTGAGATGGTCCAGCGTGGCCACCTGTTTCGCGACATGGACCGGGCTGTGCTGCGGCAGGATCAGGATGCCGGTACCCAGCTTGATCCGGCTGGTCCCGGCGGCGACATAGGCCATCCAGATCAGCGGATCTGGCAGGGGCAGATCCTCCACCCCACCCGCCATCTTGCCGTTCTGCGCGTAGGGGTAGGCGGAACCGTAACCGGCAGGCACGACCGTGTGTTCCACGGTCCAGGCACTATCGAACCCGGCTTCCTCCGCGGCCTGCAGCAGCTCCAGCGCCGGGGCCGGATCGACATATGGGCCGGTGTTGCAATAGCGCAGTCCGAATTTCATGGCTGGTCCCTCCCCGGATCATGCGGCGTCTGCCGCCCGGGCGAAGGGTAGACCGATTATGCCCCTGATGAAATCGGTCTGCCGTTCAGGGAGCGGTCACTTCAGGCCGAAGCGCTTCGCCACCAGGTGATCCAGCGACAGCGCACCGGCCCCGCGCGCGATCAGGTAGCAGAGGATCGCCATCCAGAAGAAATGCTCGAAATTGTCATAGGCGGCCGCACGGGCACCGAGCACGAACTGGATGACCAGCGACATCACCAGCAGCGGGATGGCCGCAAGCCGCGTGAAGGCCCCGACCAGGATCAGGGCCGACATCACCAGTTCGAAGAAGGTGCCGAGGAACGCGGCAACGGCAACCGGCAGGATCGGCACCATGTATTCATATTCAAACAGCAGCAGCGTGTTGTCCCAGTCGGCCAGCTTGGTCATGCCCGCGCGCCAGAAGGTCAGGAAGATCACGATGCGCAGGAACAGCACGGCGGCGGGACCACCCCAGTTATCCAGCGGACGGATGACAGCGGCAACGAGACCGGCGATGCCGCCGGGGGTCGTGTCTTGCGTGTTGGCCATGGTGGGGCTCCCTCTATGCTTGTTTCGGTTCTTCGTTGCTGCGGTGGGTGAAGATGCCGGCCGACAGGTGTCCGGCAAATGCAGTCATCAGATCGAAGGCCGGGTCGGTCTGCTGCGCGGCGAGAGCCGCCTCGCCAAGTGTTTCACCGTCCTGCAGGACCTGCAGCAGGGCGTGTTCTGCCGGATGCAGCAGGCTGGTCTGAACCTGCATTTCCGGTCGTGACACCAGCACCATCTCGGCGCGCGGCGCTATCTCGCCTTCCCCCATTGCGTCGGCATTCATCCAGATCGCGTGGATCGGCCAGTCGGAGTGCAGCAGGGTTGCGGAGGGAATCAGCGCCGGTCGCAGCGCCAGCAGCGCGTCCGCCGCCATTTCCTGCAGCGCCTCGGCGCCCATCGGTGCCGCCTCCGCAGCCCCATAGGCCGCGTTGCGCGCCCAGTCGAGCCGGGCGGCATCCACCAGCCAGGGCCGGTCGGCCAGCGGCTCCGACAGGGCGATGAAGTCAGGCAGTTCCGCGCCGTAGTCGAGCAGGTGGTTGGCCCGTGACGGCGCGTGACGGATGAAGGCGGTGACCAGGCGGGTGAACAGGGTCTCCCCCAGCAGCGCCTGCACGGTGGGAAACGCATCGGCCAGCACTTCGAGGATCGATGCGTGGGTATTGTTGCGATAGACCTCGAACCGCGCGACCTGGCGGCCATCGTCTTCCAGGTCGGACAGGATCCCGTCAGCCCCCTGAAACACGCCTGCGGCGAATCGGCTCTGGATTTCCAGCAGTGTGCTCATGATGCCGCCCGTGTGCCCGCTCGCAGCGCATCCAGCCGGGACTGCGCGGTCCGGACCTCCGCCAGCAGCACCCCCAGTTCGGGAATTTCGGTATCCCATTCGACCAGCGTCGGAACGGCACCCGTGGCCGCGAGCGCCTGATCGTAGAGGGTCCAGACACTGTCGCGGACCCGACTGCCATGATCGTCGATCAGCAGGGTGCCCCCGGCGTCGGCGCGTTCCGCATGTCCGGCCAGATGAATCTCGCCCACCGCATCGAAGGGCATCCTGGCGAGGTAGTCATTGGCATCGAAGCCGAGGTTGTGGGCGCTGACATGGATGTTGTTCACGTCCAGCAGCAGCCCGCACCCCGCGCGCCGCACGGTCTCGGTGACGAAGTCCGCATGATCCAGCTCGGCCCCGGCGAATGCGGCATACATGGACGGGTTCTCGACCATGACCTGACAGCCGGTTGCGTCCTGGAAGATGCGGATGTTGCGGGCCAGGATGCTGACCGCTTCCTCCGTGCAGGGCAGGGGCAGCAGGTCATTCAGGCTGGCACCGCCAACCTGAGCCGGGGCGCGGACCCAGGCGATGTGATCGGACAGGGCGGCCGGACGAAAGCGGCGCACCAGATCACGGATACGGGTCAGGTGCGCCCGATCCGGCTCGTCCACCGATCCCAGTGAAAGTCCGACGCCATGGAAACTGAGCTCGAACCTTTCCCGGATCGCGTCGAGCTGGCGCAGGCGTGGCCCGCCAGGCACCATGTAGTTCTCGGTATGAACCTCGACCCAGTCGATCGCGGGCGGTCGGTCGATGACATCCAGCACATGTGGATGGCGCAATCCGAACCCGGCCGTCGGCGGCAAACTGGTGGCGGTCCCTTTCATGAGATTGCATGTCCGGCATTCGGGGTCGGGGCGCTGGTAGGACCAGCGCCCCGGTTCCGAAGATGACGCGGATCAGCCCTTGGCTTTCTCGTTGACGCCATCAAAGGCAGTCTGCTGACCGCCCTTTGCCTCGCAATCGGCAGCCGTCGCCAACTTCCACTCGCCGCCGTCATAGTCGACGGTCGACTGACCGGCGCAGGAGTGGGTGCCTGCCTTGTTGGCGCAGTCATTCTGGCCAGCCTTGGAAATGCCGTAGCACTTCACCTTGTCGGCAGCGATCGCTTCGACCGGGGCCAGTGCGGCGGCCATGCCAACGGCGCCCATCAGGGCAGCGGCGACGGAAAGGCTCTTGATCGATGTATTGCTCATGATGATCTCCTTCAGGTTCTGATCAACTCGGTTGGGTTGGCGGGATCCCTGCAACCCGCTGCGATCCAGTCTATCCGCCGTTTCGCCGGGGCCAATCGCCTTGACGAAGTTCTGGCGTGAAAGTGATCGCGCATCGCGGGTCTTCGGAACCCCTTACTGTCGCCTTCCGACGACAGTAACAGGTGAGCCGGATGTCCGGCTCAGTTCACCGGCGCGTGGCTGGCGTCGAACTGGGGCACCGGGCCGTCAGGCGAATTCTTCTTCTCCAGGCTGGCCCAGTTCACTTCGGACTGCTTCAGGTTGCCCTGAATGTCGGCTTCCCAGAAACCGACCACGGTGCGGGTGATGTTGAGATAGAGCTTGTCGTCGATAATGCGCCAGAGATGCGGGTTCGCCGGGACCTTGCCGCCCTGGGCGATGCCATAGGCGCAGTGACCGTCATAGACGGGTGCGTACTTCGCCGGGTTGGCGACGAATGCATCCCGGTTTGCCGCGCTGGCAAAGGCCCAGGTCGCGCCATTGTATTCGGCGGTGATGGAGGCCTTGCCGGGCACGGGAGCCGGCTGCGCGCCACCCACCGGTGCCTGCGTGAGGCTGCGGTAGGCTACGACGTCGTAGCCGCTGGCCGCGAAGCCCGTGTCATCGACAAACTGTTCCCCGGCCATCGCCGTCCCGGCCAGCAGGCCGCCGGTCAGCAGCACCGCCCCGAATGCGCCTGCCTTCAGATGTCTGATCATTGCTCTTGCTCCCTTGAAGCTCTCTGTCCCGAAACGCGGTTCCCGTTCCGCGTTGCTGGTCATATGACGATGGGGGGGTGGGTTTGGTTACACGCGATTGCGTGAGATTCCGTGAGCGAAGGGTGTGCAGGCCAGGTTTCGTGAGCAGTTTCAGGTCGAAGTGACCGAAAAATTCGAGCAAGAACAATCGGTTGAATTTCAGATTCCGCCCGATAGCGATCAGGAATAGCGTGCCTCTCACGTTGAGTTGATGCGACCGAGGGCGTGCTTCAGGCGTGGCGGTGTGCGGACATGGCCGCTGATTGTCGCGGTGAAACCGATTGTCTGGCGTCTGTCAGGGACTATCGTGCGGCGAAGTGGGTGAGCAGGAGGTTCTGACGTGAAAGTGGACGGTATGCACCGACGCCCCATCGAGGCGGGTGAGGACGGATGTTCGGTCCTGATCATCGATCAGACGCGGCTGCCGCACCGGTTCGAGACCGTGACCCTGCGGAATCTGCCCGAAACAGCGCATGCCATCCGGGCGATGCTGGTTCGCGGTGCGCCGCTGATCGGTGCGACGGCGGCCTATGGCGTGGCGCTGGCAATGCGCGATGATCCCGGCGACGATGGTCTGGCCAGCGCCATCGAGACCCTGCGCCAGACGCGACCGACAGCGGTGAACCTGTTCTGGGCACTGGAACGGATGCGGGTGGCACTGCACAACCAGGCGCCGTCCGCCCGGGCCGGGCTGGCCTGGCAGGCAGCGGGCGAGATCGCGGAGGAGGATGTCGCGATCAACTCGGCCATCGGCGACAATGGCCTGCAACTGATCGAGGCGGCGGCAGAAGTCCGGTCTTCCGGCCCCGTCAACGTGCTGACCCACTGCAATGCGGGCTGGTTGGGCACGGTGGACTGGGGCACGGCGCTCAGCCCGATCTACAAGGCGCATGACCGGGGCATCGACGTTCATGTCTGGGTCGACGAGACCCGGCCCCGCAATCAGGGAGCATCGCTGACCGCCTGGGAACTGGGGGCGCACGGTGTTCCGTCGACGGTGATCGTGGACAATGCCGGCGGGCACCTGATGCAGCATGGCCAGGTCGATCTCTGCATCGTCGGTACGGACCGCACGACCCGGACCGGCGATGTCTGCAACAAGATCGGAACCTATCTGAAGGCGCTGGCGGCGCATGACAATGGCGTGCCCTTTCATGTCGCCCTGCCGGGACCGACCATCGACTGGAAGGTGCGTGACGGGGTGCGCGAGATTCCGATCGAGGCACGTGGCGCGGAGGAAGTCGGTCGCATCACCGGTCGACTGCCGGACGGCACGGTCACGGAGGTCGATATCCTGCCCGTCGGGGCGGGTGCGGCCAATCCGGCCTTCGACGTCACGCCCGCGCGTCTGGTCACCGGCCTGATCACGGAGCGTGGCCTCTGTCCGGCGACGGAGACGGGTCTGCTTTCACTTTATCCGGAGATGCAGGATGAAGGCTGACGCTCAGATGACGGATGCGCGGTCGCACCTGCTTGCCGCGGCCCAGGCCATGTTCGCGGTGCGGCTCTCGCCCGGCACCTCCGGCAATCTCAGCATTCGCGATGGCGACGGATTCTGGATCACGCCTTCCGGCGTCCCCTACGACCGGCTGGATGCGAAGATGATGGTCTTCATGGACATGAAGGGCGAATGGTCCGGCCCGCTGAAGCCCTCCAGCGAATGGCGCTTTCATCTGGACGTCTACAGGGCGCGGGCGGACGCCGGCGGCATCTGCCATACCCATTCGCTGCATGCCACTGCGCTGGCCTGCCGGGGGGAGGGCATTCCGGCATTTCACTACATGGTCGCTGCCGCAGGGGGGACGGACATTCGCTGCGCGCCCTATCGGACCTTCGGCACGCAGGACCTGTCGGATGTGGCGCTGACTGCCATGAAGGACCGGCGGGCCTGCCTGCTGTCCAACCACGGGGTGATCGCGCTGGGTCCGACAGTCGAGAAGGCCCTTGGTCTGGCGCAGGAGGTCGAGGTGCTGGCGCAGCAGTATATCCTGTCGCGCCAGATCGGTGGTCCGGCCATTCTCTCGGCAAGGGAGATGGAAACGGTGCTCGAGAAGTTCAGGACCTACGGCCAGCAACCCGCCAGGGCGTGACAGCGGTCAGGCCTGCGGGTTGACCAGGATGATGCCTTCGGCCTCGTGATCCTTCACGTCGATATTGACGGCATTGCCGACCACGCGGGCCCGCCCCTCCGCCACCAGACGCACCGCAAGGGGATAGATCCGGTGTTCCACCTGCAACACCCGCGCGGCGAGCCCGTCCGGCGTGTCGCTGGAAATGACCGGCACGACTCCCTGGACGATGATCGGCCCGTCATCCATCTCCGCCCTGACGAAATGCACCGTGCAACCGGTGAACTTGACCCCGTAGTCCAGCACCCGCTCATGCGTGTTCAGACCCTTGAACGCGGGCAGCAGGGAGGGGTGGATATTGATGATCCGGTCACGCCAGTGGTCGACGAAGCCCTTGGTCAGCAGCCGCATGAAGCCGGCCAGGCAGACCAGACGCACCTGGCGCGCCTCCAGCGCCTCGGTCAGGGCGCTCTCGAACGCGGCGCGACCGTCATGTGCCTTGTGGTCGATGACGCAGGTCTCGATCCCGGCGTCGGCGGCGCGTTGCAGCCCCTGAACATCGGCGATGTTCGAGATCACGACCGCGATCTCAGCCGGAAAGGCCGGGTCCGCCGCCGCGTCGATCAGGGCCTGCAGGTTGCTGCCGCGACCGGAGATCAGGACGCCGAGTTTCAGACGTGCCAACGATCAAGCCCTGCAATCTCGACACCTTCGCCCGCCATGACCGCGCCGATGTCGTGCACCTGCTCGCCCTTGTAGGTCAGGAAGGCAATCAGCTTGTCGGCCTCCACCGCCGGGACGACGGCGACCATGCCGATGCCGCAGTTGAAGGTGCGTGCCATCTCCGCCGGTGCCACGCCACCTTCCCGCATCAGCCAGCCGAAGACCGGCGGCAGTTCCCAGCAGGCTGTGTCCAGCCGGACACCCAGGTCTTTCGGCAGCACGCGCGGAATGTTCTCCGTCAGACCACCGCCGGTGATGTGCGCCAGCGCCGTGATGCCGCCCAGCCGGATCGTGGCCAGCAGGTTCTTCACGTAGATGCGGGTCGGCGTCAGCAGGCTTTCGCCGAGCGTGATGTCCGGGTCATAAGGCGCCGGGGCAGCCAGATCGGCGCCACTGCGCTCGACGATCCGGCGCACCAGCGAGAAACCGTTGGAATGGATGCCGGACGAGGCAATGCCCAGAATGCGGTCACCGGGCTGAATGGCCTCTGTACGGGGCAGCAGGCCGTCCCGCTCCACCGCGCCGACGCTGAATCCGGCCAGGTCATACTCGCCTGGACGATAGAGGCCCGGCATCTCCGCCGTCTCGCCGCCGATCAGGGCGCAGCCGGAGAGGCGACAGCCTTCCGCGATACCGGCCACCACATCGGCGGCCTGATCCACGGACAGCGCCCCGGTGGCGAAGTAGTCGAGGAAGAAAAGCGGTTCCGCACCCTGCACGATCAGGTCGTTGACACACATGGCAACCAGGTCCTGGCCCACCGTGTCATGACGCCCCACGTCACCTGCCAGGGTCAGCTTGGTACCGACACCGTCCGTGGCGGCAACCAGCAGCGGATCCGTGTAACCTGCGGCCTTCGGGTCGAACAGGCCGCCAAAGCCGCCGATGCCGCCGATGGAACCGGGGCGGTTGGTGGAGGCTGTATCGGCCTTGATCCGGTCGACCAGTGCGTTGCCGGCATCGACATCGACGCCCGCATCGCGGTATGTGAGCCCGTTCGTGATGACGCCCTCCGCCCGCTCGGCTAAAGTGAGGGCAGACGATGCCGCCAACGGAGTCCGATTGCAATGCCTGGCCACGTCTTGCGCCATCTGTCGCGCCTGTCGCTGTTGCGGCGGGACATGATGCCTGCCCTGTTTCTCGTGTTCCTGCTCTGCGCGGTTGGCGCGCAGCAGGCGCGCGCGGCCGCCGATGACCTGTACACGGTGTCGGCGATTCCCGTGGACGTGGTGTCGGAGAGTGCCGACCTGGCCAAGCAGCAGGCGGTGGCAAGCGCCCGGCAGCAGGCCTCCGTCACCCTGATGCAGCGCCTGACGCGAAAGGCCGACTGGTCCCGGCTGCCGGTCCCCGATGAGGGAACCCTGTCCGGCATGGTCGCATCCTTCCAGGTGGCGAACGAGAAGACGGCCCCTGACCGCTATATCGCGGATCTGACCTTCAGTTTTCAGCCGGACGTGGTGCGGGGCCTGCTGAACAGCGCCGGAATTCCGTTCACGGAGACCCGTGCCCTGCCCGCCGTCATCCTGCCGGTGCTGCGCGCCGGGGGCGACATGGCGCTCTGGGCCGACCCGAATCCGTGGCTGGCGGCCTGGGCGCGCTTCGACGGTCGTGACCGGCTGGTGCCGATCATTGCACCATTCGGCGACGTCGATGACGTGCTTGCGATCTCTGCCGAGCAGGCGGTGACCGGACAGCCGGGACCGCTGGATGCCATGGCTGAACGGTATCGCGCCGAAAGCGTACTTGTTGCCGATGCCTCCCTGACCGTGGATGCGGAGCAGGGCGTGGCGCGGATCGATATCCTGCTGCACAGCTTCGGTCCCGATCCCTACCCCTCCGTGATCCGCAGTTTCGAGAGCACCCCTGATGCGGACGTTGTCCAGTTCATGAATGCCGCTGTCGATCTGATGGTGGTGGAGATCGAGGATCTCTGGAAGCAGCGCACCATCGAGAGCTTCGGCGACCTGCGCCTGCTGAGTGCGCTGGTGCCGATCCGGGGACTGGCCGACTGGCAGGCTCTGGAGCGCACCATCACCTCGACGTCCGTTGTCCGGAAACTGGACCTGACCCAGATCTCCGTGCAGGACGCGATCGTGGTGCTGCACCACCTGGGCGACGAGGCACTGCTGCGTCGCGCGCTGGCGCAGCAGAACCTGGTCCTGGCGGAGAAGGACGGTTACTGGACCATCCGCCGTGCGGGCGATGTCGCGGGCGTGCAGCAGTGAGTCCGCAGCGACAGGCACTGTTCTGGCTGATCTTCGTCGCCGTTCTGGGCCTCATGACCTTTGCGCTGCGTGACATGCTGCTGCCCTTCGTGGTCGGCATGGCCGTGGCCTACCTGAGCGACCCGCTTGCCGACTGGCTGGAGCGGATGCGCCTCAGCCGCAATCAGGCGACCATCGTCATCACGGTTTCCTTCATCATCATCCTGTTGCTGGGACTGCTGATCCTGGTGCCGCTGGTGGTGCGCCAGGCGGGTGAACTGCTGCTGCAGTTGCCCGGTTATGTCGAACAGGCGACGAAGCTGCTGCAGCCCTTCGTCATGAACATGCTGGAGGCTGCCTCGGACCGGGGTGTCGATGTCAGCCGCGACGATGGTGCCCAGGCGCTGAAGGAATACGCCAGTCAGGCAGTGAAGTTCTTCACCGAACTTGCCGGAAATCTGGTGCGCGGCGGCGCGGCCCTGCTGAACTTCCTGTCCCTGCTGGTGATCACGCCCATCGTGACCTTCTACCTGCTGTACGAATGGGACAATCTCGTGGAGAAGATCGATGGCTGGCTGCCGCGCCGCTACGCCACGACGATCCGCAAGCTGGTTCAGGACATCGACCGCACCCTGGCCGGTTTCGTGCGGGGACAGGGCACGGTCTGCATCGTCCTGATGATCTATTATTCGACCACTCTCAGCCTTTCCGGGCTCAGCTTCGGCTTCCTGATCGGCCTGCTTTCCGGTGCACTGTCGTTCATCCCCTTTGTCGGCGCGATCTTCGGTGCCATCACCTCCATCGGCCTGGCGATCCTGCAGTTCTGGCCCGATGACATGGCGCGGGTGGCCATCGTGCTGGCCATCTATGTCGTCGGACAGGTGGCTGAAGGCTATGTCCTGACGCCGAAACTGGTCGGTGACCGGATCGGCCTGCATCCGGTCTGGGTGATGTTCGGGGTGCTGGCCGGCGGGGTGCTGTTCGGCTTTGTCGGGATGCTGCTGGCGCTGCCGGTCAGCGCGGTGGTCGGAGTGCTGGTCCGGTTCGGCCTCGACCAGTACCTGCGCAGCCACTTCTACGACCCTGCGAACACGGAAGAGGGCGGCAAGACGCCGGAGACATGAAGCGCCCGACCCAGCAACCGCTCGCCCTGGAACTGGCCCCCCGCTACGGGCGCCGGGACTTCATGCCCGCGCCCTGCAATGCCGATGCCCTGTCATGGATCAGCAACTGGCCGGACTGGCCTGGCCCGGCGCTTGCGCTGCATGGCCCCGCGGGGGCGGGCAAGACGCACCTGCTGCACATCTGGGTGAGGGCGAGTGAGGGTGTGCTGCTGCAGGGCCCCGAACTGACACTGGAGGCGGCGCATGATCTGGCCGGAACACCGGTTGCCATCGACCGCGCCGACGCCATGGTGCAGCCGGAGCCGTTCCTGCACCTCTACAACATGCAGCGGGAGGCGGGGGCGCACCTGCTGTTTGCCGCGCGCACGCCACCGGCTGACTGGACACATGGGCTGCCGGACCTTTCGTCACGGCTCGCAACGGCCCCGGCAGTGGAGATTCGCCAGCCCGACGACAGCCTGCTCTCGGCGCTGCTGCTGAAGTACGCCAGCGATCGCCAGCTTGATCTCACCCCGTCCGCCTATGCCTATCTGCTGCCGCGCATGGACAGATCCTTTGCCGGTGTGCAGGAAATCGTGGCCCGACTGGATCGGGCGGCGCTGGGACAGCAGAAGCGTCACGTCAGTCGTGATCTCGTCATCGCGGTCCTGGCCGGAAACGATGACGGAAACGATGACGGGAACGACAGCAGGGAGGACGGTTGATGCTTTCAGCCGCTGCGCTGTCGCGACTATATTAACCCCTGCACCTCACAGTGCGGGACCTGCCTGACGACCGGTCCATGGCACTTGTCCAGCAACGGAGAATTCGATGCGCACCATCAAGATGTTTTTCGCCCTTTCGGCCCTCTCTGTGTACTCGGCCTCCGCCCTTGCCGCCCCGGATCCGGTGGAGGGTGTCTGGCTGACCGAAAGCGGCGGCGCCCATGTCGAGATCGCACCCTGTGAGGAGTCCATGTGCGGCACGATCATCTGGCTCAAGGAACCGGATCGCGCGGACGGCACGCCGAAGCGCGACATCAACAATCCCGATGAGGCCAACCACGGCAACCCGATCATCGGCCTGCAGATGATCCGGGGCTTCGAGAAGGACGCGCCCGGTGTCTGGGAAGATGGCGAGATCTACGATCCGGAGAGCGGCAAGACCTATGATTCCAACATGCAGGCAATGGATGCCGACACGCTGGAGGTCGAGGGCTGTGTGCTGTTCTTCTGCCAGGAACAGACCTGGACCCGCATCAAGTAGTCTGTCCCGCCTGCCGCCAAATTCCATTACCTGACTGACGGAGCATCCCGACCATGGCCCGAATCCCGCTGCTGACCGCCGCAGACGCAAATGACAGCAATCGCGATGTGCTGCAGCGTGACGTCAATATCTACTATGCCCTGGGCCATGTGCCGGGTGCGGCGCGGGGGTTCAGTCAGATGGGCCTCTGGCTGCGCTTCGATTCGGCGCTGGATACCCGTCTCAGGGAGCTCGCGATCCTGACGGTGGGCTATGTCGAGCGCGCGGCCTACGAATGGGCACATCACATCGAACTGGGCTATCAGTTCGGCGTCACCGACGCGGACATCGAACGGCTGATCGCGGAGCTGGAAGGCGCGGAGACGGATCTGGAACCGGTCGCGAAGCACGTGATCGCCGCCGCGCGGGAAGTGACGCAGGACGGTGCCATGTCCGACGCCACCTGGGACGCCCTGTTCCCGGAGTTCGGCCGCGAGAAGATGATCGAGCTGACGGCCGCCATCGCCTTCTACTGCGCCATCGTGCGGGTACTGAAGACCCTGCAGGTCGAACTGGAGCCGGATGTGCAGCAGTTCATCGATCGCTGGCCGCTGCCTGCGAACTGACAGCGCGCCTCAGAGTGCGGTGGAGATACCCGTGGTCGCCGTCAGTCGGCCACTGAAGACACTGGTCAGGAACGCGGTGGCGACCTCGATCCCGTCCGGCGCGATGCCGTGGCCGGTGCCGGCGCTGACGTGAAACCCGACCGGCAGGCCCGCGTGGCCCAGCGCGCCGGCGGCATGAAACATCGCAAGGGCCGGGACCATCTCGTCGCTGTCGCCGTGGATGAGCTGGATCGGTGTGGGGGAGGTGATGTCCTGTGCCAAGGTCTCGTCGCCCAGCAGCGCACCGGAGAAACCGACGATACCCGCCAGAGGCGCGGCCCGTCGCAGGCCGACATGCAGTGACAGCATCGTGCCCTGGCTGAAACCGATCAGCGCCACGTCCCGGTCCTGCAGCCCATGCTGGTCCCGCTCCTGATCCAGGAATGCGTGCAGCATCGGCGCGACCTCGTCGGCGCGGCTGCTCATGGCGCCATAGCGCTCCACCATCTGCTTCGGGTCGCCACTGGCGCGGGCGGGGTCATCGAGATCGATGGCGAACCACTGGCGGCCCATGGGGGACATGTCGCAGGGGTCGGGGGCATTGGGGGCGACGAATGCCGCTTCCGGCAGGCTGCGCGCCAGATATGGCGCCAGCCCGATCAGGTCCTGACCGTCGGCGCCATAGCCATGCAGCAGCACGACAAGCTGTTTCGGCCTGTCACCGCGTGCCTGCGGGTGACGGGGGCCGTCGAGGGGGCTGGGCATGCTGCGGACCTTCGTGTTTCAGGTTGCTGTACCGGGGTGCCGGGAGCCGCATCCTACAGCCTCAGCCGATCGTCGCCAGTCCCGGAAACAGTTCCAGCAGCCAGATCGCCAGGATCTGCAACTGGTTGGTGAAGATCAGCACGCCCGTCAAGACCAGCAGCAGGCCGGTGCCCACTTCCACCTTGTGCAGGTGGCGGCGGAACCGGACCAGGAAACCCATGAAGGCGCGGACTGCCAGCGCCGCCAGCAGGAACGGAATGCCGAGCCCCAGCGCATAGACCGCCAGCAGCGCCGCGCCGGTAGTGACATTCTGCTCACTTGCCGCCAGGGCAAGGATGGTGGCCAGGATCGGGCCGATGCAGGGGGTCCAGCCGAAGCCGAACGCCATGCCCAGCAGATAGGCGCCCGGTGCCTTGAGGTTGCTGGTTCCTGCGGCAAAGCGGGCTTCCCGATAGAACAGACCGATACGCAGCAGACCGATCATGTGCAGCCCGAACAGCACGATCACCACGCCCGCGACCCTGGCCAGCACGTCCATCCAGGGTCGGATCAGTTCGTTGATCGCACTGGCGGAGGCCCCGAGCGCCACGAAGACGGTGGAAAAGCCGAGCACGAAGAAGACCGCCATCAGCACGACGCGGCGCGTCAGCGCCGGATCCTTGCCCGCCTTCTCGTTCATCTCGTCGAAGTTGGTTCCGGCCATGTAGCTCAGGTAAGCGGGCACCAGGGGCAGCACACAGGGGCTGAGGAACGACACGAACCCGCCAACCGCGGCCCATGCAAAGCTGATCTCTGCTGCCATATCTCGCCTGCTTCCCGACCTGTTGCTATCGTGGGTCCGTGACCCGACCGATATACATCTGTTTAGGGCCTGTGGGGCACAAGGCCAATCAACTGACTGTCAGCGGCGACAGCCTGTCGCTGCCGACCCCCTGGGGAGGGAACCGCAATGCGCGCACTTGTCGTCAACGAACTGGGTACGCCGGACATCATGCGGATGGAAGAGAAACCCTCCGTGCCGCCGGGGCCGGAGGAAATCCGGGTGCGCATCCGCGCCGCCGGTCTCAATTTCCCCGATATCCTGATGATCGCGGGCAAGTACCAGCACAAGCCGCCGCTGCCCTTCACCCCGGGCATGGAAGGCGCGGGCGAGGTGCTGGAGGTTGGCTCCGGCGTGACGGAGTTCAGCCCGGGCGACCGGGTCGTCGTGCATGCCAAGAACGGCATGTATGCGCAGGAAACCACGCTGCCCGCCGCCTGGGCGATCAAGCTGCCGCAGGCCTGGAATTTCGCGGAGGGTGCCGCTTTCTGGTCGGCCTACTGCACCGCATGGGTCGCGCTGGTCGAACGCGGCGGGTTGCAGGCAGGCGAGACCCTGCTGGTGCATGGGGCTGCCGGTGGTGTTGGCCTGGCCGCGGTCGAACTGGGCGTGGCACTGGGTGCCGAAGTCATCGCCGTCGTCGGCAGTGACGAAAAGGCTGCCGCTGTGGCGGACAAGGGGGCGGCGCATGTCATCGACCACCGCCAGGAGACCTTTCGCGACAAGGTTCTGGAGATCACGGACGGGCGCGGTGTCGATGTCGTCTATGACCCGGTCGGTGGTGATGTGCTGTTCCAGTCGATGCGCTGCATAGCCTGGGGCGGGCGGCTGCTTGTCATCGGCTTTGCCTCCGGCACCATTCCCGATGTTCCGGCAAACTACGCGCTGCTGAAGAGCTGTTCGCTGATCGGGGTCCGTGCGGGTGAATATGCCCGCCGCGACCCGGCGGCCAGCGCCCGGATGATCACGGCCATGCTGAAACTGGCGGCGGAGGGCAAGCTGCACCCCACCGTGCACCAGACGATGCCACTGACCGAAGCCGTTGCGGCGCTGGAGGTGATATCTAGCAGGGGCGTTATCGGGAAGATGATCCTGGAAGTCGCCTGACCCGGATCATGCCGTCCTGACGGATCCCGGGCAGTCAGCAACGGAATGTGAGGCAGTTTGGGGCGGTTTCCGCTTCATTTGGGCGATTGAAACCTGCACTATCGGGCCGGGGCCGTCGCTCATGCCTGTTTCCGGAATGTCGGGTTCGGGAAACGTTGCTGTCAGGAAGTGATTTCCATGGCTGATACAGAAGTTGTCCTCCTGCCGGAGGAAGATGGCCGTGTCGGCAAGGTCGCAGTGACCGGCGCACAGGGTACCGTGCTGCTCGAGCGGCCCTTTGACGGCACAAGCGTGACGACGGGCGCGGCGCCTCTGGCCCCCCAGGTGCAGCCGACCGCCAGCATTGCCGAACGGTTCGCAGCCCTGCTGGCGTTTCAGCAGCAGTCGGGCTTTGGCGATCCCGGTGACCTGCAGAAGCTGTTCAGGATCACGCCGGACAGAAGGACTGATGACCGCGGCGGCCAGGTGCCGGATATCAACGACCTCGCTGAAACGACAGCTCCCGAGGAAGATGAATCGACGGACGCCGAGGGAAGCAGGGGCATAGCGCTCGATGACGGCGATGATGACGAGGCAGATGAGCCTGGCGGAGAGCTGGAAGCGGGCGAGGATGCGGCGGACGCCGAGGACGCCGACCTGGACAGCCTGGGCCGGCCACCGGGGGACCGGCGCCTGGCGGATGCGGACGATGACACGCTCGACAGGTTGCTGTCGTTGCTTGATGGCGGAAGGTCCTTTTCGCGGCGCCTGAGATCACTCCGTGACCGCGACGATGATCTCGATGACGTGGATGAGAGCGATGGTCCGGGCGACGACGACGACCCCTTCCCCCAGGATGATGACGACGAGCTGTTCAATGGTGGCAACGGCGGGGAGAGCTTTTCTGGCGGAATCGGCAAGGACACGATCGCGGCAGGCCAGGGCAACGACACGCTGGACGGTGGTGCGGGCCAGGACCTGCTGCAGGGTGGAGACGGTGACGATGTCCTGATCGGTGGTCCCGGTGCCGACCGTCTGGAGGGGGGTCCCGGCATTGATGTCGCTGACTATGGGGCGTCGGGCTCCGCTGTCTCGGTCGATCTCGCGACCGGTGCGACCAGTGGCGGCGATGCCGCCTCGGATACCCTGCAGGGCGTGGAGAATGTCATTGGCAGTGACTTCGACGATACCCTGACCGGCAGCGACGGCGGCAACCGTCTGGACGGCCGCGACGGTGACGACACGCTGGATGGCGGCGATGGCGATGACATGCTGGTGCCGGGTGCCGGTGGCGACGATGTTACCGGCGGTCTCGGCAACGACAGCGTTTCGTTCGAGGACAATGCGGTGGGCGTCACGGTCAGCCTGCTGACCGGGGTTGCGGTTGATCTCAATGCCGACACGGATGCGCTGACCGGTATCGAGAACGTGCTCGGTTCCGATTTCGATGACAGCATCACCGGTGACAATGGCGACAATCGCCTGGCCGGTCGGGACGGCGATGACACGCTGGTCGGTGGCACCGGCGGCGGTGACGATACGCTGGATGGTGGTGACGGCACGGACGAGGTGCGCTTCGACAGCGCCACCCAGTCGGTCGATGTCGATCTGGACGCAAGGCGTGCGACGGGCGCGGAAATCGGCACCGATGACCTGAGTTCCATCGAGAACGTCATTGGTGGTTCCGGGGACGACAATCTGAACGGCAATGACGAGGACAATGAACTCTCGGGCGGGGCAGGTGACGACACCCTGCGCGGCGGCGAGGGTGCGGATGCGCTGGACGGCGGATCGGGCACCGATGCGGTGAGCTTTCAGGGTTCGGACGTCGGCGTCAGTGTCGATCTGGCCGCAGGTACGGGCACCAATGGTGATGCCGACGGGGACACGTTCACCGGTATCGAGAATGCCTTCGGTTCGGCAGAGGATGATTCGCTGACCGGTGACGGCAATGCCAACGAGCTGCGCGGCGAGAGCGGAAGCGACACCCTGGTCGGTGCCGGTGGCGTCGATACACTGGCCGGCGGTGGCGGTGCCGACAGTCTGATTGGTGGCGTTGGTGCGGACGAGCTCTCCGGCAATGGCGGCAACGATACGATAAGCGGTGGTGTCGGCGCCGATCAGTTGACCGGCGGTTCCGGTGATGACGTGCTGGAAGGTGGTGCCGCGTCGGACCAGTTGCAGGGCGGCGCGGGTGTCGATACCGCATCGTTTGCCGAGGCGGGTGAGGCTGTCGCCTTTGCCTTTGCCGACACCGACGGACCGGGCATCGCGGGCGATTTCAGCAACACGGCGGCTGGCGGACTGGCCGGCGATGCGGACGGTGACAGCTTCGCCAGTATCGAGGCCTTTATCGGCTCGGATTTCGGCGACACGGTCGGCGGTGGCTCCATCGACATGACGTTCAACCTGGGTGCGGGGGATGACCGCTTCGATACCCCGGCGGGAATCGACGTGGCTGACAACCTGTTCGGCGGAGATGGCGCGGACCTCGCCTTCACCGGCGATGGCAATGACAGCGTCGAGGGCGGCGCGGGCGATGACAGCCTGCGGGGCGAGGCCGGTGCCGACACGCTGATCGGCAATGCCGACAACGACGACCTCAGCGGTGCGGCGGGCAGTGACAGCCTGATCGGCGGTGCGGGTGTCGATACCATGAGTGGGGGCGCGGGCAGCGACCGGTTCGTCTTCCAGGCGCTGACCGACGGGGCCGAGGTCGCGGTGAACGACACGATCGCGAACGTCGGCGCGGCTGTGGATGTCATCAGTGACTTCGGAACCGGTGTCGATCTGCTCGAATTCGCCAGTGCCGCGTTCGGCACTCCCGGACTGGCGCTGACTGTCGGTGCCTATGATGGCACCAACGCCATCGGTGTCGCCGCGGGCGCGACCTTGGTGTTTGACGGGACCCATCTGATCTTCGATCCGGATGTGGACCAGGCAGGCTATGTCGCCATTGCCGACCTTTCCGGTGCTGTTCCGGTTCTGGCTGACATCAGTCTGGTCTGAACGCCTGCTGCCCTGCTGGACCGGATGGCTCATCTGAAGGAAACTCTGCCGATCCGATTCTGGGCCTGGGGGGAATAGCGGATGGGGCAGTACATTCTGGCGATCGATCAGGGGACGACGTCCAGTCGTGCCATCCTGTTCGACCGGGACATGAGCGTTGTCGCGCTGGCGCAGTCCGAGTTCCCGCAGCATTTTCCTGCTTCCGGCTGGGTCGAGCATGAGGCGGAGGATCTCTGGTCCACCACGCTGGAGACCTGTCGCAAGGCCTTGAAACAGGCGGGGGCGGAGGCGGCGGATGTTGCCGCGATCGGCATTACCAACCAGCGGGAGACCACTGTCGTCTGGGACCGGGCGACGGGGAAGGCGATCCACAATGCCATTGTCTGGCAGGACCGACGCACGGCGGACCGTTGCGCGGAACTGAAGGCGGCGGGGCATGAGGCGACGGTTGCGGCCCGCACCGGCCTGCTGCTCGACCCCTATTTCTCCGGCACCAAGGTGGCCTGGATACTGGATCACGTGGAGGGCGCGCGGCAGCGGGCGGAGGCCGGAGAACTGGCTTTCGGCACGGTGGACAGCTTCCTCCTCTGGCGTCTGACCGGCGGGCGGATACATGCGACGGATGCCACCAATGCCTCCCGCACCCTGCTCTACGACATTCACGAAGGGGCCTTTGCCCGCGAACTGCTTGACCTGATCCGGGTGCCGGCCGCGATGCTGCCCGATGTAAAGGATTCGTCGGGACTGTTCGGGGAGACCGATCCGGAACTATTCGGGCGCGCCATTCCCGTACGCGGTATCGCGGGGGACCAGCAGGCCGCGACGGTGGGGCAGGGATGCTTTCAGCCCGGCATGATGAAATCGACTTACGGCACCGGCTGCTTCGCGCTGCTCAATACCGGTGATGCGCCGGTTGCTTCGCAGAACCGTCTGCTGACCACGGTGGCCTATCAGCTTGGGGGACAACGGACCTACGCCCTGGAGGGCTCGATCTTCGTGGCCGGGGCGGCGGTGCAGTGGCTGCGCGACGGTCTGGGCATCATCGGCAAGGCGTCGGAGAGCGGCGTGCTGGCGGAGAAGGCGGACCCGGCGCAGGCCGTCTATCTTGTGCCCGCCTTTACCGGCCTTGGCGCGCCGCACTGGGATGCGGACGCGCGCGGTGCCCTCTATGGCATGACCCGCAATACCGGCCCGGCGGAGTTCGCGCGGGCGGCGCTGGAATCGGTCTGCTACCAGACCCGTGACCTGCTGGAGGCGATGCGCAAGGACTGGCCGGCAGGCGGGGAGGCGGACACGGTGCTGCGCGTCGATGGCGGCATGGTGGCCTCCGACTGGACCATGCAGTGCCTGGCCGACACGCTGGGGGTGGAGGTGGACCGCCCGACGGTGCTGGAGACCACAGCACTGGGTGCGGCCTATCTCGCCGGACTGGACGCCGGTTTCTATCCGGAGCCGGACCGGTTCGCCGAGACCTGGAAACTGGATCGCCGCTTTGCGCCGAAACAGGCGGCGGCGGCGCGCGATGCCCGCTATCGCGGTTGGCAGGATGCGGTGCGCCGTACCCTGACGGGGCCTGCAACATGAGCGCCATGACCCGCCGCATCGTGCTGGCCCGGTTCTGCGATGGGCCGCCCGTGGCAGAGGATTTCCGCATCGAGGACGCGCCGATGCCGGAACCGCGCGAGGGGCAGTTCCTGGTGCGCAACATCCTGATCTCGGTCGATCCCGGCACCCGTGCCCGCCTGTCGGGCAAGCCCAGCTATATCCCGCCGCTGAAACTCGGGGCCACCGTCGGTGCATTCTCGATTGGGGAGATCATCGAGAGCCGGCACCCGGACTTCGCACCAGGCGAGATCGTCTCGCTCGCTGACGGCTGGGCGGAGCATGTCATCGGCGATCCGCGCGGCTTCGTGCGACGCATCACCGACCGCCGCCTGCCGCTGGCGGCCTGGCTTGGTGTGCTGGGCGTTTCCGGCATGACCGCGTGGTTCGGCCTGCACCGGGTCGCCAGCCTGAAGGCGGGGGAGACCGTGGTAGTGACCTCTGCGGCAGGGGCGGTCGGTTCCGCTGCCGGGCAGTTGGCGCGTATTCATGGCTGCACCGTGATCGGGGTCGCCGGTGGACAGGCCAAGTGTGACTGGATGACCGAAGTGGCGCATTTCGATGCGGCTATCGACTACAAGGCGACCGCTGATCTGCCTGCCGCCATTGCCGCCGCCGCGCCGAAGGGTATCGACGTCCTGTTCGACAATGTCGGCAACGCGATGATCGACCAGGTCATTCCACTGATGCGGCAGAACGGGCGCATCGTCGTGTCCGGGCAGGTGGATGCCTACAACAGCGACGAATCGGCTGTGGAGGGCATTCGCAATACCCGCGCCTTCATCACCCATCGGCTGATGATGCAGGGACTGGTGGTCTTCGACGACCTGCCGAACTGGGGCGCGGCGGAGGCAGCCATGGCGGATCACATGGTAAGTGGTGAACTGGTGGGCCGATGGGAAGTGCTGCCCGGCGGGCTGGAGGCGACACCGGATGCCTTTGCCGGTCTGTTCCGTGGGGAGAATACCGGGCGGCGGCTGGTCCGACTTGCCCCTGATCCTGATGATTTTCCGAAGGACGCGTCATGACCCTGCAAACCGATGTCGCGGCACTGCTGCCGGAGATTGCCGAACGGGCTCCGGAAACCGAAAAGGCGCGGCGACTGCCCGCCGACCTGGCGGCGAAGATGGCCCGCGCGGGCCTGTTCCACATGATGGTGCCCCGTGCCATCGGTGGCCTGGAATGCGACGCAGCCACGGCGCTGTCGATGATGCGCCGGGTCGGGGCCGCGGATGCCGCCGCAGGCTGGTGCACGATGATCGCCGCTACCTCCGCCTACAAGGCAGGTTTCCTGGAGCCTTCGGTGGCGCAGAGCATCTATGGCGCGCGGGACAGCGTCTTCGGTGGTGTCTTTGCACCGATGGGCCGGGCGGTCGTGGAGGGCGATGGCTACCGCGTCAACGGGCGCTGGGCCTGGGCCTCCGGCTCGGCCAACTGTACCTGGCTGGCAGGTGGCGCCGTGATCATGGCAGACGGAAAGCCGAAGCTGCTGGAGAACGGCATGCCGGATTCGCGTATGGTGATCTTTCCGGCGGCGGAGGCGGAGCTGCTCGACACCTGGCACGCCAGTGGGCTGGCGGGGACCGGGTCGGGCGACATGCAGGTGACGGACCTGTTCGTCCCCGCAAGCCATTCGGTATCGCTGATGCACGATACGGCGACGGCGGATGGACCGCTCTATCGCTTTCCCACCTTCGGTCTGCTTGCGCTTGGCATCGCCTCGGTGGCGCTGGGCAATGCGGCGGCAGCCGTGGATGACCTGGTGGCGCTGGCCGCGACGAAGAAACCGACCGGTGGACGGCGCACGCTGGCTGAACGCGGCATGGCGCAGGCCGATCTGGCGCGCGCCACAGCAAGCCTCGGCGGCGCGCTGGCCTTCGTCGAGGATGTGGTCGGAAAGGCGTGGGCGGAGGCGGAGGCGGGCAATGACCTCGGCACTGAAATCCGCGCCGGACTGCGGCTGGCCGCGACCCACGCGACACGGACCTCCGCCGATGTGGCACGATCCATGTACGATATTGCCGGTGGCGACTCGGTCTTCCTGTCGTCGCCCCTGCAACGCCGGTTCCGGGATGCCCACACCATGACGCAGCACATGATGGTCAATGGCTCGACATATGAACTGACCGGCCGGGTGCTTTTCGGCCTGCCGACCGACGCCACCTTCATCTGAGGAAAGTTCCGGGCAGAGGCTCGGTTCATCCGGAGCCGGTTTGTGCTACTTGCCGCCGCTCCTTGACGGGCGCGGATCCTTCATGCCGAGTTCGGCAAGGGCTGCCTGCCAGTCTTCCTCGAAGTAGCTCTTGTCGGCGCAGCCGGCATTGTAGTCCTTGACCAGCTGGTTCAGCTGATCGCGACGACGGTCCAGGGTCGGCAGCATCTCGTCGTTGTAGGTGTCGATCATGGTCCGGTGCCGCTCCACCCGGGCATTGTATTCCTTCACGGCGGCGGGATCGGTGCCGTCGATCTGCTTGCGACGGCGGTCGAGTTCCTTCTCCAGTGCGGTGATACGACCGCGGTGACCGGTCATGCTGGCCTGGTAGTCGGTCAGGCGCTGCTCCAGGTCGCCCAGCCGCTGGTCCTGGCGCAGGCAGGCGCGAATGTCGGCAGGCTTCAGTGTGCCCGCGTCATAGACCTTGATCACTTCGGCGTCCTGCGCCGGGTCCGCCGACTTCTGGGCCGTTGCCGGACCAGTCAGGGCCATCGCCGACACGGCTGTCGCCGCCGCAAGTTTCACCAGCATTCTCATCAGACCATCACCTGCACCGCATTGAATGTCAGCGTTCATTATCGGCGGGCGAGTCTGGCGAGCACAAGGTGGCATTGCGGCAAAGCTGTGGCACCTGTGCCCACCGTCCGGTCCTCACGGGCCTTTCAGCGCCGGGGCCTGCCGCGACTTCAGCCGGTACGGATGTATTCGCGCATCGCGTCCGCTTCATGCTGCAACTCGTCGACCCGGTTCTTGACGACGTCGCCGATGGAGATGATGCCGCAGAGCACATTGGCCTCCACGACCGGCAGATGCCGGATACGGTGTTCGGTCATCATCCGCATCAGGTCGGCCACGGCGTCGGCCTGACCACAGGTGATCACGTCGCCGGTCATGATGTCCGCCGCCGTGCGCTCCAGCGCGTCGCAGCCGTGCGTGGCAAGGGCGCGTACCACGTCGCGTTCGGAGACGATGCCGTTGATGCGGTGACCATCGTCCGAAACCACCAGGGCGCCGACGCGCTCGGTCTTCAGGCGCCCGACAACACTCTCGACGGAAGCGTCGGGACGCACGGTGGCAACATCGCCACCCTTGGCATGCAGCAGGGTTGAAACAAGCATTCCATGAACCTCCTCAATGGGGTCCGCTGGAGCGCTGTTCTGTCGGTCAGGCCATCAAGGTCGTGGCAGTGGTTTCCTGTCCAGGGCCGGATACGTGCAGAGCGGCCCTCCATGCGGGCCAGGTTGATCAAGACCATTCACAGGTGATTGTAGTTCAGGCATACCCCGCCGACAATCATGAGTGACCAGATCGGACAAATAATTCAGGACAGCATTATTGTCGTTGAAGGGTTCTCGATCTCATCATGCGGAATTCATTGATAGAATTGCCGATCATTATTTGATACGGCTTCCCGAATTTTGCACGATGGTGTGTAATACATCTGCGTTACCGGTTGGTAGCCGCATATTCCCCGACGTCAATCAGTCTCGCGCTTGCGGAATTTCTCTGCCGCCGCGTCGAAGGTGCCGGACGTGGCGATCAGGGCGTTCAACTGGGTTCCCATGGCCAGTGCATCGTCCCTCGGCATGGAACGGGCAGCGCGGTGCAGGGCCTTGGTCAGCTTGACGCCTTCCGGGTTGAGCGCTGCGGCGCGGGCGATGAAGCGCGTCGCCACCCGCTCCAGTTCCTCCGGACCGTGGGCCAGACGGTTCACCAGGCCCATTTCATAAAGGCGCGCCGCGTCGATCATCTCCCCGAACAGCAGCATCTCCAGTCCCAGGCGGGAGCCGACAAGCTGCGCCAGCAGCGGCGTGTTGACGGCGGCGGGGAAACCGGATCGCATTTCCAGCACGCCGAACTGCGCCGACCGCTCGGCAATCACGAAATCACAGCCCATGGCCAGCGTGAAACCACCGGCCACCGCATACCCCTGAACCACGGCGACGGAGGGGATGGTGAGGCGGTCGAGGCGGCGGAAGACGTCCGTCCAGGCCTCGTAGCGTTCGACTGCGGGGCCGAGATTGCGATCCTCGCCCTGGGTCAGGTCGCGCCCGGCGCAGAAATGTGCGCCCTCCCCGCGCACGGCAAGGCAGCGGATCTGATCGTCACGGGAAATGTCGTCAACGGCACGGGCGATGTCGGCCATCATGCCGGCGGTCATGGCGTTGCGACTCTCCGCCCGGTCGAGGACGATGCTGGCCACCGCCCCCTCATGCTCGATCCGGATCACCGGGCCGGGTCCTGCTCTGGCGTGACGCCATGCTGGGTGGGATTGCCCTGGTCGTCGATGGCGACGAAGACGAAATCACCTTCCGTCACCTTGACGGTCTCCGTGCCGAACTTGCGATGCACGATGGTCTCGATATGCACGGTGACCGAGGTCCGGCCCACCCGCTTGATGTCGGTGAACAGCGAGACCACGTCGCCGACCCGGATCGGGGCCTCGAACGTCATGGCCTCGATCGCGCGGGTGACGCAGCGGCTGTTCAGGTGGCGGGACGCGGCAATGCCGCCGGCCATGTCCATCTGTGACAACACCCAGCCGCCAAAGATGTCGCCGTTCGCATTGCAGTCGGAGGGCATGGGGGCCGGGCGCAGGGTTGGTTCTCTGCTGGTCATTGTTCTGTCTCCTGTATCGGTCGGGTCAGCATCGGTGGCCGGGTCAGTCAGCGCAAACGAAAACAGGGGGCGCTCCCTGCCCCCTGCCGGTCGTCTGCGAATCTGCTGGTCGGGTGTCAGGCGGTCCCGCGAATGGGATAGCCCTTTTCCTGAATGAACTTGATTCCGCGCAGGATGCTTGCGATCTCCGGTCGCGCGAAGGGGGCGTTGGAGATGTCGACGATCTGCACCTGCCCCTGATCATTGACCACGAACATGCCGGGTTCGGGAAACTCGTGGTCGGTCTCGTTGGGGCGCGGGGTCGAGACATAGAGGCCAAGCTGCTGCATCTGTGCCTTGGTCAGGCCATAGCCGACGGGAATCTTCACGCCGGTCTCGTCAGCAACGGCCTGAGCCTGCTCTTCCGAATCGCCGGATACAGCAACCACTTCCAGGCCCAGATCGTCGATCTCGCCCTGCAGTGCCTCGATACCGCTGAGATAGCGCTTGCAGATCGGGCAATGCTTGCCGCGATAGACGATGACCATGCGCCATGCACCGTTGCCGCCGAGATCCAGTTCTCCGCCACCGAGTTTCGGTACGCTGATGGCGGGCATCACGCTGCCGGCACTTATCTTCTCACTCATGTCTTGCTCCGATATCTGGGGTCTGGGCCGCCGTCTCAGGCGGCCATTTCATCTGCGGGCGCAAGCAGCTGATCGCCACCGCGCCCGGCATCCGCCGCGTCGCGTGCGCGCCGCAGGACGCCATCCGAAAGCTTCTGCAGGGCCTTGTGCTCGATCTGGCGTACGCGCTCCTTGGTCACGCCAAGCTGCACGCCCAGTTCCTCCAGCGTCACCTTCTCGTCGTTCAGCTTCCGCTCCCGCACGATCAGCTGCTCCCGGTCGCTCAGATCGGAAAGCGCTTCCTTCAGCCAGATCCCGCGGGTCGCATTGTCCCGCACGGTCACGGTCACCTCTTCGGGGGAAGGACGGTCGTCCACCAGGAAATCTCCCCACTCGTCGGAGCCTTCCTCGCCCGCCGGGGCGTTGAGGGACTGGTCCTTGGCCGAGAGGCGGTTGGCCATGGCGACGACTTCACGTGTCGAGACCTTCAGCTTCTCGGAGATCTGGTCGCGGGCTTCCTCGGTCAGGTTCACCGCGCCAGCGCCGTCGATCTGCGCCCGCAGGCGCCGAAGGTTGAAGAACAGGGCCTTCTGCGCCGCACTGGTGCCGGACCGCACGATGGACCAGTTGCGCAGCACATATTCCTGCATGGAGGAACGGATCCACCAGGTCGAGTAGGTGGAGAACCGCACACCCCGTTCGGGTTCGAACCGCGCGGCAGCCTGCATCAGGCCGACGCAGCCTTCCTGCACCAGATCGGCGCGCGGCAGGCCGTAGGCGCGGAAGCGACCCGCAACCGAGACCACCAGGCGCATGTAGGCGGACACCAGTTCGTGCAGGGCGCGCTCATCACCCTTGTCGCGCCAGCGCAGCGCCAGATCCTGCTCATGTTCGAACGACAGCAGCGGTGCGGACATTGCCGTGGAAATGAACTGCTGTTCCTGCCGTACCGACTGCATTGAATTGTCATGGATCATCGTCGTCACCCGTCTTTCCGGCCCCACCCGCTAGGTCCGCCAGAACCTGGTCCCCCGGGCAGGC
Organism: Minwuia thermotolerans; assembly: GCA_021604565.1. GTDB lineage: Bacteria > Pseudomonadota > Alphaproteobacteria > Minwuiales > Minwuiaceae > Minwuia > Minwuia thermotolerans_A. The sequence continues at coordinate 28,282 of BQJF01000018.1, read as the reverse complement.
CATGCCTGCGACCGAACTGCCTCTTGGCAAATTGGTTTCGCCTCGATACTTTATGCAGCGTGTTCGATAGCCACAAGCATTAATTTTCGAGTCGAAACCAAATGACCGTGAACGACGGCCAGAGTCCCAGCGAGACAGCGAAGAATGACGATCCGATGGCGGGTGAGACGCCCGATCATGCGGCGCGCGTCGCTGAACTGATCGACCGCCTTGGGCGCATGACCCGGGAATTGCAGTACGTGGATGGCCTGAACCCGGCGCAGTGGGAGGCGCTGCGGTATCTGAACCGGGCCAACCGTTATTCGCGCACACCGGGCGGCGTTGCCGATTTTCTCGGCGCGACAAAGGGCACGATTTCCCAGACTGTCTCCGCGCTCGAATCAAAGGGGCTGATCGCACGGACACCCAGTGACCGCGACAAGCGCGTCTGCCTGATCGACCTGACGGCGGAGGGGGAGCGGATGATTGCCCGTGATCCCGTTCGCTGCATCGAGACCATTGTCGGCGGCATGGACGACAGGACCGCCGCGCTGATGGTCGATGGCCTGGGTCGTCTGATGGCCAGCCTGCAGTTCGAACTGGGTTCCAAACCCTTTGGTGTCTGTGCCGCCTGCTGTCGCCACCTGGCGCCGGAAGCGGGCTGCAAGAAGTCGGAGGCCGTGCCGAAATGCGGCATGACGGGGGAGCCGCTGCAGGGCGATGCGCCCCAGCGGATCTGCGTCAACTATCTCGGCGACGCAGCCGAATAAAAGCAGAACATCGGCGCCGACCGCGTTAGGATCGGGCCATGAATGATGCGTCCCTGCCCACGCATGTCCTGCCCGGACATTTCAGTGACTGGTTTGCCCGCCGGGGCTGGCAGGCGCGGCCGCATCAGGTGCGGCTGGCGCAGATCGCGGCGCACGGCGAAGATGCGCTGCTGATCGCACCCACGGGCGGCGGCAAGACACTGGCGGGTTTCCTGCCCAGTCTGATCGACCTGGCCGCCAACCCCCGACCGGGGCTGCATACGCTCTATGTTTCACCGCTCAAGGCACTGACCTACGACATCGCGCAGAACCTCGATGCGCCGGTCCGGGAGATGGCGCTGCCGGTGACGCTTGAAACACGTACCGGCGACACGCCGCAGTCGAAGCGTCAGCGGCAGAAGAAGACACCACCGAACATGCTGCTGACCACGCCTGAACAGCTCGCGCTGCTGCTTGCAGCACGGGAGGCGAAGCAGATGTTTCGCCACCTCGGTGCCGTCATCATCGATGAACTGCATGCCTTTGCCGATACACGGCGTGGGGATCTGCTGGCGCTGGATCTCGCCCGGCTTCAGGCGATCTCGCCCGGCCACCGGCGTGTCGGGCTTTCGGCGACGGTGGCGGAACCGGAACGACTGGCCCGGTTTGTCGGGCTGGGACAGGAACCGGCCACCATCGTCCGCGGTCCGCCAGGTCCGAAACCGGAGGTGACGATCCTGCGGGCGGAGGGCCGGATTCCCTGGTCAGGCCACACCGCACGGCATGTCATCCCGGAGATCTATCAGGCGATCCGGGACCATCGCACCGTGCTCGTCTTCGTCAATACCCGCAGCCAGGCTGAACTGGTGTTTCAGGAACTCTGGCGGGTGAACGATGAAGTGCTGCCCATCGCACTGCATCACGGCAGCCTGGACGTGGAACGCAGGCGCAAGGTGGAGACGGCCATGGCGCGCGGGGCGCTCCGGGCCGTGGTCTGTACCTCCACGCTGGACCTTGGCATCGACTGGGGCGACGTGGATCTGGTGGTTCAGATCGGCGCGCCGAAAGGCGCGGCCCGGACGCTGCAGCGCATCGGTCGCGCGAACCACCGCCTCGACGAACCCAGCAAGGCCATGTTCGCCCCGGCCAACCGGTTCGAGGAACTGGAGTGCCTGGCGGCGCTGGAGGCGCTGGCGGAGGGGCAGGTGGATGCGCCGCCCGCCCGTGACGGCGCGCTGGATGTGCTGGCGCAGCATGTGCTCGGGGTTGCCTGCGGTGCGCCCTTCGATGCCGATGAACTTTTCGCGGAAGTCACCTCGACCGAGCCCTATCGCGCGCTGGACCGGGAGACCTTCGACCGGGTGGTCGATTTCGTCGCCACCGGCGGCTATTCGCTGAAACGCTACGAGCGCTATCACCGGCTGCGGCAGACGGTGGAGGGGCTGTGGCGCGTGGCCAACCCGCGCGTGGCCCAGCAGTACCGCATGAATGTCGGCACCATCGTCGAGGCACCGATGCTGAAGGTGCGGCTGCGTGGCGGGCGGAACCTGGGCGAGATCGAGGAATATTTCATCGAGCAGCTCAGTCCCGGTGACACATTTGTCTTCGCAGGCGAGATCGTGCGCTTCCAGTCGGTGCAGGAAACCACCGCCATCGTGGTGCGCGCGCCGGGGGCGGAAGCCAGTGTCCCCAGCTATCAGGGTGGCAAGTTCCCGCTCTCCACCTTCCTGGCGGACAAGGTGCGCGCCATCCTCGCCGATCCGGGGCAGCATCCGGGCCTGTCGCCGCAGACCCGTGACTGGCTGGGGCTGCAGAGCTGGCGCTCCGTCCTGCCGCGCCCGGACGAACTGCTGGTGGAGATGTTCCCGCGCGCCAGGAAGCACTATCTGGTTGCCTACCCGTTCGAGGGACGACTGGCGCACCAGACCCTGGGCATGCTGCTGACGCGGCGGATGGAGCGGCTCGGCCTGCGTCCGCTGGGCTTCGTCGCCAGTGACTATGCGATGGCGGTATGGTCGCTGCGCCCGGTGGCGGATGTGGATGCGCTGCTGGCGCCGGACATGCTTGGGGACGATCTGGACGCCTGGCTGAATGAATCCATCCTGATGAAACGGACGTTCCGCAATGTTGCGACCATTGCGGGCCTGATCGAACGACGTTTTCCGGGGCAGGAGAAGTCCGGGAGGCAGATGACCATTTCCTCGGACCTGATCTATGACGTGCTGCGCGACCATGAGCCGGACCACATCCTGCTGCGCGCGACATGGGAGGATGCGGCGACCGGGCTGCTGGACGTGCGGCGGCTGGGCGACATGCTGGTCCGGGTGCAGGGCCGCATTGTCACCCGCAAGCTGGAGCGTATTTCCCCGCTGGCCGTCCCGGTCATGCTCGAAATTGGCAAGGAGCCGGTGCTCGGCATGGCCATGGAGGACATCCTGGCGGAAGCTGCCGACGACCTGATGGCCGAAGCTTCGGTGCTGCTGTGATGGATGGCGCGATGGTGGTCAACGGTGCCCGGCTGCACCCCGATCCGACGGCGGCGCTCTGGTGGCCTGCGGAACGGATGCTGATTGTCTCCGACCTGCATTTCGAGAAGGGGTCGGCCATGGCGCGCCGGGGCCACGGGCTGCTGCCGCCCTATGACAGCGCGGCGACGCTGACCCTGCTGGAGGGCTTGATGGCGAAGTACCGCCCGGCGCGGCTGCTGGCGCTGGGCGACAGCTTTCACGATGGCGACGCCTTCGCCCGCCTGAGTCGTGATGAAACGGATCGGCTGGTGGCGATCTCTCAGCGGCAGGAGATGATCTGGATCAGTGGCAACCATGACCCTGAACCGCCCGCGCACATCGGGGGCCGGGTTCTGGCGGAGTACCGCTGCGGCCCGCTGCTTTTCCGCCATGAGCCGCAGCCGGGGCGGACAAGCGGGGAAGTGGCCGGGCACCTGCATCCGAAGGCGCGGGTGCGCGGTCGTGGCCGCAGTGTGCGCGCCCGCTGTTTCGTCACTGACGGATTGCGCCTGATCGTACCGGCCTTCGGTGCCTATACCGGCGGACTGGATGTCATGGATGCCGCCTTCAGACCGCTCTTCCCCGGTGCGTTTCACGCATGGATGCTGTTGCGCGACCGGGTGCACCCGGTCCGTTCGTCACGCCTGGCCGGAACGCCGATGGAAGCCTGAAACGGGTTCGCGGTGGCGGGTGCCGTCAGCCAGCCTGGGCGGCGGCCGCGTCTTCCTCTTCCCAGGCGGAGCGCTTGCGGTAGATCGTCTGGGGGGCAATGCCGAGCAGGGCCGCTGCGGTCCGGATATTGCCGTCGCAGCGCGTGATTGCGGCCTCGATATACTCCCGCTCCACCGCCGCGAGTGGCCGGATTTCCGCCGAAAGGGATTTGACGTCAGACGGACGGGGACCAGCCGCGACAGCCGGTGACGCGATGCCGGGATCAGCCGCTGGCGGTATCTGCGACAAGGGAACACTGGGTGTGACCAGCGACAGCGGCGGGGGCAGCATGTCAGGCGTCACATGCTCACCATCGTGCAGCACGACCGTGTTCTGGACGACATTCTGCAGTTCCCGGACATTGCCGGGCCACTCATAGGACATCAGCACGGCGGCGGCGGCAGGGTCGAAGTCGCGGAACTTCCGCTTCTCTTGCTCCGCGAACTTCGCCAGGAAGACGCGGGCGATCTTCACGATGTCGTCGTCACGATCGCGAAGCGGCGGCAAATGCAGCGGGATCACGTGCAGGCGATAGTAGAGATCCTCACGGAACCGGCCTGCCTTGACCTCCGCCATCGGGTCCTTGTTGGTGGCGCAGATCAGACGCACATCGACCTTTTCCGTCACCGAGGCCCCGACCTTGCGAAAGGTCTCGGTCTGGATGAAGCGCAGCAGTTTCGCCTGCAGGTCCAGGTCCATCTCGCAGACTTCGTCCAGGAACAGGGTGCCGCCATTGGCCATGGCTGCCGCGCCTTCGCGCTCCCCCAGTGCTCCGGTGAAGGCGCCCTTCACATGGCCGAAGATCTCGCTTTCCATCAGGTCGTGCGGGATGGCGGCGCAGTTGATGGCGATGAAGGGGCCATTGCGGCGTGGGCTGCGGTTCTTGATCGCCTCCGCGCAGACTTCCTTGCCGGTGCCGCTCTCGCCCGTGATGAAGACCGTCGCCTTCGAAGGGGCTGCCGCCTCGACAATGCGGTAGACCGCCTGCATCACCAGCGCGCCGCCGACAAAGCCCTCGAATCCGTCCTTGTCGATCTCGTCACGGTAGGTATTGACGATATCCAGCAGTTCCGTGCGCTCCAGCGCGTTCTTCAGCGTGACCTTCAGGCGGTCGGCGTTGAACGGCTTGACGATGAAGTCGGCGGCACCTGCCTGCATCGCCGTGACGGCAGTCTGTACCGACCCGTGCGCGGTAATCACGATCACCGGCAGATCAGGGTCGACATCCTGCACGTGCCGCAGGATATCCATGCCGTCCATGTCCGGCAGTTTCAGGTCCAGCAGGATCGCATCCGGGCGGTGGCGTTCGATATGTTCCAGGGCAGGACGGCCCAGTTCCTCGTGATGCACCTCGTAGGGTTCGTTCCGCAGGAACTGGATATAGCTGCGGGCGAGCGTGGGCGTATCCTCGACCAGCAGGATCTTGCTGGCACCATTTCTGCTCATATTCTGCAACTTTCCATCAGTCAGCCGCGCAGGAACAGTGGCCCACCGGATCATGTTTCTGGTTTGTCACTGTTACGCGGCGCGACAGACGCGACATACTGCGGTGACGCTGCTAAATTGCGTTCTCAAATGCGTTCGGTCAATATTCTTAGCAAAGGTTCGTCTGCCGGAGCCGGAGAGGAAAGCCTTTCCGGTCGGTTTGGCGCAGTGCGTTTCGGGCTTCTCGGACTGGCCATATCCGTGCTGATGGTGACGACTGTCTTTTCCATCCTCACCCTGCGCCAGGAATACAATTCCAGTTCCAGCCGCTATGACAGCGTGGTCTGGGGCGCAACCCATACCCGCAGCGAACTTTCCCTGTTTCTCAGTACGCTGGACAATTACGTGCTCGGCACTGCCGGCATGTCCCAGGCCGAATTCCAGCAGCGCCTCGGCTACATGAAGCAACGTCTGCCGACGTTCCTGGCAGCGATGCAGAGCGACAAGGGGGATTCACTCGGTGCGGGGTCCATCGCGGCGAGCATTGCCCGCACGTTCCAGGTGAATGACGCGCGGCTGATGGCGCTGCAGACGGGTGATTTCCGCAACTACAGCACGGTGCGCAAGGATCTGGTGGCGCTGTTCCAGTCGTTGCAGCAACTGACGAACTCGTCGGAACTCACGGTCACGCAATCACGGGTGGACCGGCTGGAACCGATCTACTTCGAACTGCTGTTGTCCGCTGTCGGAACCCTGCTGGGCGCAGGCGCCCTTGTCTGGTTCCTGATTCGCGAGATCCGCAGGACACGGCGGCTCTACAGGAAAGTCGCGCGGGCGGAGGCACGCGAAAGTGCCGCCCGCACGCAGCTGCTGGAAGCCATTGATGCGATGACGGACGGCTTTGCGCTGTTCGATGCCGATGACCGGGTCATCCTGTTCAATGCCAAGTACCGCGAATATTACGCCACCAACGACGACCACATCGTGGTGGGGGAGCGTTTCGAGGATATCATCCGCAAGACCGTGACGGATCGCGTGATGACCGGTGGCCAGAGTCCTGATGGATGGGTGACGGAGCGTCTGGCGCGGCATCGCAACCCGGGGGGGCCGGTCGAGACGCAACTGGCCGATGGCCGCTGGCTGCTGGTCGGCGAGTTCGTGACCGACGAAGGCGGGCGGGTCAGTGTTCACACCGACATCACCGCGCAGAAGGAGAACGAGAGCGCCCTGACCGAAGCCAAGGAGCGGGCGGAAGACGCCAACGTCGCCAAGTCGCGGTTCCTGGCAATGATGAGCCACGAGATCCGTACGCCGATGAATGGCGTCCTGGGCATGACCAACCTGCTGATGGAAACGTCCCTCAACGGCGAACAGCGCCAGTACGCCGAGACCGTGAGGCTGTCGGGTGAGGCGCTGCTGACCATCATCAACGACATTCTCGACTTCTCGAAGCTGGAGGCCGGCAGGCTGGAGCTGGAGGATGTGGCCTTCGACCTGTCCGATCTGGTCGATGGCGTCACGGACCTGCTTTCCGCCCGGGCGTTCGAGCGGGGGATCGAGGCGGTCGTCATCCTTGACCCGGCGATCCCGCGCACGCTCAACGGCGATCCGACACGCATCCGGCAGGTGCTGCTCAACTTCGCCGGAAATGCGATCAAGTTCACGGAGACGGGCGGAGTGACCATCGACGTGTCATTTTCGGGCGGGACCGAGGCATCGCCGACCATCCGCTTCGATGTGCGCGATACCGGTATCGGCATTCCAAAGGATCGCCAGGACGCCCTGTTCCAGGAATTCACGCAGGTCGATGCCTCGACAGCCAGACGCTATGGCGGCACGGGGCTGGGGCTGGCGATCTGCAAGCGTCTCGTCGGCCTGATGGACGGCCGGATCGGTCTGGAGAGCGTGGAGGGCGAGGGCAGCACGTTCTGGTTCGAGGCATCGCTGAAGCGAGCCGAAAAACCCGCCAGTGATCCCCTGGCGGGCCTGCTGCGCATGACCGACGGGCGCTCTGTCGCGGTCCATTCCGCCAACGCGGTGCTGCGCGAGGGGCTGGCCGCGCGCGCCCGCGGGTTGGGACTGGCGGTGGCCCACATGGCCCCGGATATGCAGCCGCCCGGAGAAACCGTGGATCACGCGATCATCGCGGGGGAACTGGCGGAGGCTGCGGATGTGTCGGCGATCCGCGCCCTGCGCCGGATGGTCAGCGGGCAGATGCTGATTGCCATCACGCCGGCCCAGCGCGGTCGCGTGGACGAATTGCTGGGCCGTGGCTTCGGCGGCTTCGTGACCCGTCCTGTGCGGCTGTTGCCGCTTGCCCGGACCCTGACGGGGCGGGATCTGGAGCATGACGCCACCGTGGCGGCGGAAACGGAGCAGGTTGGCGACGTCGCTGCCCGTGGCAGCCGCGTGCTGGTGACCGACGACAACCGCATCAACCTGCAGGTCGCCCGCGTGATGCTGGAGAAGGCAGGATATGTCGTGGACACGGCGGAGGATGGTGTCGCCGCCCTGGCCGCTGTCTCGGAGAAGCCTTTCGAGCTGGTGCTGATGGACGTGCAGATGCCGGACATGGACGGGTTCGAGGCGACGGCGCGGATCCGGGCGCTTGGCGGCAACAGGGCAGCAGTACCCATCGTTGCGGTCACCGCCAACGCCATGGCCGAACATCGGGAGGAATGTCTGGCGAAGGGCATGGACGACTTCATTGCCAAGCCCTTCGACAAGGTCGAACTGCTGCAGCTCGTGTCCCGCTGGGCACTGATCGGCGCCCGTGCCACCGGGGGACCGGAGCGGTTGATCGATCAGGACACAGTGTCCGGTGAAGCCGCGACGCCGACTGTCGCCGACCTGCTGGTCTCGGGCGAAGTCCTTCCCGATTCCGGGGCGACGGTCGAGCCGGAGGCGGACGCGGACGCCACGGCCCTGATCGATCAGGGCATCCTGGATCAGTTCGCCGAGGATGTGGGGGAGGAGATCCTGCCCGAACTCATCACCGCCTTCATCGAGGATACCCTGCAGCGCCTCGAGACACTGCGACAGACCCCGGATGCGGCAAATCGTGAGGCACTGGGGCGGGAAGCGCACAGCCTGAAGGGCAGTGCCGGGACGGTCGGTGGCATGCAGCTATTCGAGGCCGCGCGGGAAGCCGAGGAGCTGTTCGAGCAGAACGAACTGGACGCCGCCGGGGCCGCTGTGGCGCGTCTGGCGCCGATCGCCGAGCGAACCGTGGCCGCCTATGGCAAGATGCTGGCCGCGCGGGCTGCATGATTCGACATACCCGCAATGATAGGCATGGCATCAGGCTTGCTTGATTTCGACTGAATCACGGAATGTGACACCATGTCGGTGTCGCTGATGCGGTTGAGGACCAACAGAATGGACCAGATTTCGGGACGGAGCAGTGCAGGGACCACGGTCTCTGACGAATCGACCGATGTTTCCGGTTTCGCGCTTCCGGCCAGCCAGGTGGAGGGTGCGGTAGATCGCGCCAGTCCTGCGGAAACCGTGCAGTTGAGCGGCTCCCCTGATGGTGGCACCCTTTCGGTGCGGACCGTGTTCGGCGATGTCTTCGTGGTGCATGTCGATGGCCGCCAGGGTCCGTTGCAGATCGGTGAACGGGTCGGTCCCGGCGATATCATCCTGACCCGGGGTGACGGCGCGGTCGAACTGGTGACAGCCGACGGTGCCGCCGCATTCTTTGACAGTGACAGCCGCATCCTGCTGGAAGCACCGGAGGAATCCGGTTCCAGCGAACCTCAGTTCTTTGTCATTCAGGGCCAGTTCGCGGTCGACAATACCTCTGCGACCTCCGGTGGGGCGGAAGTCCTGTTCGTCCGCACGCCGGTAGCGAACCTGACGGTGCGTGGCGCGCGGGTCATCGGCAAGGCCGCACCCGAGGCGCAGGCCAATACCTTCGTGCTGCTGCCCAGCGTCAATGGCCTTGCGGCAGGTTCCGTGGCAGTGGCGACTGCCGGTGCCGTGCTGGTTCTGGACCAGCCGCTGCAGGGCATGGAAGTGCTGTCCATGTTCCGTCAGCCGACACCCCTCAGTGATATTGATGTGGACACGCTTCTGGGGGCCTTTGCGCCGGGCGTTCTGGCCTATGCCGATCTGGGTGAGCTGCCTGACGCCCCCGAAGTGGAAGACACCGGTGTGCTGACGCAGTTGCGCGCCGCGCTGGGGCTGGATGACGACAGCGATGTCGAAATCGCCGCCGGCGAGCAGATTGGCGATGCCGCCGCGGAGGAGGAGGTCATCGGCAGCATTGGCGATGATGATCTGGACGACCGCAACGAAGACGACGAACAGGTCGACAATGATGACGATGGCAACAATGGTGTCATCTCGTTCGATGGTGCCCAGACCTTCGATATCGCAAATGGCGACGCCACCCTGATTGGCGGCGCGGGCACCGACACGCTGACCGTCCTGGCGGATGGTGATCAGACGAACATTGTCAGCGGCCAGACAGAGGACGGGCGTGCTGTCCTGAATTTCGACGTGGATGGCGTCAATACTCAGGTCACGATTCAGGACGTCGAGGAACTTGAAGTCGATCTCGGTGTCCGGGGTGACCAGGTGGTGCTGGGCGACCTCACGGGCTCGGGCATTCTGGACAATACGGTCGTCATTCGCGCGGGTGAGGGCGGTGACGTGATCGACGGCTCGAACGCCGGGCTGTCGCTCGAACTGTTCGGCGGCGCCGGTGACGACACCCTGACCGGCGGGACGTCCGCCGATCTGCTGGATGCAGGCACGGGCGCCAACACGCTTTCCGGGGGTGCAGGCGACGACCGGATCGTCGGCGGCGTCGGCATTGATCGCGCGGTCTATGTCGGCGAGCAAACCGGGTTCATACAGGCGGTAGACGATGCCAATGGCGAGATCACGCTGGCCGACACGGTCGGTGCGGAAGGCACCGACACATTGACTGCGGAGATCGACGAGATCGATTTCAACGGCACCCTGTTCGACATCACCCAGGGCGACGCTGCGGACAACACGCTGACCGGCGATGCCGACAACAACTTCCTGGCCGGGCGGGGCGGGGATGACACGCTCTCCGGCGGCGGTGGCAATGACTTCCTGACCGGCGGCAGCGGCACCGACACCGCGATCTTCAGCGGCGTCGCCCCCGGCTTCATTGCCAATGTCTCCGCCGATGGCCTGACCGTCGTGCTGCAGGACACGGTTGGATCGGAGGGCACGGACACCCTTTCGACGGATATCGAGATCCTGGATTTCGGGGGCACCGGCCTCAACACGACCTTCGGAACAGGTGGCAATGACGCCCTGACCCAGGACAACGGTGGTGCGGTTGCGGTCGGCGGTGACGGCAATGACACCATCATCGGCGGCGACGGCAGCGACGTGCAGTTCGGCGGCGCGGGTCAGGACAGCCTCTCCGGTGGTGCGGGCGGCGACACGCTGCTTGGCGAAGACGGTGACGACACCCTGACCGGCGGCAGCGGCGACGATGTCTTCTCCGGCGGCAGCGGGACGGACCTGGCGACCTTTACCACGGCGATCGAGGATGTCGTCGGGCAGGCGATTGCCGACGGTTCCGGCTTCACCATCGTGACCACAGCCGAGGGCACGGATACGATCAACAATGATGTGGAGCAGGTCACCTTTGCGGCGGAGACCTTCGATCTCTCCATCGCCTCGGACAATGCCGAGAACCAGACGCTGGGCGACGGCAATGACATTCACGCGGCACTCGGTGGCAACGATACCATCAGCGCCGGTGCGGGCCGTGATGCGATCCTGGCCGGTGACGGCAATGACGACGTGTCCGGCAATGCGGGTCAGGACACGTTGCTGGGCGAGTCCGGCAATGACACCCTGACCGGTGGCGTCGGCAACGATGTCCTGTCGGGCGGCGATGGCGCGGCGGACCGGGTGGTCTATGCCGGTGCCGTGGGTGATTTCACCTTCTCGGCGAACGACGATGGCAGCGCGATCACGATCACCGACACCCTGACCGGCGATGTCGACGAAGGCACGGACCAGCTCGATGGTACATTCGAGGAAGCGCAGTTTTCCGGTGAGACGCTGGTGCTCACCACGGGCAATGCCGACGACGAGGCACTGACGGCGGACAATGTCCGCAGCATCATCTTCGGTGGCGGCGGAACGGACACCGTGACGGGCGGCACGGCGGCGGACCTGCTGTTCGGTGGTGCCGGGACCGACAGCATCAGCGGTGGCGCCGGTGCGGATCAGCTTTCCGGTGATGCCGGAAATGACACCCTGGTCGGCGGTACGGGCAACGACAGCCTGGCCGGTGGTGGCGGTACCGACCGCGCCGTGATCGCCGACAGCGTGCTCGTCGATCCGGGCACGCTGGAGCGGACGATCGAGGTCGCGCCGCTCGACGGCGGTTCCGGCATCAGTGTCACCCAGGTCGGCTCCGGTGAGGTCGATACCCTGTTCGCGGATGTCGAGGAAGCATCCTTCGACGACGTGCTGTTCTCCGTCCAGGTGCTGGACGACACGGCCGATACCGCTGCGGCGCAGGCAACCAACGACCTGATTGTCGGGCGCGGCGGGAACGATACCCTGGATGGCGGCGATGGCACGGACTTCCTGCGCGGCGACGCAGGTGACGACAGCCTCAGCGGCGGGGCCGACAATGACACTCTGGCAGGCAATGCCGGTGACGACACCCTGAGCGGTGGCGCGGGCGATGACCGGTTCCGTTTCGATGCCAGTGACAGTGGCACCAATGTGGTGACCGGTGGCGATGGTGCGGATGACGAGATCAACCTGCTGCTGGACGACGCGGCCGGCACCGCAGTCACTGTCGGGGCCTCCGGCACCGACGTCACGATCCAGACCACGACTGGCGCGACGGTCCAGACAATCACGGGCGATGACGCGGTGGAGCGCCTCGGTATCTCAGGTTCCTCCGGCAACGACACGCTGACGGTCGGTGACCTGGCGGCGACCGGCATCGGCAACCGGAACCTGCGGGCCGACCTGGAGGATGGTGACGACAGTTTCGACGGGCGCGATGCGACAACGGGGATTCGCGTGCGCGGCCTGGGTGGTGACGACACACTGCGTGGTGGTTCGGGCAATGACACCCTGGACGGGGGCAATCAGAGCACCGGATCCGGCGACGTCGTCACCTATGATCATCTGACCAGTGATCTTCTCGCCGATCTGAGCAACCGTTTCTCGACCAGCGCCGAGTCCGGCACGGATACACTGGATCGCCTGGAAACCGTCATCGGTGGCCAGGGCAACGACACGATCACCGGGGATGCCAGCAACAATCGCCTGGTCGGCAATGCAGGTAATGACAGCCTGACCGGCGGTGCCGGTGATGACACGCTGGCGGGCGAGGCAGGCAACGACGTTCTGAACGGCGGTGACGGTATCGACGTGATCGATTTCTCCGCCATCGGGGCGGAGAACATCAGCTTCACGGTCACTGATGCCACGCTGACAACGACCGCCTTCGGCACCGACACCCTGACCTCCATCGAGGGGATCTTCGGCGGTGCGGGCAATGATTCGCTGACCGGTGACGGCAACACCAACCGCATGAACGGCGGGGCAGGTGACGACACCATCAGCACTGCCGGCGGCAATGACACCATCATCGGCAGCACCGGCAATGACTCCCTCGATGCCGGTGACGGCAGCGATACCATCGACTATTCGACCATCACCGGGGGCGGCGTCACGGTCGATCTGACCGCAGGGACGGCCACGATTACCGGCATCAGCGACGATACGCTGGTCGGCGTCGAGAACGTGATCGGCACTGCCCAGTCGGACAATATCTTCGGCGATGGCGCGGACAGCCGGATCGAGGCGCGCGCGGGCGATGATTTCATTGATGGTGGTGGTGGCATCGACGACATCCTGGGCGAGGATGGCAACGACACCCTGACAGGTGGCGATGGTGCCGACAGCCTGCGTGGTGGATTCGGCCAGGACTCGATCAATGGCGACAACGGCAATGACTTCATCCAGAGCGAGCAGGATGACGATACCGTCTCCGGCGATGCTGGTGACGACACCATCTCGGGCGGCTCCGGTGCCGATCTGATCGATGGTGGTGTCGGTGCCGACAGCCTGAACGGTGATGCGGGCAACGACACCGTGCGTGGCGGGGACGGCAACGACTTCGTGACCGCGCTTTCGGGCCAGAACACCCTGCAGGGCGGAGCCGGTGACGACACGATCTCGGGCGGTGACAATATCGACGAGATCTTCGGTGGCATCGGTTCGGACGAACTGACCGGCAATGAGGGCAATGACCGCTTTCGCTATGACACGCAGGGGGAGGCCGGCGACGTCATCACCGATTTCACCACCGGCAGCGACCGGTTCCTGATCGAGAGCGGCGGCTTCGCCAATGTCGGCGGCGGGGCGGCGACCCTGACGGACGGGCAGAACTTCGTCAGCCAGGCGTTCGACCTGACCAACAATCCGGGCGGCGTCGAGCTTGGCACCAGCGAGGCCACCTTCTTCTTCGATGAAAGCGACAGCCGGTTGCACTTCGACCCGGATGGCGGCAACAGCGCCAACAGCTTCGAGGTCGCGCGACTGACCTCGGGAACCGTCCAGGCCGGCGACTTCGAGATTCAATGAGACCTCCTTCCGCTTGACCTGAACCGGGGGTGGCATAGTTTCGCCTGCGTCGGGTTCCCCGGCATTCTCATGAACAGGCGACAGCATGAACAACGGGCACCTTGGTGTGGGCCGCAGCGTGGCGGATGGCCTGCGGATGAGTTTCGGCTTCGCCCTGGGGGCCTTCACGTTCGGGACCGTCTATGGCTCGGCGGCACATGTGCAGGGCATGACCGACGTACAGACCCTGGTGCTCAGTCTGACCGCCTTTGCCGGGGCGGCCCAGTTCGCGGTCCTGCCGTTCTGGAACGACCCATTGCCATATCTGGCCATCGCCCTTTCGGCGGGACTGGTATCGTCCCGCAATATCCTGATGGGACTCACGCTGTCTCCGCTGCTGCGCAGCATGTCGCCGCTGCAGCGGCTCACCGGTATCTGGCTGCTGGTCGATGCAAGCTGGGCGCTGGCCATGCAGGAACGCAGGCGCGCGGACGTGACAACGCTCTACATGACCTGTTCCGTCACCCTGCTGGTTGCCTGGATGGCAGGTGTCAGTGTCGGGGTCAGCCTGCCCGGCGCGCTTGATCCCCTGACCCTGAAGGCACTGGGCCAGGGCGGGATGATCTTCCTGTTCCTGATCCTGGTGATGGTGACACGCAGCCGCATCGGTCCGGCCCTGCCATGGGTGATTGCCGCCGCTGCCTCGGTCGCGGCCCATCGCTGGCTGGACCCGCACTATACCCTGCTGATCGGTGTGGGAGCCGGTGCAGCAGCGGGGATGATCCTGCCGGAGAAGAAGCATGACTGATCCCTGGTCGCCGTGGATTGCCATCGGGATGCTGACTGTCGTGGTCTTCGCCTCCCGCTATCTCGGCTATGCGCTCGGATCGCGGGTGCCGGAACAGGGGCGTCTGCGCCGTCTGCTGAGTGTCCTGCCCGGCTGTGCCATCGCCGCCGTCGTCGCACCGCAGATCGCGATGATGGGCCCGTTCCAGATGGCCGCGCTGGCTCTTTCCGGTCTGGCACTGTGGTTCACGGGGCAGGTCGCCATTGGTCTGCTGCTCGGCCTTGGCATGCTGATCGCGGGTGCCCATCTGGGTTTCTGACCGCCGGGGAAGATACGATCTCCGCCGAAACCGCCGGTGCCGCAGGGAATGGACAGGCTGTCACGAGGGTGTGATGATCCGATCACTGAATAATTGCGCGCACTTGCTTGTTAACCACACGACAGGTGCGGGATGATGGGGCGCCGTCGTGAAGATTGCCGAGGGGTCGGCAGTCGTTGATTGGGACGGTCGGAAATCCTGAGGAGGAATCTGATGAAGAAGATCATTCTGGCTGGCTTCGCCGCGACCGTGTTCGCTGGTGCTGCACTGGCAGGTGCGCATGGCAGCATGTCCGACAAGCGCGTTGCCGCGATGAAGGAAATGGGTGGCGCGATGAAGGCCATCTCCGATGTTGCCAAGGGCAACGCGGCCCCGAGCGCCGACACGGTTGCCGCCGCGAAGAAGCTGAACATGCTGGCGCAGAACTCCCTCGAGCTGTTCCCCGAAGGCAGCATGGAGTATCGCGCCAAGGCCAGCATCTGGAGCGACTGGGCCGGGTTCAAGGCAGCCAATGACCGCCTGATCGCTGCCTCCGCCGATCTGGTCACCGCGACCGAGACCATGGATGCGGGCAAGATCGGTGCGGCACTGGGTGCCACCGGCAAGACCTGCGGCGGTTGCCACGACGATTATCGCGGTCCGAAGCCAAGCTGAGCATCGTGACCGTTCCGAGCCAAATTCTGACAGGTATGCGCAAGGTCGGACTGATGTCCGGCCTTGCGCTGCTGTTCTCCCTGGCCGTCCAGACTGCCAGTGCCCAGTCGATGGTGGAGAAGGGTGCATACCTGGTGCATGCCGGTGGCTGCATCGCCTGTCACACGGCAAAGGATGGCGGCACCCGGTTCGCCGGTGGCCTGGGGCTGGATACGCCTTTCGGCACCTTCTACAGCCCCAACATCACGCCGGATCCGCAACATGGCATCGGCGGCTGGTCGGATGAGGATTTTGTCCGGGCCATGCATGAAGGCGTCGGACCGGACGGCGGACGCTATTTCCCGGTCTTTCCCTACGGCAGTTACACGAAGATGACCCGGGAAGACGCACTGGCCATCAAGGCCTATCTGTTTTCCCTGGACCCGGTGGCGGAGCCGAACCGGGAGCATGATGTCGGCTTCCCCTTCTCCTGGCGGTTCATGCAGCGCGGCTGGCGGATGCTGTTCTTCGACGAGGGTCGTTTCGAGCCGGATCCGGCACAGTCGGCGGAATGGAATCGCGGTGCCTATCTGGTGGACGCCCTGACCCACTGCGGCGAATGCCACACCCCCCGCAACATGTTCGGCGGCATGAAGCGCGGCGATTATCTGGCTGGTACGCCGGACGGGCCGGAGGGGCAGCTTGTCCCGAACATCACGCCCCACGCCACGGGCATCAGCGACTGGGGCAAGGGTGACCTGGTCGAGCTGATGAAGAGCGGCATGAAGCCCGACTTCGACAATGTGCAGGGGTCGATGGAAGAAGCCATCGAAGACGGTCTGAAATTCCTCACCGACGCGGATCTGCAGGCCATCGAGACCTATATCTACAGCGTGCCCGCAATCGACAACAAGGTCGTCCGCAACAAGTAGGGGCACCGCCGCCCCCCGGCTTCCGGTCCGAATTCCCTTTTCCCCCCGCATGCGCTAGATCATTCCATCAAATGTCGGGCGCGCGGGCCGGCGCCGCAATCAGGCAGCGGACCATCCCGATGAAGCCGACACCGTGAAAGCAGGGGATCAGGGAACATGTTCTATCGCGCCGACCAGCCGCATGGCCTCAAGCACAATCCGTTCAAGGCGCTGGTTTCACCGCGACCCATCGGCTGGGTCTCGACGCTCGGCAGCGACGGGACCATGAACCTCGCGCCCTTCAGCTATTTCAACGCGATCACGGATTTCCCGCCGACCGTGCTGTTCGGCTGCAACGGCCCGCATCCGGAAGGCGATATCAAGGATACGGCCGCGAACGTGCGCGACACGGGCGAGTTCGTGGTCAACATGGTGACGGCGGAACTGAAGGATCAGATGAACGCTTCCTCGGCGCACGTCGGCCGGACGGTCAGCGAGTTCGAGAAGGCCGGTCTGACACCGCTGCCGTCGGAACTTGTCGCCGCCCCGCGGGTCAAGGAGTCGCCGGTCAATCTGGAATGCAGGCTGGTCCAGATCATCCAGTTGCGCTCCTCGTCACCGAAGATCGTCAACAACATGGTCATCGGTGAGGTCGTCGGCATTCATATTGACGAGCGGATCATCAAGGACGGCATGATCGACATGTCAGTCTACCGTCCGCTCGCCCGTCTGGGCTACATGGACTACACGATCGTGGAAGAGACCTTCTCCATGGATCGCCCTGACTAGTTCGGGACCTTTTCCGATGGCATCACCGGCACATGCCCCGGGCGGTCATTCGGCCGCCTGGGCCAGACTGTGAACCTGGTCGCCATTCGGACCCGCGCCGTTGACCGGCTCCGAATCTTCCGCATTCTCGTCCGCCAGCGCACGGACGAGTGTGGAGATCGCGCCACGGATCGACGCATTGTCCAGCCGTCCGAAATTGCGGGCCAGGTCGATGGTCGTGCGGTTGGTGCCGCCATGCGCCAGCTCGGTGACCGAACGTGCGGTCTCGCCCTCCAGCCCCTCGAAGAAGAAGCCGACCGGTGAGCCGAGCTGCCGCGCCATCTCGTACAGGCGTCCTGCGCTGACGCGATTTGCGCCGGTCTCGTACTTCTGGACCTGCTGGTAGGAAATGCCCAGCAAGGTGGCGAGGTCATGCTGCGTCATGCCCAGTTCTGCCCGTCGGCTGCGGATGCGTTCCCCGACGTGGCGGTCGATATGGCGAAGTTGGTGCATTCTGTGACCTCAGTCCTGCTTTGTGACACGAATTGCGATTCGCCGGACCAACCGGTACCGCATTCACGAAATCACCTTCATGTGCATCAAAAGCCGTGCCGGTCTTCGCGCATTGCTTGATTTCGGCAGGGCCGCGTGAGACATAGATTTCATGAAACACGCGGTTCAGGACTGGTTTTCTGCTGGGCGCATCATGCTGTTGGGCATGGTGCTGATGCTTGCTGCGGCCTGCTCCGGTGACTCGGAGAAGAAGCCCGTTGCCGAGGCTCCCGAAGAGACCCCTGTCGAGGTCATCTACAATCAGGGCCTGGATGAGGTTACTGTCGGGGACTACGAGGATGCGGCGCTGACGTTCGATCTGGTGGAACGGCAGTACCCTTATTCGGTCTGGGCCACCAAGGCGCAGCTCATGGCGGTCTTTTCCTACTACATGACCAACGACTATGACCTTGCCATCGGTGCCGCCGACCGGTTCATCCGGCTGCATCCGGGCAGCGCGGATTCGGCCTATGCCCACTACATGATCGCCGTCAGCCACTACGAACAGATCACCGATGTCGGACGGGACCAGGGGCGTACCGTGAAGGCGCTGGAGGCGCTGGAGGAAGTGATCCGCCGGTTCCCGACGTCGGCCTATGCGCAGGACTCGCAGGCCAAGCTGGCCCTGACGCAGGACCATCTTGCCGGCAAGGAGATGGAGATCGGTCGCTATTACCTGCAGCGGGAGCACTACGTCGCTGCCATCAACCGGTTCCGTAACGTGGTCCGGGACTACCAGACCACAAGCCACACGCCGGAGGCGCTGCACCGCCTGACCGAATCCTATCTGCTGCTGGGCGTCACGGACGAGGCGCAGGCGACAGCCGCCGTACTGGGCCACAACTTCCCCAGCAGTGTCTGGTACCGCGATTCCTACGCGCTTCTGTCAGGCCAGCAGCTTGCGCCTGAAGTTGACGACGAGTCATGGATTTCCGGCATCTGGAACGCCGTCTTCTGACGGTCACACCATGCTGAGATCGCTCGCGATACGCGACATCGTTGTCTTTGACCGGCTTGACCTCAGCCTTGCACCGGGGCTGTGCGCGCTGACCGGTGAAACAGGTGCGGGCAAGTCGATCCTGCTTGATTCTCTCGGCCTCGCGCTGGGCGCACGGTCGGAGGGGCGTCTGGTGCGGACCGGCGCGGAGCGCGGTGGTGTCACGGCGATCTTCGAACTGCCCGCCGATCATCCGGTTCGCGCCTTCCTGTCGGAGAATGACCTGCCGGACGCGGAGGGGGAGGAACTGTTCCTGCGGCGTGCAGTGGGTACAGACGGGCGCAGCCGGGCCTGGATCAACGACCACCCCGTCAGCATCAGTCTGCTTGCCACCATAGGCGCGCAGCTCGTCGAGATTCACGGCCAGGCGGCGGAGGTCGGTTTGCTGGACGCGGCCAGTCATCGCCCGATCCTGGACGCCTTTGCCGGACACGAGACAGAGGTCGCGGCCCTGCGGCGCCAGTGGGACACCTGGCAGCAGAGTGCGGCCCGGCTGGCGGAGGCGAAGGCGGCGCTGGAGCAGGCACGGGCGGAAGAGGATCTGTTGCGCCACACGGTCGAGGAACTGAACGAACTCGCGCCGATGGAGGGAGAGGCCGATCAGCTTGCCGAACGGCGTGGTTTCATGATGCAGGTGGAAAAGATCGCGGACGCAGTCAGCGACGCCACGGCGGCGCTGGAAAAGGACGGCGGTGTGGCGGCGAAACTACGCACGGCGGAACGCGCGCTGGACCGGGTGCGGGAGCAGGCGGGCGAGCGGCTCGGCCCGGCGATGGAGGCGCTGGCGCGCGCCGGTGTCGAGCTGGATGAGGCCGTCAACGCCATCATGTCCGTCAGTGCGGATCTGGATGCCGACCCGGCGGATGTGGATGCGGTGGAGGAGCGGCTGTTCGCGCTGCGCGCCGCCGGTCGCAAGTATCAGATCGATCCGGACGCCCTGCCGGACCTGCTGCAGGCCAAGATCGACGAACTGGCCTCCCTGGAACGCGGGGACCGGGACCTGAGAGCGCTGGAAACGGAAACGGCTGAACTGGCGCAGGCCTGGCTGGCGGCGGCGGAAGCCCTGAGTGCCAGACGCCAGACCGCCGCCACGGCGCTCAACAGCGCCGTCGAAGCGGAACTGGAACCGCTGCGCATGGGCGGGGCACGCTTCATCACCGACGTGACGCCCCAGCCGGAGGGGCATTGGGGACCGGAGGGGATGGACCGGGTGTCGTTCATGGTTGCCACCAACCCCGGCGCGCGTCCCGGACCGATCGCCAAGATCGCGTCAGGGGGCGAGCTTTCGCGTTTCATGCTGGCACTGAAGGTCGTGCTGGCGGCCACGGGGGACGCGCCGACCATGATCTTCGACGAGGTGGATCGCGGTGTCGGCGGGGCCACGGCAGACGCGGTCGGTGAGCGGTTGGCGCGGTTGGCGGAAACGTTTCAGGTGCTGGTCGTCACCCATTCGCCGCAGGTCGCCGCCCGCGCCGACCGGCAATGGCTGATCGCCAAGAGCGTGGACGAGACCGCCCGCACCCGTGTTGATCCGTTGCAGGGTGATGCCCGGCGGGAGGAGATCGCGCGGATGCTTTCCGGCGCCGAAGTGACGGTGGAGGCGAGGGCCGCCGCAGATCGCCTGCTGGGAGAAAGAAACGCATGAGCGAAGCGGACAGGGAACAGGCCCGCGCGCGGCACCGCAAGCTGGCAGCGCGCATCAACGCTGCCAACAAGGCCTATTACACGGCGAGCAAGCCCTTGATGACCGATGCGGCCTACGATGCCGAATTCCAGGAACTGCAGGCACTGGAGGCGGAGCATCCGGAACTGTTGACTTCGGACAGCCCCAGCCAGCGGGTCGGGGCCGCACCTGCCGCCGGATTTGCCAAGGTGCGGCACGCCCGCCCCATGCTGTCGCTCGGCAATGCCTTTTCCGAGGAAGACGTTGCCGAGTTCCTGAAGCGCATCCGCCGCTTCCTCAGTCTGGACGAGGACACGGAACTCGCGATCTGCGCGGAGCCGAAGATAGACGGCCTGTCTGCCAGCCTGCGCTACGAGAATGGCCGACTGGTGCAGGGCGCCACCCGTGGCGACGGGCAGGAGGGGGAGGACATCACCCGCAACCTGCTGACGCTGGATGACATACCGGAGACCCTGAAGGGTGACGCGCCTGAGGTGTTCGAGGTGCGCGGGGAGGTCTACATGTCCAAGCCCGCGTTCCAGGCCCTGAACGACAGCCAGCTCAAGGCGGGAAAGCCCGCCTACGCCAATCCGCGCAATGCGGCATCCGGGTCGCTGCGCCAACTCGATGCGGCGATCACCGCGCGGCGCAGGCTGAATTTCTTCGCCTATTCCTGGGGGGAGGTGGAGGCGCTGCCCGCCGCCACCCAGTCGGGTGTGCTGAAGGTTCTGGAAGATTGGGGTTTCACGGTCAATCCGCTGACCCGGACCTGCACCCGGCTGGACGGGATCATGGACTTCTACCGCGACGTGGAAACCCGGCGCGGGGCGCTCGACTACGACATCGACGGGGTGGTGTACAAGGTCGACCGGCTCGACTGGCAGGACAGGCTCGGCTACGTCAGCCGCAGCCCCCGTTTCGCCATCGCCCACAAGTTCCCGGCGGAACAGGCCAGCACCATCCTGCGCGGCATCGACATCCAGGTCGGGCGCACCGGTGCCCTGACCCCGGTGGCACGGCTGGAGCCGGTGACGGTCGGCGGTGTCGTGGTCTCCAATGCGACCCTGCACAACGAAGACGAGATCCGCCGCAAGGACGTGCGCATCGGCGACACGGTGACCCTGCAGCGCGCGGGAGACGTGATCCCGCAGATCGTTGGCGTGGTGGTGGACCGCAGACCGGCGGGGACTGAGCCTTACATGTTCCCCGAGACCTGCCCCGTCTGCGGCAGCCATGCCGTGCGCGACGTGCGTGCATCGGGCGAACTGGACGTGGTGCGGCGCTGCAGCGGCGGGCTGATCTGCACCGCCCAGGCGATGGAGCGGCTGAAGCACTTCGTGTCCCGCAATGCCTTCGATATCGAGGGACTGGGCGCGAAGCAGATCGAGATGTTCTTCGCCGCAGGCGAGATCACGACTCCTGCCGAGATCTTCACGCTGGAGTCCCGCAACGACGATCTGAAGCTGGAGGAACGCGACGGTTTCGGCGATACCTCGGTGAAGAAGCTGTTCGACGCCATCAACGAACGCCGCACGATCCCGCTGGACCGGTTCCTGTTCGCCCTTGGTATCCGCCATGTGGGCCAGACCACCGCCCGCACACTGGCCGCGACCTACCTGACGCTGGATGCGCTGCTGGATGCCCTGAAGGCAGCCGTTACGGACCCGGAGGGAGAGGCGTTCGCGGAACTGGAGGGGATCGACGGAATCGGCCCGACCGTGGTGCGCGAACTGCTGGAGTTCATGGCGGAGGCGCACAACCGCACTGTCCTTGATGACCTGCTGGCGCAGTTGCGGGACGTCGAACCCTTCGAGGCCCCGGCGCAGGACAGCCCCGTCGCGGGCAAGGTGGTGGTCTTCACCGGATCACTGGAAACAATGACCCGCGACGAGGCCAAGGCCCGCGCCGAGTCCCTCGGCGCCCGCGTCTCCGGCAGCGTCTCGAAGAAGACTGATATTCTTGTGGCCGGCCCCGGCGCCGGATCAAAGGCGAAGAAGGCCGCGGAACTGGGGATCAGGACGCTGACGGAGCAGGAATGGCTGGAACTGATTGCGGGAACAGCCTGAGGGCGCTTCTCCCGCGCCTCACGCCGGGCGTTCGACGGTCAGGTGCAGGCGCCAGGTGACGATGTCGTCGTCGCTCTGACCGGCGTAGTCGGGATGCACCGGAGGGCGGCTGTCGATGCGGAAGCGTTCGGCATCCAGAATGCGGAAACCGGCATTCTCCAGCTTGGCGATGATCTGCTCAGCCGGAAGGCGGTTGATGTATTGCACATCGTTTTCCAGCCAGTTGCGGAACAGGCTGTCCGAGTGCCGCAGGTAATGTTTCTTGGAACGCCTGGGGTCGTAGTGGGCCAGGTGGTCATCCAGGCCGACCTGAGCCACCAGACGCCCGCCTGGCTTGGTCACGCGGAACCAGTCCGCGGCATTTGAATCGAAACCGCTGGCGACCACATGCTCCAGCACGTCGACGGAATAGAGCATGTCGAAATGCGCATCCGGGTAGGGCAGCGCGCCGTTGTGGTCGATGGCGTAGTGCAGGTCCAGCGGCTCATAGGCGGATGCGAAGTCTGTCGCCGCCTCCACCCTGCCCAGGCGTTCCAGCGCCCGCTCCCGCCGTTCCGGGTCCAGATCCATCGCGGCAAGGCCCTTGCGGACCTGCGGCAGCGCGTTGCGAAAGGCGTCGAACGAGCGATTGTCCCAGACGTCGAAACAATGCACTTCCGCATCGTGGAGCAGTGCCGGATAGAGGCTGTAGGCGTGCATCCAGCCCGTGCCGAGCTCCAGGAACCGGCCTGGATCGGTGATCGGGGCTTCGGCCAGTCGTTCCAGCACCCAGCCCGCGCGTTCCTCCGACAGCTTGCGCTCGCCCTTGCGGTTGCCGAGCCAGCGGTAGAGGGCCTTGGTCGGGCCGGTGGCGGAGAAGGCGCGCAGCGCGGTGGCCGCAAGATAGTAGTTCATGATCCCGCGGCCCCGCGCCCGTGCATCAGCCGTCGACGTCCGCGGCGACCTTCACGCTGATCATCTTGTCGGGATAGCGCGGCGGCTCACCGGGCGCGATCGAATCAACGTGGTCCATGCCGTCGACGACCTTGCCCCAGACCGTGTACTGGCCATTGAGGTGGTACGCCCGCTGGAAGGTAATGAAGAACTGGCTGTCAGCGGAGTTCGGATCGGACGTCCGTGCCATGCCGATGACGCCCCGGTCGAACGGCACGTTGGAGAACTCGGCCCGCAGCTTCTTGCCGCTGCCGCTCGTCCCCGTACCGGTCGGGTCACCCGTCTGGGCCATGAAGCCCGGAATGACGCGGTGAAAGATGATGCCGTCGTAATAGCCCTCGCGGGCCAGTTCCTTGATGCGGGCCACATGCGTGGGTGCCACATCGGGCATCAGCTCGATCACGACGCGACCGTGCTCAAGCTCGATATAGAGTGTGTTCTCCAGATCGCGGGCATCTGCCGCATTTGCTGCCGACATCAGTATGAGACTCCAGAAAATTGCAAGAATTCGACGCATCACATGCTCCCAAGGCAGTCTGGTCGTGATCGCGACCCGTCTGGCGGCGTTTGTAGCAATGCTCGACCGTGAAGAAAACCCACCCCGAAGCGACGAAAACAGGACATCATTGTCACAGACATAGCGGGAACATGTTCGACCATGAAATGCTGGAACGCAAATGTGATCATGCCGGGCCGCGGACGGGGCGGTTCGCGGCGTGCCTGCATCCAGCGTGTGAAGCAGGAACAGTGGTGGCCGCCGGGGCAACCGACAGCACTGGCGAACTGACCATCGCGCCCGCGTTGCGCGGCGTGCCTGCCCTGTCTCAAGTCCCGGAATCGTCTCATGAACACAATCAATGTCGCGCTGGAACAGCGTGATCTCGTGCTGCAGTGGCCCGATGGCGCCAGCAGCCGCTTCCCCTATATCTGGCTGCGTGACAATGACCCGGCCGAACTTCATCCCGACACGCAGGAACGCATGTTCGAACTGTTGAGTGTTGCCGATGACACTCGCCCTGCCGCGGCGGCGGTCGAGGGCGCGGATCTTCTGCTGCAATGGCCGGACGTGGCAGGGCCGCGACGGCTGCAACTGGACTGGCTGCGGGCCTGTCAGCCCGGTCAGGTCCGGACTGACCCGGCGATGATTGCGCCCGAACCTTGGCCGGACGGGTTCTCTCCCGAACGCGTGCCCGCATCGGCATTCGACACCGACACCGGATTGCTGGCGCAGTTGCAGGATCTGAAGCGCCGCGGCCTGACCATCGTCACCGGCCTCGCCGACGACCCGGACAGCGGCGTGCGGCTGGGGCAGAGGATCGGTTTCCTGCGACCGACGAATTTCGGACTGACATTCGATGTCCGTTCGAAACCCAGCCCGAACAATCTTGCCTATACCGCCGGGCCGCTGCCTCTGCATACCGACCTGCCCAATCAGGAACTTCAACCGGGGCTGCAGTTCCTGCATTGCCTGGTCAACGGGGCCAGGGGCGGGGACTCGGTCTATGTCGATGGGCTGAACCTGCTGCGTGACCTGCGCAGCCAGTACCCGGATGCGTTCGACGTGCTGCTGAACACGCCGGTGCCGTTCCGGTTCCATGACGGGGAGGCGGACATTCGCAGCCGCCGCAGTGTCTTCGATCTGGACCCGATGGGATTTCCCTCCCGCCTGTCGATCAACAGCCACATCATGGATGTCATCGACCTGGAGCCCGAACTGGCGCACCGCTGGTACGCGGGGATGCGTCGTCTGAAACAACTGCTGGCGGATCCTGACCGGCTGGTGACCTGTCACCTTCAGCCGGGTGAGATGGCGGTCTTCGACAATCGTCGGGTGCTCCATGGCCGCACCGGTTTCGATCCTTCGACCGGGGATCGCCATTTCCGGGGCTTCTATGTCGATCACGGCGAACTGGATAGCCGAATCCGGGTGCTTTCGCGCATGATGGGATGATCCGAATCAGACCACGAACACTGGCGAAACAATCACACTGGCCGCATGAATGACCTGCCCTCAGACCTGAAGATCATCCGCAATCCGCGCGCGCGGCGTCTGCGTCTGCGGCTCGACCGGCGGGAGGGGTTTCCGGTGCTGACCCTGCCGAAGGGGGTGCCGGAGCGGACAGGGCTGGCTTTCGTGCAGGAGAATCTGGACTGGATCCGCGACCGGCGGGCGGAACGGCCTGACCCGATCCCGTTCCTGCCCGGTACGCGCATCCCGTTCGGGGATCGGGAACTGCTGATCGTGCGAACGCCGGATGGCCGTGGCAACACGCGCCTGAATGATGATTGCCTGCTGGTCGGCGGCGATGAAACACATTGCAACCGGCGGGTCACCGACTGGCTGAAGGTCCGGGCGCGGGAGCGGCTGAAGCAGCGGTCACTGTTCCATGCGGACAGGATCGGTGAAACCGTCAGCCGGGTCCGGGTGGCGGATCAGTCAAGTCGCTGGGGCAGTTGCTCGGGCCGGGGTGTGCTGTCGTTCAACTGGCGGCTGATCCTGGCCCCGGACCATGTGCTGGACTATGTCGCGGCGCATGAGGTCGCGCACCTGCGGGAGATGAACCATGGTCCGCGTTTCCACGCGCTGCTGGCCACCCTGCTGGCGGATCCGCGGCAGGGGGACCGCTGGCTGAGCCGCAACGGCCCCCAGCTCCGTCGCTACGGCATGGTGCTGGCGGATTCCTGAAGGCGGTCCAGTTCGAACTCCACCAGCGGTTCGTAGCGTGCACCCTCCGAGCCCAGATGGCTGCGGAACAGGGTGAAACCATCGACCGTGAAGGGCGGCAGGTACAGTCCGCCATGGTCGGCAACGAAGCCCTCCAGTCGACCCTTCGGTGCATCCTTCAGCCGGGCGATGGTGACGTGGGGGTGAAACTTGCGGTGTTCCGCATCCAGCCCTGTGGACTGCGCCGCCTGCTCGATCTTGGCCTGCAGGTGACGCAACGGCGCCGATGGCTCGGCCCCCACCCACAGCATCCGGGCACGGCGGCGGTCGCCGAAGATGCCCATGCCGCTGAGTGTCAGGTCAAAGGCATTTGCACGGATGCGTGACAGGGCGGCCACCAGATCCTCCGCCATGTCGTGCGAGGCATCGCCGACAAAGCGCAGGGTCAGATGCAGGCTCTCCGGCGCAACCCAGCGCGCGCCGGGCAGCCCGCCCTGCACCATCGTCAGGCGATCACGGACGCTGGCGGGCAGATCAAGTGCAATGAACAGGCGCATGCTGACACCCTGGGCAGTGAATGTGACATTCAGAGGATGGCGAGAACCGACTCCGGCGGGCGCCCGACTGCGGCCTTGCCATTGGCCAGCACGATGGGCCGTTCGATCAGCTTCGGCGTGGCAATCATCGCCGCAATCAGTTCGCCGTCCGAAAGGCCCGGTTCGTCCAGGCCACCGGCCTTGTATTCCGCTTCCTTGCGGCGCATCAGGTCGCGGGGTGCCATGCCCAGCTTGGCGAGGATGTCACCGAGTTCGGCGGCGGTTGGCGGTGTCTTGAGATATTCGATAACCGTCGGCGTGACGCCTTTCTCCTCGAGCAGTTTCAGCGTCTCACGGGACTTGGAGCAGCGGGGGTTGTGATAGATGGTGATAGACATTCGGGTCTCTCCAGACATGAAACGCGGACTTCGGTGACAGCTTGCGCCGTTCGTCAGGGGCGCAGCAGTTCGGCAACAGGGCCGGACATGCGCGCGGCGATGATGGCGGCACCCTCCGCATTGGGGTGGATGCCATCCGACTGGTTCAGCGACGGTTCCGCCGCGACACCGTCCAGCAGGAAGGGATAGAAGGCGACTTCCGCATCCGCCGCGATCTCGGCGAACAACGGATTGAACTTCTCGGCATATTCCTTCCCGAGATTCGGCGGGGCCAGCATGCCGGCGACCAGAACGGGAATGTCCTTCGACGTCAGGCTCTCGATGATGGCCATCATGTTGCGCCGGGTCTCCGCCGGATCAATGCCGCGCAGGCCGTCGTTGCCGCCCAGTGCCACGATCACCAGATCAGGCTGTCCCTGTACGGCCCAGTCCAGACGTGACAGGCCACCGGCCGTCGTGTCGCCGGAAACGCCCGCATTCTCCACCACCACATCCAGTCCGTCGGCCTGCAGCTTCTCCCCCAGCAGCCGCGGCAGCGCGGCGGAGGGAGGCAGGCCGTACCCGGCGGTGATCGAATCACCGAACATCACCACCCGCATTGACGAAGCGTTCACCGGTTGCGGACTAAGAATGGCCGCAAACATGACCATTGTGACGAAAAGCAACAGTCCGTTGATCCCCCGGACGCTGCGGCCATATCGGGGGAAGGGTTCGCGCGTGGCGGGATGCGCGAACCGCAGGGTCTGAAGCCGAGGAGAAAACACTGACATGGGCGACAGCCTCATTCGTCTGGAAGACGTTCACATCACTCTCGACGGCGCCGCTGGCGCGGTCAAGATACTCAAGGGCATCAGCCTCGACGTGGCCGCCGGAACTTCCGTGGCCGTGCTCGGCCCCTCGGGTTCCGGCAAGTCCACCCTGCTCGCCGCCGTCGGCGGGCTTGAGGGCGTGACCAGCGGCAAGCTGACGGTTGCGAACAGTGACCTGACCCGGCTGGACGAGGATGGGCTGGCCCTGTTCCGTCGCCACCATGTAGGGATCGTGTTCCAGTCATTCCACCTGTTGCCGACCATGACGGCACTGGAAAATGTCGC
>BQJF01000017.1 GCA_021604565.1 Minwuia thermotolerans | reverse complement strand
GCGGCACTTGCCCCACCAGCGACTGCCAGCACACAGGCCGTCGCGACACCACTCATCAGAAGGGTACGGATCCGGGTCGTGATCATGATCGATCTCCTTGAGGTTGCTCTGTCGGGCTGCATGGTCCTGCGCCCGTCCTTTCAAGCTGGGGTGTTCCGAATGACCCGTCAGTGATGTGACTGTGACCGAGTCGTGACGGGTGAGGACGGGCGTGTGACCGCTGCCTCAGTACCCCAGCCCGATCTCGATCTCGACGCGCCGGTTGCGGGGCTCGGCGACATTGTCAGCCGTCGGATAGGCCTGTGTGGATTCCCCGATGGCCACCTCGTCGACGCGGATCACGTCGATCCCCCGTGCACGCAGGGCACGCGAGACCGCTGCCGTCCGGCGCAGGGAGAGTTTCCGGTTGTATTCATCGTCTCCGGTCCGGTCCGTGAATCCCGCAACCCGGATATCGGCAGCCGGGAAGGCAGCGGCGTCCCGGGCCGCTGAATCCAGCACCTCCAGCGCTTCCGGCGTCAGCTCGGCGCTGTTCAGACGGAAGAAGAGCAGATGGCGCACGGGCAGGGCGGCGGCAGCCACCCGTTGTGGCTGAGCCTGTCGTGCCGGTGTGTCGGTGACCGTCGCATCGATCGCCGCGACCTGTTTCACCGGCTTCGGTGCCGGAGCAGGCCAGATCTGCGGGTCGATAATGGCCATGGAGTCCTCCAGCCGCTGGCGGCAGGCGTCGGCGCGTGCCGGGTTCCTGCCTTCCTCGGTATCGTTCAGCCAGCAATCGAAGTTGGCCTGGGCATCGGCCAGCGGCGCGGTGCGGGTGGCTGGCATGCCGGAGCTGTAGGCCCGCAGCAGCCGACGATAGGCCTGGCGGGCGTAGGCGCGGTCGCTTTCGGTCAGCTCCCGATGGGCCGGATCCTCCGGCAACACCAGATAGCCACCGTCGGCATCACGGGACTTGTACCAGAAGTGCCATTCGTCGCTGCTGTCCCCGTCTGCGGATTCCATGTCCGACAAGGCGGCATAGCGTTTTGTCAGCGCCGAGTCGTAGGTCGCATAGGGTGACGGTATCGGTGAGCCGCCCCAGGATGCCGCAAGGCCCGGTCCCGTGGCCACGAAGATGGCCGCGAACAGGGCGATTGCCAGGGTCGGCAGCCTGCCCGGTGAAGAAGTCGTTCGTTCATGTCGCATCTCTTGATCCCCCGATCTGGCCGACCGTCCGGCAAACGACCGCACGACTCGGCAAACAGGGACAGGATGAACCCCCGGCGATGGTCGTGGCGTGGTACACCTGTGACACGTCTGTGGCATTGCGGGTCTGGCAGGGATGCGAACTGCAGAGATTTCATCTGGAACTGGGGCGCTGTAGACTGCCCGCGAATGTGTTTCGGGGAGGAAACAGATGACGGAAACGGCTGTTCAGGGGCAGGTGGCGGATCGCTTCGCGCCGGTCAGGAAAGCGTTCGCGCGCAACTTCGCGGACTTCGGGGAGGTTGGTGCCAGCCTGCGCGTCGCCCTGCATGGGGAGGTCGTGGCGGATCTGTGGGGCGGGATCGCCGATCAGAAGACGCAGGCCCCCTGGCAGGAGGACACGGTATCGGTCGTCTTCTCCTGCACCAAGGGTGCCACGGCGATCTGCGCCCATACGCTGATCAGCCAGGGCGCCTTCGACCTCGCCACGCCCGTGGGCGATATCTGGCCGGAGTTCGCCGCGGGCAACAAGCAGGAAGCCACCGTGCGCATGATGCTGGATCATTCGGTCGGTGTGCCGGTGCTGCGCGAAAAGCTGAAGACCGACGGCATCTACGACTGGGACTACATGTGCGAGCGGCTGGCGTCGGAGGAACCTTTCTGGCGACCCGGCGACCGCAACGGCTATCACGGTCTGACGTTCGGCTGGACGGTTGGCGAACTGGTGCGCCGGGCATCTGGCAAGTCGCTGGGCACCTACTTCCGGGACGTCATTGCCGAGCCGCTCGGCCTCGACTTCTGGATCGGCCTGCCGGAGGAGATCGAGCCGCGCGTGGCCCCGATGATCTTCCGCAGGCACGAACCGGGCGACGCACAGCCGCCATTCCTGGAGGTCGGGCTGAACCAGCCCGGTTCGATCCCGCACCTGTTCCTGTTCAATTCCGGCGGGTTCCTGTCGAAGGGCTGCAACAGCCGCGAGGGACATGTGGCGGAGCTTGGCGGCGCGGGCGGTATCACCAATGGCCGGGGGCTGGAGGGTATGTACCGGCCCTTCGCCAATGGCGGCTCATGGGACGGCGTGGATCTGGTGGATGCGGCGACGCTGGCGGACATGGAGGCGATCTCCATGGCCACGGGTCGCGACGCCACCCTGCAGATTCCCACCCGGTTCGCGCCGGGATTCATGAAGTCGATGGACAATCGCGCGCTGGGGATCGAAGGGGCGGTCATCGGGCGGCGCGCCTTCGGCCATGTCGGCGCTGGTGGTTCCCTCGGCTTCGCCGATCCGGAGACGGGTATCAGTTTCGGCTACACCATGAACCGGATGGGGGAGGGGCTGTTGCTGAACGAACGCGGACAGGGGCTGGTGGACGCCGTCTATCAGGCACTGGGCGGCATGGAACAGGCCGGTGGCGCCTGGCGGCCTGCCACATGAACGGGGTCGGCATGGCGACCGGGTTCCCGCTGCTGCAACCCCGTGAGCGTCGCTACGACGTGACCCCGAACGATTTCGTGGCGGAGATGCGGGACCGCTACGGGATCAGCGGTGAACTGACCTTCACGGACCTGGTGGCGCGTGCGGCGGCGCATGACCCCGACCGGAGCGCGATGGTGTTTCAGGGGCGGGAGACCAGCTATGCCGCGATGATGCGCCGGATACAGGCCACGCGCGCCATGCTGACGGACCGGTTCGGCGTGCGGCCGGGTGACCGGGTCGAACTGCTGATCGACAATTCGGATCACTATGCGGTCTGGTATCTGGCGATCCTCGCCGCCGGGGCCGTTGCGGTGCCGATCAATCCGAAGCTGGTGCCGCGCGAACTGGCCTTCATGGTGCAGGATTCGGCACCGGTGCTGTTCGTTCAGGAAAGCCGCTTCGACGATCTGATCGATGCCGCGCTGGCGCTGGCGGATCGGTCTCCGCCACGCTTCGTGGTGGACCGTGACCCGCCGCCGTCCGATGCCGGTGACTGGCAGCCGAGCAGTGGCATCGATGTGCATGACCAAGCGGCCATCTATTACACTTCCGGCACCACGGGAACGCCCAAGGGCGTCATCCATACCCATCACAGCCTGATCGCCGGGGCGCTGATGATGCCGGAGGCCTGGGAGTATCCCGGCACCGACATGAGGTTCCTTGCCTGCACGCCGATGTTTCACATCGCCAGCCATGTCTTCTTTCTGGTGACCCTGAGTCTTGGCGCGACCCTGATCATCGACAGCTATCAGACCGAGCGCACGATGCGCGTGATCGCCGAGGACCGGATCGACGCCTTCTTCGCGGTGCCGAGCCAGTTGCTGATGATGGAGCAGCATCCGCTGAAGCAGGAACTGGACTTCAGCCACGTGCGGATGATCGGGTTCGGCGCCGCACCCATGGCCATGGACCGGCTGCAGGCAGTGCAGGACATGTATCCGAACGCCGGGCTGATCCACTGCATGGGCCAGACGGAGAGCACGGGCATGCTGGTGGCGCTCTCGTCGGCGGAAGCGTTCAGGAAGATCGGCTCCGTCGGTCTGGCCATTCCCGGCAGCGAGCTGCGGGTGGTCGACGATCAGGACCAGGAGGTTCCGCAGGGTGCGGTGGGTGAACTGGTCAGCCGGGGGCCGCAGAACATGGTCGGCTATCTCAACCGCCCGGAAGCGACGGAGGAGACCCTGCGCGGCGGCTGGCTGCACACAGGCGACCTGGGCTATCGCGACGCGGACGGCTACCTGTTCCTGGTGGACCGCGCCAAGGACATGATCATCCGTGGCGGGGAGAACATCTACTCCACCGAGGTCGAGGATGTGATCTACATGCTGCCGGAGGTGTCGCTCTGCGCGGTCATCGGCGTGCCGGACAAGCTGTTCGGGGAGGAAGTGGGTGCCTTCATCCAGTGCAGGCCGGGCGCTTCCCTGACCGTGGAGGCCGTGCAGGAGCACTGCCGCGCCAACATGGCCAGCTACAAGGCCCCACGTCTTGTCCGCTTCGTGGTGGAATTCGCCATGACAGCCACGGGCAAGATCCAGAAGGGTGAACTGAGGAAGCTGCTGGACGGCTGAACGGTTTGACAATCACCCCGGCGGGGACCACCTGCAGGGGGACACGGAAACGCCAACGGAGGAACGGATCATGGCCCTATTCGGCAGCAAGCGAGACGATGGTGCCTTCGGTGTGGTGTCGAAGGAGTTTCCCGACCCCGCGATCGATGTGGCACCGACGGAGGAGGAGCAGATCGCGATCCTGGCCGGTGGCTGCTTCTGGTGTGTGGAGGCGGTCTATCTGGAACTGAAGGGCGTGCATTCGGTGGTTTCCGGCTACGCGGGCGGCACGGCGGATACCGCCGACTACCGCAGCGTCTGCACCGGCCGCACCGATCATGCGGAAGTGATCGAGGTGCGCTACGACCCGAACCTGATCAGCTATGGCGAACTGCTGAAGATATTCTTCGCCGTGGCCCACGACCCAACCCAGAAGGACCGGCAGGGCAACGATATCGGTCGCCAGTACCGCTCCGCCATCTTCTGGCTCGACGACGAACAGAAACGCGTGGCGGAGGCCTATATCGCCCGGATCAACGAGGCCGGGGTCTTCGACCAGCCCGTCGCCACGGTGCTGGAGCCGCTGGAGACCTTCTTCGACGGGGAGGACTACCACCAGAACTACGCCGCCCGGAACCCGACCCAGCCCTACATCGCCCACCTCGCCGCCCCGAAGGTGCAGAAGCTGTATCAGCTCTATCGCGACAAGACGAAGGCCGCCGAGTAATCGCATCAGGTCTGCATGGCTGCCAGACGGCGGCATGTTTCGATGGACGTGCCTGAACCGGTTCCTGTATTCCGGCTGAAGTAATTCACCTTTGCGGGAAAAGGATACTCCTGTGCGCGCATCTCTTGTGGTTTCATCAATGGTTTCGGCGTCACTTCTGCTGGCCGCCTGTGGTGGTTCGTCACCGAATCCGGTGTCGCAGTATCAGCCGGGCGATGAAGAACGCACCTGCGAGGGTCTTCGTTTCGAAATTTCGACAAACGAGAACGAGATCGTCAAACGCCTGCCCGGTGAAGACGCCACGGGCAAGAACGTGGCTCTTGGTGTTGCGGGTGCCTTCCTGCTCGTGCCCCTGTTCTTCATGGACTTCAAGGACGCGGAACGGATCGAGATCGATTCCTATCGGCGCCGCAATCTCTGGCTTCGCGAAGTGGCCGCGCGGAAGGGATGCGATGTGCCCGAGCCGAAGGTGAAGTTCGAGGAAAAGCCTGCCGAGACAGCGCCCACCGAGTAATCCGGTCTGCATTTTCGTCTGCATCGGATCATCGCCCCGACATCAGAAATCGGGGCGATGTTTCCATTTGTGGTTCGTCCGGTCGCTGTCGTCAGCCGCCCAGGATCTTCTCGCGCAGGATCTTATTGACGGCCTGCGGGTTGGCCTTGCCGCCCGACAGCTTCATGACCTGACCGGTGAACCAGCCGAGCAGCTTTTCCTTGCCGCCCTGCACGTCGGCCACCTTGTCCGGGTTCTCCGCGATCACCTGATCGACGACCGCCGTGATCGCGCCTTCGTCGGTGACCTGCTTCAGCCCCTTCTCCGCGATGATCGCGTCCGGGTCCTGATGGGTCTCGCACATCACCTCGAACACTTCCTTGGCGATACGACCGGAAATGGTCTTGTCGATGATGCGGTCGATCAACTGGCCAAGCTGCGCTGCCTTGATGGGGCTTTCGGCGATGTTGATGCCGGTACGGTTCAGATATCCGAACAGGTCCGTCGTCACCCAGTTGGCGGATAGCTTCGGGTCGCGCCCGCTGGCCACGGCCTCGTAGTAGTCGGCGGACTCACGGTCCGAGACCAGTGTCCGGGCGTCATATTCGGACAGGCCGAAGTCGGCCATGAAGCGGGCCTTCTTCACATCTGGCAGTTCCGGCAGGCTGGCGCGGATCGCGTCCACCCATTCCTGTTCCATCTCCAGCGGCAGCAGGTCCGGGTCGGGGAAGTAGCGATAGTCGTGTGCTTCCTCCTTCGACCGCATGGATCGGGTGACGCCCTTGTTCGGGTCGTAGAGCCGGGTTTCCTGGTCGATCCTGCCACCATCCTCCAGAATCTCGATCTGGCGGCGGGCCTCATACTCGATGGCCTGGCGGATGAAGCGCATGGAATTGACGTTCTTGATCTCGCAGCGCGTGCCAAGCTCCCCGCCCGGACGGCGCACCGAGACATTGACGTCGGCCCGCAACGAGCCCTCCGCCATCACCCCGTCGCAGGAGCCGACATAGCGCACGATGCGCTGCACCTTCTCCACATAGGCGGAGGCTTCCTCCGCCGAGCGCATGTCGGGGTCGGAGACGATCTCCATCAGCGCGACGCCACAACGGTTCAGATCGACGTAGGTCTGGGAGGGATGCTGGTCATGCAGGCTCTTGCCGGCATCCTGCTCCAGATGCAGCCGTTCCACGCCGATTTCCTTCGTGGTGCCGTCCGACAGTTCGATGGTGACCATGCCGCGTCCGACGATGGGCTGCTTGAACTGGCTGATCTGATAGCCCTGCGGCAGGTCCGGATAGAAATAGTTCTTCCGGTCGAACACGGAGTAGAGATTGATCTCCGCATTCAGGCCCATGCCGGTACGCACCGCCTGCTCGACGCAGCGTTCGTTGATCGTCGGCAGCATGCCGGGCAGGCCCGCATCGACGAAGCTGACCTGGCTGTTCGGGTCAGCACCGAACTCGGTCGATGCGCCGGAGAACAGCTTGGCGTTCGATGATACCTGGGCGTGGATCTCCAGACCCATGACGATTTCCCAGTCGCCGGTCTCGCCCGCGATCAGGTTGGCAGGGTTGGTCGGGATCTCTCTCATGCCAGCCACCACTTGTTGGGTCGTGCGGTGAAGGCGGCGGCGCTTTCCAGCACGCCCCCCACACGGAACATGGTCATCTCGTCGAATGCCGGGGCCAGCACCTGCAGCCCCAGCGGCATGCCGTTGTCCGACAGGCCAGCGGGTACCGACATGCCCGGCAGCCCGGCCATTGAGGCGGGGACCGTGAACACGTCATTCAGGTACATGGCGATCGGATCGCCCGATTTCTCCCCCGCCGCGAAGGCTGCGGACGGTGCAGTGGGGGTCAGGATTGCGTCCACCTGCCCGAAGGCCTGTTCGAAATCCTGTCCGATCAGGGTCCGGACCTTCTGCGCCTTCAGGTAATAGGCGTCGTAGTAACCTGCCGACAGCACATAGGTACCGATCATGATGCGGCGCTGGACCTCCGCCCCGAAGCCCTCTGCCCGCGTCTTCTCGTAGGTCTTCGTCAGGTCCTGGCCCTCGACCCGCAGGCCGAAGCGCATGCCGTCGTAGCGGGCCAGATTCGATGAGGCCTCTGCCGGGGCTACGATGTAATAGGCGGGCAGGGCGTACTTCGTGTGTGGCAGGCTGATCGGCACGATCTCCGCGCCCGCGTCCCGCAGCCAGGCTTCGCCCTGCTGCCACAGCTTCTCGATCTCCGCCGGCATGCCGTCGATGCGGTACTCTGCCGGAATGCCGATCTTCAGGCCACGGATGTCCCCGGTCAGGGCGCTCTCGAAATCCGGAACGGGCATGTCGACGGAGGTGGAATCCATCGAATCGAAGCCCACCATCGACCCCATCATGATGGCCGCGTCCTTCACGGTGCGTGTCATCGGCCCGGCCTGGTCCAGCGAGGAGGCAAAGGCCACGACGCCGAAGCGCGAACAGCGGCCATAGGTCGGCTTCGCGCCGACGATGCCGGTGAAGGATGCAGGCTGGCGGATGGAACCGCCGGTGTCGGTGCCGGTTGCTGCCACCACGATCTCCGCCGCGACCGAACTGGCCGATCCGCCTGACGAGCCACCGGGCACGAAGGTGCGGTTGTCGCCCTCCGGCCGCCAGGGATTGGCAACGGGGCCGTAGTGGCTGGTCTCGTTGGACGAGCCCATGGCGAACTCGTCCATGTTCAGCTTGCCCAGCATCACCGCGCCCGCGTTCCACAGGTTCGTGGTCACGGTGGACTCATAGGGCGGCTGGAACCCGTCGAGGATATGGCTGCTGGCGGTGCTCAGAACGTCCTTTGTGCAGAACAGGTCCTTGATACCCAGCGGCAGACCCTCCATGGCGCCGACGGTGCCCGATGCACGCCGCGCGTCGGAGGCCTTCGCCATCTCCATGGCCTTCTCCGGAGTCTCGGTGACGAAGGCGTTCAGCGGGCGCGCCGTGGAAATGGTGTCGATATAGGCTTCCGTCAGTTCGACACTGGTTGTCTCGCCCTTCGCCAGCGCGTCGCGCGCCTGGGCCAGGGTCAGGCCGGTCAGTTCACTGTTCGCCGCCATTATTCGACCACCTTCGGCACCACGAAGAAGTTCATGTCGGATGAGGGCGCATTCGCCGTCACCTTCTCTGCCTGTCCGCCGCTGGTGACCTCATCGGCCCGCCAGCGCAGCTTCTGCTTCGCGACCGAGGTCATGGGCGCGACCGAGGACGTATCAACCTCGTCCAGTTGCTCGACAAAGCCGATGATCTGGTTCAGCTCCTGGCCCAGGGCCTCCAGCCGATCCTCCGCCACCTCGATCCGCGCCAGTCTGGCGACGCGCCGCACGGTGTCCTTGTCTAGCGACATGGCATTCTCTTCCCGGTCATGAAATCAGGCCTGCGCCGGAACAGTGCCGCCGCGCGGTGTACCTATCATCGGGACAGAAAGGCGGCAAGCGATGCGGCGATTGGCCCCCTTCGACCGGTTGCGTCAAGCGGCTGATGTTTCACCAATGATCTTTCGCGTGATAAGAAGCGTGAATCGCCCCTTTTCCGGGATATCCGCGCTGATGCGTCTGCGTTTCAAACCCTACATGAGTCTTGCCTGGGATGTTGCCGCCGCCCCGATGGCCTTCATCGGGGCGATGATCCTGCGCTACGGTCTGGGCGGCTACGAGATCACGTCGCACATGTGGCTGGAGGCGACGCTGGTTCTGGTGCCACTGTCGCTGGTGGTCTTCGCCCTGTTCGGACTGCATCGCGCGGTCTGGCGCTATGTCTCGATGCGGGATCTGGTGAAGATCCTGCAGGCGACCGCCATCGTGGTGCTGTTCTCCTATCTCGCGCTGTTCGCCTACAACCGGCTCGACACGCTGCCGCGCACGGTGCCGTTCATCAACTACATCCTGCTGGTGGCGTTGCTTGTCGGGCCGCGGCTGCTGCTGCGGCTGCGGGTGGAGGGGGGGCTTGGCTCCCTCGGTCTGGCGCGCAGGACACGGGGGGAGGGCGTGCCGGTGCTGCTGATCGGCGCGGGATCGGGGACGGAACTCTTTCTGCGGGAGGTGGATCGCGGCACCACCAGCTATCATCCCGTCGGTATCCTGGACGAGTCGGGGAAGCGGGTCGGGCGGTCCATTCGCGGGGTGCCGGTCATGGGCGGGCTGGACGACATGGCATCCGTCGTTGCCGCGCTGGAGGCCAGGCACCGCCGTCCGCAGCGCGCCATCGTCACCAAGCGCGAACTGAACCCGGACCTGCTGCACGATCTGCTGGAACGGACGGAGAAGATCGGCCTGCCGCTCAGCCGGGTGCCGGACATGGGTGCGCTGGAGACCGGGGTCGGCGTCAACCGGGTCGAAGTCCGCCAGGTCCAGGTGGAGGATCTGCTGGGCCGTCCGCAGAAGCGGCTGGATCGCGCGGCGATGCAGGGGCTGATCACGGGACGCCGCGTGCTGGTAACCGGTGCGGGTGGGTCGATCGGCAGCGAACTGGTGCGACAGGTGGCTGAACTTGGTCCGTCGGAGCTGGCGCTTGTCGATCTGTCAGAATTCGCGCTCTACACCATCGACATGGAAGTGTCCGAGCGCTGGCCCGAGCTGCGCCGGCACATGACGCTGGCAGACGTGCGCGATGCGGAGCGGATGAACGGCGTCATTGCCGGTTTCGCGCCGGATATCGTGTTTCACGCCGCCGCGCTGAAACATGTGCCGCTGGTGGAAGGCAATATCGAGGAAGGGGTGCTGACCAACGTCATCGGCACCCGCAATGTCGCCGATGCCTGTCGTGCGCATGGCGTCGGTGTCGTGGTGCTGATTTCATCCGACAAGGCCGTGAACCCGGCCAATGTCATGGGGGCGACGAAACGGCTGGCAGAGGCCTATGCGCAGGCACTGGATATCGAATGCGCCCGCGCGGGGGGCGCGCCACGCTTCGTCACGGTTCGCTTCGGCAATGTCCTGGGTTCCACCGGTTCCGTGGTGCCGTTGTTCCAGCGCCAGCTCGCTGCGGGCGGGCCCCTGACCGTCACACATCCGGAGATCACCCGCTATTTCATGACCATCCGCGAGGCGGTGGAACTGGTGCTGGCAGCGGCTGCACACCGGGGCACCGGTAGCGGAGGCGCCGGGGGCGAAAGCACTGAAACGGGGCGGATTCACGTGCTCGACATGGGGGACCCGGTACGTATCCAGGACCTGGCACGGATGATGATCCGCCTCGCCGGTCTCAGGCCGGATCGGGATGTGGAGATCGCCTTCACCGGCCTGCGTCCCGGGGAGAAGCTCTACGAGGAACTGCTGCACAATTCGGAGACCGATGATGCAACCGCCGTGGAGGGTGTCTTCCTTGCTTCGCCGCGCGCGGTCGATCTGGCCATCCTGCGCCGCGCCCTCGACGAACTCAGGGCCCACGCCCATGCCCGCCGGACGGATCGTACCCTGACGCTGCTGAAGGAACTGGTGCCGGAGTTCAAGGCGGAGCTGGAGCGGAGCCGTTCGGACGCATCCTGACTCCGCTGCGGCAACTTCCGGACCCCTGCAGGAACCGCGTGCCACCGTCCCGATGGTATCAGTCGTCGTCGTCGAAGAGATACCTGCCCACGGCCCAGGCAATGACCGCTCCGGCGACCTGCGACAGGATGAACCCGGGAACATCGGCGGCTCCGATACCCGCAAAGCTGCCGGTCAGGCTGCGGGCTATCGTGACGGCGGGGTTGGCGAAGCTGGTGGAGGCGGTGAACCAGTATCCGGCGGTGATGTAGAGGCCGACTGCCGGACCGACCCAGGCCGGACGGTGGCGCACCGTACCGAGGATCGTCAGCACCAGACCGAAGGTCGCCACGCCCTCCGCGAACCACTGTCCGATACCGGTGCGGGGGCGGGCAAAGGCGCTGACCATGTCCATCTCGAACATCATGTGCGCTGCCATCACGCCGCCAATGCCGCCGGCCACCTGGACCAGGACATAGACGGCCGCGATGAGCGCGGGGATTTCCCCCCGGAGCAGGAACACCAGGGTGACCGCGGGGTTGAAGTGTGCACCAGACAGCGGGCCGAACATCACGATCAGCACCACCAGAATGGCGCCCGTGGCGATGGTATTGCCAAGCAGGGCAATGGCGTCGTTTCCCTGGGCGAGGGTCTGGCCCATGATTCCGGACCCGACGACGGTCGCCAGCAGGATTGCGGTCCCCAGGGCTTCCGCCACGAGGCGCTGACCGGTCGAGGCTGTCATGTCAGTCGCGGTCCCTCAGTCGGTCTCGGGCCTGTCCTTGCCGATATCGGTGAGCCTGCTTTGCAGACGTGACCGGTCGAGGGTGCGCAGCGGCAGATTGACGAAGATGGAGATGCGGTTGTTCAGCATTCTATAGGTTTCCGTGAACGCCTGCCGCTTGACTGCCTCCACCCCTTCGACGCTTGCAGGGTCCGGCAGGCCCCAGTGCGCGGACATAGGCTGGCCGGGCCAGATCGGGCAGACTTCCTGTGCCGCGTTGTCACAGACCGTGAAGACGAAATCGAGGTGCGGCGCGCCTGGCGCGCCGAACTCGTCCCAGTTCTTGGACCGGAACCTGCTCACGTCGTGATTGAGGTTGCGCAGCAGTTCCCTGGCATAGGGATGGACCTCGCCCGCAGGGTTGCTGCCAGCCGAGTAGGCATTGAACTTTCCCACGCCTTCCCGTGCCAGTATCGCTTCCGCGATGATGCTTCGCGCTGAATTGCCCGTACACAGGAACAGCACGTTGTAGGGTTTCGGATCAGCCATGGCACCCTCCCGCTGGCAGAACATCCGGGTGCCTTATGACGCAGCAATATTTCAGAACGAAGACAGTGTCATGTTCCTGAAATCAGCGACGGGAAAGGTGTCGCGCAACCTTGCTGACGGCTTGCCTTGCGCCGATGCAGACGGCTCAGTAGCCGCGAATGCGCGGCTTGCCGGATTTCACGCTGATATAGGGTGAGGGGCGCAGGCGCAGGTTGCGCACCTGGCTTGAACTGGTGCGGAACCTCACGCCGCTGGCGGGCTTGCTGGCCAGCCGGATCTGGTTCACGGCATGCTGGCGCTCTCCGGCCCAGGCGGCCATGACCTTGCGGCGGTAGGCATTGGCGCGTTTCGGCTCGCGGTTATGGTAGAACGAGATCGCCCGCGACCAGGATCGGGTCTCCGCAAAGAGCTGTTTCACGAAGGTCGCGGCATATTCGACGTTTGTCGCCGGATCGAACGCCCCCTCCAGATCGTCGAAGGCTTCCGGGTGGTAGCGCAGGTTTACCTGCATGCAGCCGACATCGATGTTCTTCACGCCCTTTGCCTTCAGCGAGCGCACGGCGGCAACCGCTTCCGACTTCGCGTCATGCCAGCGGCCCCGGCCCTCGGCATGAATTGTCCATGGCCAGGCAGAAATGTCCGCCCCGGCACGAATTGCCCGGCCAGATTCGACCACGGCGACCGCGGCCAGCAACCCGCTGGGGATATTGTGGCGACGCTCCGCAGCCAGCGCCGCATCACGGCAGATGGATGCCCGCGCCTCGGTTTCCACGGGTTTCGCCGCAACAGGCAGGGCAAGCACGAGCACGACCAGGCCGCAGATCAGGGCCAGGGGAGTGCAGTCGGGGATGTGGCTGAATTTTTTCATGGGTTCCAGAACAGCAAACGCCGGGCCAGTTCGGGCAGACAGGAACAGGTGC
The DNA here is from genome assembly GCA_021604565.1 of Minwuia thermotolerans. Taxonomy (GTDB): domain Bacteria; phylum Pseudomonadota; class Alphaproteobacteria; order Minwuiales; family Minwuiaceae; genus Minwuia; species Minwuia thermotolerans_A. The sequence continues at coordinate 42,805 of BQJF01000017.1, read as the reverse complement.
GAATTCCCTCGCGGAAATATTTCCCTTGTTTCTTTTCGCAATTGCGAGATATGCTCGCTCCTGCGGCATGAGAGTCTGCTCTCTGCCGTGGCCCTGATTGGGCGTTTCCTCCCTAGACTTGGGCCGTCCCGGCAACGGGGCGGCCTATTTTTTTGCCTTGTGGCGGCAACTGACCCTCAGCCGAGCGAGATGCCTGACATGATGCGCCGCACCATTTCAGCCATGTCCTGACTGATCCGGTGCAGTTCAGGGCGGCGGGTGAACCGGGCCTCGTCCATGTAGAGGGCGCGGTTGATCTCGATCTGAAGCGCATGCAGTCCCGTCGCGGGACGCCCGTAATGTGCAGTGGTGAAGCCGCCGGCATAGGGCGCGTTGCGACCGACGCGATAGCCGAGGCCGCTGAGTTCGGTCTCGACCCTGTCGGTCAGGTCGCGGTGGCAGGATGTGCCGAACCGGTCGCCCAGCACGATGTCCGGCCTGTCGCCGATCCTCCGCCCCGCCACCGGCATCGCGATGGAGGGCATGGAGTGGCAGTCGATCAGGATGCACTGCCCGAACTGCTCCAGCGTGGTGTCGATCAGTTCCGCCAGCGCGGCATGGTAGGGACGGTAGTAGTGTCGGATGCGCCGCTCCGCCTCCGCGTAGGGCAGTTTGGCGCGATAGATGTCCTCGCCCCCCGCCACCACCCGGGCAATCGTGCCCAGGCCCCCGGCCACGCGAACCGAACTGGTGTTGGCATGCGCAGGCAGGTCGTCGTCGAACATGGTCGGGTCCAGTTCGTAGGGTTCCCTGTTCACATCGCAATAGGCCCTGGGAAACCGGGCCCGCAGCAGCGGGGCACCCAGACGGCTGGCGGCCAGGAAGATCTCCTCGACAAAGCTGTCCTCCGATTTCCGGAGGGCAACTGCGTCGAGGCGGGAGGCCGCCTGAAACGGTGCCGGGTAGTCGCGACCGGAATGCGGGGAGGTCAGAACCACGGGCAATGTCTGGCGCGCGGGCCGGTGAATGGCCACCGGCGGGTCGATCAGGGCAAGGCGCGGGTCGATCTGCATGATGTTCAGCTATCCGGCAATCTGGGAGCAATGCAACGCTTTCTTCGCAAATTGGCCTTAACGTGAGTTGAACAGATGCGGTGGACAGTTGTGCAGGGCCGGTTGGTTCTGCCACCCTGTCGGCCGTGACACAGTGAAATGGCTCGGGACGATCAAGGCATGGCGCGCATTCTGCTGGCGGAAGACGACAATTCCCTCCGCCCCTATCTGGCACGTGCGCTGCGGCGCGATGGCCATGAGGTCATCGCCGCGCGGGACGGGATCGAGGCGCTGGTGCATCTGGGGCCGAACCGGTTCGATCTGCTGCTGGCCGACGTCGTGATGCCGGAGATCGACGGAATCGAGCTGGCGCGCCGGGCCGAGCGGGCGGACCCCAACATCAAGGTCATGTTCATCACCGGTTTTGCCGCTGTCGCGATGCAGTCCAACCGTCGCCACCGCGCACCCGCGAAAGTGCTTTCCAAGCCGTTCCACCTGAAGGATGTCGTGGCGGAGGTGCGGGAGATGCTGACGGAAGCGGGGATCGAGGACACGACAAGCCCCACCGGCTGAAGCCGTCGGCGGGCGACCCGGCATCCAGTTGTGGAATGGCTGAAATTGGGGGTTGCCAGCCCCGCCGAACTGGCTTAAATCCCCGACCTCGCGAGCGGGCGTAGCTCAGGGGTAGAGCATAACCTTGCCAAGGTTAGGGTCGTGAGTTCGAATCTCATCGCCCGCTCCAGTTTTCCAGACAATTGTGACACTTCGGCGGATCACCCCATCCGCCCGGCAGCGCGTCGCGCCTGGCGTCCGTGTCTTGCCCGCGCCCCGTCGCGTGGACTGCATCTGCCGCATGCGCCGCGACACCTTCCCGATCACCGCACATTGTTCTAGCTTCTCCCCGCAATGCATTACTGCCTTGGGGAGGGCGCAGATGACCATTCGGACCTTGCTGGTTGCCAACCGTGGCGAGATCGCCTGTCGGGTCATTCGCACCGCGAAGCGCCTGGGAATACGGACAGTGGCCGTGCATTCGGCTGCTGACACCGGTGCGCCGCATGTTGCCATGGCGGATCAGGCCGTGCTGATCGGCCCGGCGCCCGTGGGCGAGAGCTATCTGTCGGTCGAGCGGATACTGGCGGCTGTGGCGGCAAGCGGGGCGGACGCCGTGCATCCCGGCTATGGTTTCCTGAGCGAGAACGCCGGGTTTGCCAGCGCCTGCGCCGATGCGGGGCTGACCTTTGTCGGCCCGCCCATCGAGGCGATTGACCTGATGGGTGACAAGGCGCGCTCGAAGCTGCGCATGATCGATGCGGGCGTGCCCTGTGTGCCGGGCTATCAGGATGCGGAGCAGGATGACGCCCGCCTGCTGGCCGAGGCGGAACGGATCGGTTTCCCGCTGATGGTGAAGGCTAGCGCCGGTGGTGGCGGGCGCGGCATGCGCCTGGTGGATGATCCGGCGAAGCTGGAGCGGGCGCTGAAGACGGCCCGGTCGGAAGCGAAGAACGCCTTCGGCGATGACCGCCTGATCCTGGAGCGTGCCGTGGTGCGCCCCCGGCATGTGGAGATCCAGGTCTTTGCGGATTCTCATGGCAACGTCATTCACCTGGGGGAACGGGACTGTTCGGTCCAGCGTCGCCATCAGAAGGTGATCGAGGAAGCGCCGAGCCCCGCCGTGACGCCGGAGATCCGCGCCGCCATGGGGGACGCGGCAGTGCAGGCCGCGAGATCCATCGGCTATCGCGGCGCGGGCACGGTGGAGTTCCTGCTGGACGAGAGTGGGGCCTTCTATTTCCTGGAGATGAACACCCGCCTGCAGGTGGAGCATCCGGTGACGGAAATGATCACCGGCACCGACCTTGTCGAATGGCAAATCCGGGTGGCGGAGGGTGCCGAACTGCCGCTGACGCAGGAACAGGTGAGCCTGAGCGGGCATGCCATCGAGGTCCGGCTCTATGCCGAGAGCCCGGCCAAGGGGTTCCTGCCGCGCACCGGCACCGCCCACCGCTGGCGGATCCCGGAGGGAGAGGGTGTGCGTGTCGATGCCGGCCTGTCGGAGGGGCAGGAGATCACGCCGTTCTACGATCCGATGATCGCCAAGATCATGGCGCATGGACCGGACCGGGATACGGCGCGCATCCGTCTGGCGAACGCCTTGCGCCGGACCGAACTGCTGGGTCTGGAGACCAATCGCCGCTTTCTGATCGACGCGCTGGAGAATGCCACGTTCGCCGCGGGTGGCGCGACAACGGCCTTCATCGAGACCGAGTTTCCCAAGGCCAGCCTGGCCCGTGCGGAACCGACCGAATCAGATCTGGCCCTCGCTGCAGTGATCCTGTTCCGCGACCATCTGGGCGAGGTGCCGTCGTCCTGGCAGGGCTGGCGCAGTTCTGGCCAGACACCCCGCAGCCCGATGGTGCTGGAGGTGGGTGGGGAGAGCCATGAACTCTCCGTGATCTGGCACGGTGGAGATGACTATCAGGTGAGCATCGGAGAGACCTCCGTGGCGTTGGGCGACTGCTGCTTCGGTGCGGGCGAGATTGTCTGGCGCCATGATGGGGCCAGCCATCGCGCCGTCTTCGTGATCGTGGATGATCGGCTGCACCTGCAGACCGACACGGTCGATCTGATCGCGGAGGAAACCACGTGGCGGGACCGCGCGGCGGCGGCGGCAGACAGCGACGGTGCCATTGCGGCACCGATGAACGGGCGGGTGCTGAAACTGCTGGCGAAGCCCGGTGACCAGGTGAAGAAGGGCCAGGTGGTCGCGATCCTGGAGGCGATGAAGATGGAGCACGAGATCGTCGCGGGCGCATCCGGCAAGGTCACGGAGGTGACAGTCGACGAAGGTGTTCAGGTCGCCCCCCGCACACTGCTGGTGTCCATTGATGCCGGGTGACAGCCTGCCAGGGTGGTCACGGACGACAGGGTGCCGCATGGCCGGTGCCGGTGAAACGCATTGGTGAAATTTGATTAGCTTGCTAATGATTTCCCATGAGCACACAGGAAGACGAGATCAGGATCGGCTTTGCGCTGGCCATGGTGCGGATGTCGCGTCGCTGGCGGTGGAAGCTGGATCAGCGCTTGCGGTCGACCGGGCTGACCCAGGCGCGCTGGACAGCCCTGCTGCAGATCGCGCGTGGCGGTGACGGCATGCAGCAGATCCGGCTTGCCGATCATATCGGGATCGAGGGGCCGACCCTGGTGCGCCTGCTGAACTCCCTCGAGGCCGCCGGCCTGATCCAGCGGCGCGCGGATCCCAGCGACCGGCGGGCCAAGACAGTTCATCTGACGGAGCGTGCGATCCCTGTGCTGACGGAGATCGAGGCCATCGCCGACGAGTTGCGACAGGAAGTGACCGAGGGGTTCGCGCCGGAAGAACTCGCCCGTTGTACCGAGATCTTCGACGTCATGCGCGCGCGCCTCGACGGCGACAGCGCCGGGGAACCGGCACAGGGGAAGGCCGCATGAACGCCCCCACGACCCCTGAACTGACCATGTCGCAACAGGATGGTCGCCGTGAAGGCCGCCGCGGGCGCATCGTCCGCCTCGTCATTCTGGCTGTGGTGATCGGTGCCGGCCTTTGGTTCGGTGCCAAGTGGTTCCATGACCGTCAGGTGCATGTCTTCATCATCGATTCCCGGATCGCTTCCGACATGGTGACGATCAGCGCGCAGGAGCCCGGGCGGGTGGTTGATCTGCAAGTCGGTACGGGTGACCTGGTGAAACCCGGTCAGGTACTGGTCAGCATGGACAAGCGCACCGTACGTCTGCGGATCCTGGAGGCGCGGGCGGAGATCGACCGGATCGTGGCCCAGCGCGCGCGGCTGGAGGCGGAGCGGAGCCTGATCATCCGGCGCAACAGTTCTGCCCTGAAGGTGGCAAAGGCCCATATCGATGTGGCGGTCGCCGCCGAGAACGCGGCAAGTGCCACCCGTGCCAGCGCCGAGACCGAGCTGGATCGCGGCGAACGGCTGTTCCAGCGCAAGGTGATCGCGGCGCAGCGCCTGGACGCGCTGCGGACCACGTTCACCAATGCCGACCGGCAGTTACTGCAGGCACGTGCCGCCGTGCGGGAAGCGGAGGCGGAACTGGGTGAGGTCGAGGCGGAGGAGATCCGGGTCGCGGTGATCGACCAGGAACTCGGCGCCCTGACCGCTGAGGCTGCGGCACTGCAGGCGCGGCTGGAGCAGCACGAGGTGCAGCTCTCCGATCTGGATATCATCAGCGGCATCAATGGCATCGTGGATCGGACGTTCGTTGAGGAAGGCGAGTACGTGCGGCCCGGTACAAGGCTGCTGATGCTGCATGATCCGGAGAACGTCTGGGTGGCGGCGAACGTGAAGGAAACCGAGATCAACCGCTTCGCGGTCGGCTCGACGGCTGCAATTACCGTAGATGCCTATCCCGACCTGAAGCTTTCCGGTCGCATCACCTGGATCGGCCCGGCGGCCACCAGCCAGTTCGCCCTGCTGCCCAATCCGAACCCGTCCGGCAATTTCACCAAGGTGACGCAGCGGGTGCCGGTTCGCATCGACATCCAGGGTCCACGGTCGCTGTTGCGTCCGGGCATGATGGTTGAAGTCGCCATTGATGCCGGTGAAGCCGGTGCGGGTGATGCCGGAAACAACTGAGGTCCTTTTCCGGCGTTTCGGCCCCGGCTATCGCTGGCTGGCCATGCTGACGGCCATGTCGACGACGATTTCGGCCGTGCTGGCCGCAACCATCATCAATGTTGCCATTCCTGACATCATGGGTGCTTTCGGCATCGACCAGATCACCGCCCAGTGGCTCTCCACGGGTTTCCTGGCTTCCATGACCGGAACGATGCTGCTGGTGGACTGGTGCATGAAGTCCTTCGGGCAGCGTGCAACGATGCTGTTCTGTCTGGGGCTGTTCCTGATCGGCGGTCTGCTCGGCGGTCTCAGCACGTCCACCGACGTCCTGATTCTCAGCCGCATCCTGCAGGGCGCGGCGGCGGGTGTGATCCAGCCCATGGCCATGGTCTCGGTCTATCAGGTGTTCCCGCCGGAAAAGCGTGGCGCCGCCATGGGGCTCTATGGCGTCGGCGTCGTCATGGCGCCGGCGGTGGGGCCATTCATTGGGGGATTGCTGGTGGATGGCTTCGGCTGGCGCTACGTCTTCTTTGCCGGGGTGCCGATGGCCATGATCGGCATCCTGCTGTCATCGATCTTCCTGCCGTCAGGCGCCACGGCTGACGAACGACCGAAGTTCGACTGGATCGGTTTCGGGCTGCTGGTGGGGTTCCTGATCAGCCTGCTGACAGCCTTCACGGACGGCCAGATCGATGGCTGGCAGGACACCTGGGTGATCTGCCGCTTCTTCCTGGCGGGGGCGGCCTTCGTCATCTTCATATGGTGGGAGCGGGTGACGCCGCTGCCGATGCTGCAGATCCGCATCTTCCTGCAACCGGGCTTCATCGGGGCCGGGATCATCAGTTTCGTGCTGGGTGCGGGCCTGTTCGGCTCCACCTATCTGATCCCGCTGTTCGTGCAGACGATCCAGGGGCTGACACCGACCCAGTCGGGCCTGCTGCTGGTGCCCGCAGGCCTTTCGATGATCTGCCTGATCCCGATCACCGGTCGTCTGGCCGACCGTTATGAACCGGGCTACATCACCGGTTTCGGGCTGACCCTGTTCGCCCTGTCGTTCTACCTGCTCTCCTCGGCGGACGTGAACACCGACTTCCTCACCCTGGCCGGACTGATCATGATCAGCCGGATGGGCATGGGATTCATCTTCCCCTCGCTCAGTGCCGGGTCGTTGCGGCTGCTGCCCATGCACCTGCTGGCACAGGGGTCATCGACCATGAACTTCACCCGCCAGCTTGGCGGGGCGTTCGGCGTCAATCTGCTCGCCATCCTGCTGGACCAGCAGACCGGGTTCTTCCAGGACCTGCTGGCGGCGACACAGGATCCCTCCAATCACGTGACGGAGGCCTATCTGGCGCAGATTGCCGAGATGGCGGCGGTCGCTGGCCTGTCAGACGTGCAACAGGCCGCCGTGGCGACGGAACATCTGAGCCGCGCCGTATTGTTGCAGGCCAGCCAGCAGGGGTTTCACGTCTCATTCCAGGCCAGCGCCTTCAGCTTCCTGATTGCGCTGTTCGGTGCCTGGCACATGGTCAGGGGGCGGAAGCGGTCACTGGCGGCGGCACCGGCGACAGCCTGAGCTGTCAGGATTTCGGCCTGTCGTCCCCTGTTCCGGGCTGCGTATCGTCCGTCGGGGTGGATTGTGGTGCCTCGGCCTCGTCCGCTTCGGACTCTGATCGCTCCGAAACCTCCTCCCCGGTCTCGCTTGTCCCCGGTACTTCCGTATCGCCATGCACAGAAAGACCGGTGTCCACCGGCAGGATGGTCATGCCGGCGTTGGCAGCCTCGACGAAGTCACCCCGCTCTGCTTCGGGCGCCGGATCCCGGCGGCGGATGCGGAGGACGACAAACCCGGCGAAGATCAGGTGGATGGCCGCAGTGAAGAAGAACAGCCCGCCCGTCCCGGCCTGGGAGATCACGATGGATGCCATGATCGGGCCAACGACCGCCCCGGCGGCATAGGTCAGCAGCAGGCCGCTCGCCGCCTCCACGAAGCTCTTGCCCTCGACGAAATCGTTGGCATGGGCGACGCACAGGGAATACAGCGGGAAGGCGAAGACACCGAAGATGAAACCGATGACCATCAGAAGTGTCTGGCCGCTCGCACCGAATATCCCCAGCCCCAGTCCCGCCAATGCCGCAAGTCCGGCGACGACGACGATCAGCCGCCTGCGGTCCATCCGGTCGGAAATCTTGCCCAGCGGATACTGACCGACGGCACCGCCGATCACGGCCACCGCAATGAAGATTGCCGCAAGTGCGGTGTTGCTGGTGCCGCCCTGGGCGACAACAGGGGCCAGCGCCCAGAACGCGCCGTTGGTGACGCCGACGACGAAACTGCCGATGAAACCGACCGGTGACAGCCGCAGCAGGTAGCCGATGCGGATCCCGACCTGCTCCGGCGGTGCCGGGCTTTCCGATTTGGTCAAGGCCACCGGGACCGCGGCCCAGGAAATCAGGATCGAAGCCATCAGGAACAGCGGGAACCCTTCGGGGTTGCCGAAGGCAATCATCAACTGGCCGATCGAGATCACCGTCAGGTTGATGGCGGTATAGACCGAGAACACCAGCCCACGGGCTTCATTGGTGGATTTCTCGTTCAGCCAGCTCTCGATGACCATGAACAGGATCGCGACACAGGCACCGGAAAGCAGCCTGATCGCCCACCAGATCACTGGCTCGACAACCAGTGCATGGACCAGGGCGGAAGTCGATGCGATGGCCACGACGGCGGCGAAGGTGCGGATGTGTCCGGCCCGGCGGATCAGGATCGCGCCCCGCCAGCAGCCCAGCGCGAAGCCGACGAAGTAGGCCGAACCCAGAACACCGATCTCGACGGAGCTGTAGGCTTCCAGTTGCGCGCGCATGGGCAGCAGGGTCGATTGCAGACCGTTGCCCATCAGCATGAAGGCGACACTGAGCAACAGGGCTGCTACAGGGGCAAGGGCGCGCAGCATGGTCGGTTCCTTCCTGAGCTGATCGGGCAGCAGCCAAACAGATCAGGCGCGGCATGGCAATTGCTTGATTGACCTGTGTTATCCTGATTCGCCTGCGGGCAGACTAACGGTGCCGTCACTGACCCGTGACGGGGGAGAGTAGGTTGCGTTTCATCCTGACAATGCTGTTCACCTTTCTGGCTCTCACCGCCAACGCGGCCGAGGCCCCGCGAACAGTGCTCGCCTTCTACAACGACAATGGCGATGAACTGCGGTCAAATCCGCTGCATCTGCTGGCGGAGATGCCGTTCAACCACCTGGGCCTGAAGTTCGAATATCACGATATTGCAGACCCGCTGCCCCTGGACGCAGTGACCGACCCGTCGGTTGCCGGTGTCATCACCTGGTTCGACAATGGCGCCATCCGGCGGCCTGCGGCCTTCCTGGACTGGCTCGAAGAGATGGTCGTCGCGGGCAAGAAGTACATCTCATTCGGGGACATGGGCTTTCTCGGTGCCAATGACGGTTCCCCCGTGCCGTCGCGCGACAGGACCAACCGTTTCCTGGAGCGCATCGGTGTGCGCATCCTGGGTGAATGGACGAATGTCACCTTCGATACCGAAGTCGTGAAGCGTGATCCGGACATGGTGGATTTCGAACGGCCCATGACCGGAAAGCTGCCACCGCACGAACGCTATGAGGCCGTGGAGGGGGTCGGTACTTCCCACCTGCGTGTCCGCCGCCAGCAGGATGGCTCGACCAGCGATCTTGTCGTCACCTCTGCAAATGGTGGCTTCGTCGAGATCGGCTGGGTGAACTATCGCGATCCGGTGTTCTACCGGACGCAGTGGTACGTCAATCCCTTTGCCTTTGTCCGGAAGGTCTTCGACACGGACAGCCTGCCAAAGCCTGACACCACCACCCTGAGCGGACGCCGCATCTATTTCAGCCACATCGACGGTGACGGCTGGCGCAACGTCTCGCTGGTGAAGGGGTACCGCAAGGACCAGGTCTATTCGTCCCGGGTCGTGCTGGAAAAGGCCATCGCGCCCTATCCCGACCTGCCGATCACGGTGGGGCCGATCGCGGCTGACCTGGACCCGGAATGGTCAGGTGATCCGGAGGCGCAGCAGATCGCACGGGAGATCTTCGCGCTGCCGCAGGTGGAGGTCGGGCATCACACCTACAGTCATCCGTTCGAGTGGGGCTTCTTCGAGGATTACACGACCCTGAAGGAAGCGCCCTTCGCCACCCTGTACGATCATCTGGATCGCGCGGCCTGGAGCGAGGAGGTGCTGGAGAGTGATGCGGCGAAGCCTTCAGGTCTGCTGGCCGATGCCTATGATGTGCCGCGCGGCTTCGGCAGCAAGCCGTTTGTGCTGGAGCGGGAGTTCGGTGAGGCCTCCCGCTACGTGGAGCAGTTCGCGCCGCCGGGTAAGAAGGCGGAGATTGTCCTGTGGTCGGGCAATACGTCCCCGACACCGCGCATGATCGCGGCCTCGCGGGAGGCGGGGCTGCTGAACCTGAACGGTGGTGACTCCCGTTTCGATCCGGAATACCCCTCCGTAAGCTATGTGCCGCCCGTGGGCCGGACCTTCGGCGGACAGGTGCAGATATTCGCCGTCAACAGCAACGAGAACACCTACACCGATCTCTGGTCTGGACGCTATTTCGGCTTTCAGGACCTGATCCTGACCCTGCGCAATACCGAAAGCCCGCGACGGCTGAAGGGGATCAACGTCTATTATCACATGTACTCGGCGGAGCGCCCGGCGGCGCTGCAGGCCCTGCTGAAGAACCTGGAGTTCGCGCGCAGCCAGCGCCTGACCCCCGTCGCGGCGACCCATTACGCCCGGATCGGGGAGGGGTTCTATACCACCCGTTTCGACGTGCTGGGACCTGACCACTGGCGGGTGCTGGATCGCGGGCGGATGCAGACGATCCGTCACGACAGGGCCGATGACCGCGTCGTCGACATGGGTACGGCGGTCGGGGTTCTGGGCTACACCCGGTTTCAGGGCAATCTCTATGTCGCGCTGGATGAAGCGGTTGCGGAGCCGGAATACCGGCTGGTCGCGCGCGGGGAACCGGCCCGGAGTGATAATGTTTCATCGCTTGTGGACGCGCGCTGGCATCTCTGGGATCTGACCCGCGATGGCGCTTCGTTGCGCATGAAGGGGCAGGGATTCGGCCATGGCGCGATGCAGTGGCGCGGGATGGCGCCCGGCCAGTGGCGGGTGGAGGCAACCCTGCCGGACGGTTCCACCGTCAGCGATGAGCAGACAGTAGGTTCCGATGGTGTTCTGATCGTGGAAATACCGACCCATGCCTATGAGCCGGTCGGAATCGTGATCCGTCCGGTCGAAGCAGGCTGACGATACCGTGCGCCTGAACCTGATCCTGCTGGCTGTTGTTGTCTTCCTGGGTGTGGGGCTCAGCCTGTTACTGATCCCCAGCAAGAAGGATGTGGCGCTGCTGCAGTTGCGGTCGGACAAGGTGGATCTGGCGCGGGACACGCTGCAGGAACGGCTGGATGCGGGCGACACCTCTGTCGTGGTCGTGGCGTCGCTCGCCGATATTGCCCTGCATGACGGGGACATCGAAAAGGCGATACGGGTGATGGAAACCTACCTCGTCCGCCGCCCCAAGGACGTTGGTGCGAAACGGAAACTGGCCGAGTTCTATCGGTTTGCACAGCGTCAGGATGACTTCGTGCGAACACTGGCGGAGGTTGTTGCCGCCGAGCACAAGCCGGAGGAACAGCGGCAACTCGTCGATCTGTATCGCTATCGTGGCGAATACGACAGGTTGCAGGCAAGTCTTGCGCAACTGATAGACGACGGCAATGCCCGCCCGGCGGACTTTCTCGAGGCTGCCGAGCTTGCCGCTGCGGATCAGGAACCGCTGAAGGCCCTGGCGTTTCTGGAGCGGATGTGGCGCAGCAACCCCACATCGTTCGAAGTCCGCTCCGTCAAGCTCTACGCCATGATCGCCGGTGCCTATGGGGAGGATGACCGGGCCGCCGACATCGTCGCCCGCTTTGCGGAGGCCAAGGGCAGTCGGTCGGTCATCGTGCCGATCATCCGCGAGGCCGCCGAGCGCGATCAGAACGCCCTGGGCATCCGCCTGTTGAGCGCGTTCGAGGAGGAACTGCATCTCTCGCCGCCGCTGCTGGTGTTCTGGGCGCGGATGCAGGACGGGCTGGATCGCACGACCGTGGCGCTCGAACGTCTCGTGGCACTGGACAGGGCGGACAAGCTGCCGGACCTGGCGTTCCCGGTTTTCATCGACCTCGCCCTGCAGGGGCAGGAAGTCGATCTGCTGGAGCAGGTAGCCTTGCGGCGTGATCTCTCCGGGCTGACTGATTTCCGCCTGCGGGCCATTGGTGATGTTGCAGTCGCTTTCCGCCGCCAGGCGCTGGCGCAGAAACTGCTGGGGGAACTGCAGGCATCATTCCGGGCCGCGCACCCGGCGCTGATGGCGGAACTGCTGCTGAGTGTTGGCCGACGCGATGATGGGCTGGTCGAGGCACAAAGGGCTGCGGCAGAGACCGACCTGCCGACGCATGAGCAGTTTCGCCTGGCGCGTGCCTGGCTGAAACTGGGCGAAGACCCGAGGGCCGCGCGCCTGCTGGACCGCATTGCGGCACGTCCCGACCTGAACGAGCCAATGATCCGCTCACTGACGCAGCTTTACATCAGCACGGAGCGGCTGCAGGCCGGGCTGGCTGCCTTCAGCGGACTGCGACGTACCAATCCGTCTCCTGCGGCTGAGGCGGGTTGGGCCCGGATCGCAGCGAAATCGGGCAAGGACAAGGCTCTGCTCGCATGGCTGCAGCAGCAGGGTCTGGTCGACCGGGAAGTGCTGACTGACATCGTCGACCTCTCGACGCCGGGACTGGCGCCTGTCTCTGCCCTGTTCGCGGCCGAGCGGCTGTTCCGTGACCATCCGGATCGTGAATCGCGCCGACTCTATGGTCAGGCGCTCACGGCCAATGGTCGTGCGGGACAGGCTCTGGCGGTCCTCGAGGTGCTGCTGCCCGGCAGCGCCGATGATGCGGAGACATGGATCGAGGCCCTGATTGCCGCTAACCGTCAGGCGGATGCCCTGGCTTTCCTTCAGGCGCGTGGGGTAGACGCGGCCTTGCCGCCGCAACTGGCTGACGACCTGATCACCCTGGCCATCGATCAGGGGCAGTCGGCCCTGGCGTTTGCCGAACTGCAGCGTCAGGACCCGACCCGGCTGCCCGGGGACACTGTCGCCTATCTGGCCGAGACCGCCGCACTGGAAGGCCGATTCGAACTGATCGACAGCATGCTGTCCGCGCTTGGTCCGGCGTTTCTGGAGGCGCGACCTGTCACCGCCGCCCGCATCGCCATTGCGCGCAATGACCGCAAGGCTGCGGCGGAGTGGCTGGCGCGGGCCAGTGCCCTGCCGGACCTGCGCCTGAATGACCGGATCGATCTGGCGCGGGTACAGGCCGAACTGGGCGATCAGGCGGGCGCGCTGAAACGGCTGGAAAGTCTGGCCCGCAATCCCGAAACACCTGCATGGGCGATCGGCAATCTGGCCGCGCTCTACCTGGAGCTGGACCGCGCCCGCGACGGCCTGCCGCTGATGCGTTCCCTGGCGGAGCAACGTTCCGAGGCTCAGGTACAGGCAGGCTGGGCGCGGCTGGAAACCCGTGCCGGTGATCCGCGACGGGTGCAGGACTGGCTGACCCGCGCCCGTGTCACGAACCGCCAGTTGCTGGAGGATATTCATTTCCTGGCGGCGGAGAGCGGGGCGGAACCCCTGGCCTTCGATGCCGCAACGCGCCTTTACCAGTTGGAGCAGGATGACCGCACCCGGCGCATCTATGCCAATGCCCTGATCGGGCGCGGCCGGGCGGAGGAGGCGCTGCCGATCCTGAAGGACCTGCTGCCCGGCAGACCGGAGGATGCGGAAGTCTATGTCGCGGCACTCTCCGCCGCAGATCGGAAGCCGCAGGCGCTGGCTTTCCTGCAGGACCGCGCGGCTGGTGAGCCGCAGCCGTTGCTGCTTGCCGACGATCTGATGGCGCTGGCCATAGAACTGGACCAGCCGCTGCTCGCCTTTGCCGAGGCGCGACGGCAGAACCCGCGCCTGCTGCCGGAGGACACGATAGCCTCCCTGGCCGAGAACGCAGCGGAGGAAGGCGACTTTGCCCTGATCGACTGGCTGCTGGCGGAAACCGGCCCGGACTTCCTGGCCAAGCGGCCTGCCATGGCGGCGCGCATCGCTGTGGCACGCGGTGACAGCAAGGCCGCGCGGGACTGGGTAGAAAAGGCTCTGGCGGTCCCGAATCCGCCGCTGACGACGCGCCTCTCCGTCGCGCGGACCCTGACCGATCTGGGGGAGAATGCGCGGGCGCTGGCGCTGTTGGAGACCGTGGCGCGCGATCCCGCGACACCGCCCTTTGCCATTGCCAATCTCGCCAACCTCTACCTCGAACTGGGCAAGGCGAAGGAGGGGTTGCCGCTGCTGAGGACCTTGCAGGAACAGCGTTCTGCACCACAGGTGCAGGAGGGCTGGGCGCGTCTGGAGACACAGGCGGGCCAGGCCGGGCCGGTGCTGGCCTGGCTGAAGGCGACGCCGCAGCCCGGTCGTCAGGTGCTCTCCGACATCTACTATCTCGCCGCGCAGGGGGCGAAACCTGACCTGGCCTTCGCGGCAGCGGAGAAGCTGCAGGGACTCTATCCAGGCAACGAGGCATCGCTCGTCTGGGGGCAGGCCCTGACCGCTGCCGGACGGGCGGAGGAGGCGGTGCCGATCCTGCGCGCGCTGCTGCCCGGCTCGGCGGAGGTCCGCAGTGCCTATATTTCCGCCCTTGGCCGTGGCGGCGACCCGGCGGACCTGCGCAGCTTTGCGAAGACCGCGCTGGCTGACCCGACAATGGATGCGGCCACGCGGGAGGGATTGCTGTTCGCCCTGCTGGATGCGGGACTGGGCGATCTGGCGCTGCCGGCCCTGCGCGATCTGGCGAAGGCGGACCCGGCGAAGTGGGAAGAGGCTTATATGCAGGCGTTGCGTCTGGCGAACGCGGACAGGGAACGCGCGGATCTGATCGTCCGGCGTCTGCAATCCAACCCGCCCGCCGCCCGGCGCGACCTGCTGCTCTACGAACTGCTGGAGGTAGCCGGACCCGCCCGCGCCCTGCCGTTCCTGGAGAAGGTCGCGCGGGCGGAGCCGACCGGCCCCTGGCCGCCTGTCTACGAGGAAGCGCTGGCAACCGCCGGACGCCGTGACGACCTGATCACCTGGGTCACGCGCCGGTCAATCGACAAGCGGCTCTCCGTCCAGGATCGCCGCAACGCCGCGTTCCGCCTGCTTGATCTGGGGGGCAAACCGGTGGCTGAACAGGCATTCAGCCTGCTGGCGCAGGATGCGCGTCCGGACTCGCCCGATGTGCAGCAGCTCGTCTTTCTCTGGGGGCCGCGCCCGCCGGAACGGGGGCTGGAATGGCTTTCCCGCCGGGCGCGAACCGCCGAAACCGGACCGGAGCGCGCTGCCTGGCTGCAACTGCTGAACGACGTCGGGGCAACGGCACGGACCATTGCCCTGGTCGCGCCCAGGCCGCCTGTTTCGGGCGCGGATCCGGTACTGGCACCCTACGTCGATGCGCTGATCGCGGAACGTGGCTTCGATGAGGTGGGTCAGTTGCTCAGCCGCCTCATTCCGCCGACTGACGAGACCCAGCCCCTGTTGCAGATGGCCGACTGGGCGGAGCAGGCAGCCAGGCCGGACGTGGCGGTTCAGGCCTGGGACAAGCTGCTGGACCGGCTTGGCGATGACCCGGACCGGCTGCTGCAGGCGGGGCGCACCTTCGCGTTTGCCGGGCGCGCCGAGAAGGCTGTCGGCGTTCTTGACCGGTACTTCCGTGTTGCCGATGCGGAGGGGCGTGCCGACCATCGGCCCTGGTACTATTATGGCCTGTCCCTCTCCGCCATGAACCGTCAGCAGGAAGCCCGTGCGGCCTATCGCGAGATGCTGGAACGCATCGCGGCGAAGGAGGAGAATGACTTCGAGACGCGGCGCAGGAAGGCGACGGGACTCAGTGCCATTGGCGCGGATAAGGAGGCCATTGTGGTCTACGAAGGACTTGTCGCGGAGCGCCCGACCGACCGCTCGCTGCTGGCCGATTACGTTGCCATGCTGATCGAGACGGAACGCTTCGACCGGGCAGAGCAGTTGCTGCGCCAGAACTGACCCGGTTCAGATCAGCCGATCCCGCAGGGCCGCCGCATCCCGCAGATAGGGCAATCTGGCACGTGCGCGGTGGACCTGATCACGATCAATAATCGCAGTGATTACAGTCTCTGATGTGTCTGCGCGGGCCTGATCACCCCCTATCGGGTCAAGAATCACGCTTGATCCGGCGTATTCCAGCCCATTCTCCGTTCCGGCGTGATTGGCATAGACAATGTGGCTGCCGTTCTCGAAAGCGCGTGCCGGAATGACCCGTTCGGCAACGACCGACCATTGCGCGGCAAGGGCGGTGGGGGCCAGGATCACTTCCGCGCCCGCCGCAGAAGCCGCACGTGCAGCCTCCGGAAATTCGATGTCGTAGCAGATCAGCAGGGCGAACCGGATACCGTCGAGGTCGAACAGGGTCAGACTGTCGCCCGCTGCGAAATGACCGATCTCCGGTCCCGGAGGGATGACGAGCTTGCGGTGATTTGCCAGCATCTCACCATCGCGTCCGATGCAGAGCGCACTGTTGTAGATCAGGCCGTCCGCGGCTTCCGGGTAGCCAAAGGCGACTGCTGTGCCGGTCGTTCTTGCGATCTCGGCCACCCTCTTGGCGAAGGGACCGGTCGAGCTCTCCGCCAGTTCCGTTATGCGGTCGCCGATGTGATAGCCGGACATGAAGAGTTCCGGGCAGAGCAGCAGATCGGCATCCGCCTGTTGCATCACGTGATGCAGCCTTGCCAGCCGGGTCTTCGAGTCGGCACCGGCAAGGTCGCACTGGAACACCGCAACCTTCATGGCAGATGCAGCAGGCGACCCAGCCCCTGCAGCCGGTCACTGACCCCGCCCAGCCGCAGGGTGTCCCACAGCATTGCCTGATTGCTGGCGATGACCGGCTTGTCGGCCTTCTCCTCCAACTGTTGCACGACGTCCAGCGTTCGCAGCGCGCCGCAGGAGACGAAGATCGCATCCGCGTCGGGGTGGTCGAGGGACAGTGCAAACTCCTGGATGTAGTCGGGGGCGACCCGGATCATGTCGCTGTCCTTCTCCAGGTTCAGACCCTGGATGTCGATCACCTCGAAGCCTGCCCGCTCCAGATATTCGGCTTCCCGGTGATTGATCTCGTCGAGGTAGGGTGTCGCGACGACGATCCGTCTAGCCTGAACGGCCCGCAGGGCACGGATGACGCCGGTGATCAGGGAAGTTGCCTTCGCGTTCGGTGCACCACGGTTCAGTTCGGCGAAAACCCTGTCCTCCCCGATCACCAGACTACCTGAGGTGCAGGCGTAGCTGATGACATCCAGTGATCCGTCCGGCAACAGGGTTGCGGCTGCATAGGCCAGCAAGTCGGCCTGCGCCGCCAGGGTGGTACTGGTTATGGAGTCGGGGATGGCGGCGCGGGTGAAGTGCATGCCGACGCCGTCAGGTGCATGGCGCATCATGTCACCTTCGATCGTCTGTTCGGTCGCCAGCAGCACGAAACCGATCTTGGCCCGGTGGTGACTGCCGGTGTCGAACCGGACATTCCGTGTCGCTGATGGATATTGCCTCATCGATATCGCTCTCCCAACCTGCCGCAAGAGTTCCATGGGTCTGAACGCCGTGCCAGTTCCGAATGCGACTGCCGGTGTCGGCGGAAGGCCGATGAGGCGACAGGTCAGAGGGAGGTGCAGCGATGCTGGAGCAGGCATGCCAACGGACAACCGCGTTTCAGCAGCGGATGCGGGAGGAAGGGATCGAAGTCGCCGTCCTGACCGACGAAAGCTCGATTGCCTGGCTGGCCGGGTTCTGGGGTTACCTCTCGGTGGAGTTCGGTCGCCCGACGTTCCTGATCATCCGCCCGGATGAGGAGCCGACTGTTCTCACCCCGCTGATGGAAAGCGAGATGGTGGGCGCCATGACCTGGGTCAGCCGGATCGAGACCTGGGAAGACGCAGGCGCCAATCGCTGGGAGACAGTGCTGGCGCGGGTGCTGGGGGAACGGCACAGGGCGGTTGCGGTGGAGGCCGCGACCCTGCCTGCCATCGTGCGCAACTGGTTCGACAGCAGTCTGCCAGACACCCGTCTGACCGATATTGCACCGGTGCTGGGACCGATGCGGATGATCAAGTCTGCGGAGGAAATCGGCGTCATGCGCCAGGCGGGGGAGATCGCTGGGGCGATGATGGCGGCAGCGGAGGGAGCGCTGGCCGCAGGCGCGCCGGAGTACGAGGCCGCGCTGGCCGTCATCAATGCCGGGACGCGGAAGGCCGCCGGGTTCCTGACCGCGCGAGGGTGGGAGGCCTTCGTCTCCCCCATGATCCACAATCTGCAGGTCATGCAGTCGGGCCGCGACACCTCGATGGTGCATCGCCGAGCCAGCGTGAAACCGCTGGCGGTGGGCGATCCGGTCTATTTCTGCTTCTGCAACATGGCGCAGTTCAAGCTCTACAAGCTCGGCTTCGACCGCATGTTCTTTGTCGATGAGGTGTCCGATGATGCCGCCCGCGTGCAGCAGGTCGCCATCGACGCACAGCAGGCGGCAATCGCCGCGATCCGCCCTGGCGTGACGGCGGAGTCCGTGGCCGAGGCCGCCAACGCCGTCTACCGCGAGCGTGGCTATGTCACCGGCTACCGCACCGGTCGCTCCATCGGCATGTCGTATCTGGAGGCACCGGAACTGAAGGCCGGGGACACCACCATCCTGCAACCGGGCATGACCTTCGCCGTTGACGGCGGGATCAGCCTGGACGGCAGCCTTGGCGGGCGCATCGGCGACTCCATCGTGGTGACGGCGGACGGTTGCGACTACCTGACCGACTACCCGCGCGAGATCATCATCGCGGGGCATGGTCGGTAGGAGGTCAGCGTTCGGCTTCGTCGATTCACCCCCATCCCGACCTTCCCCCGTCGAGGGGGAAGGGGCGTTCGTTCGTCGCGGACTGTGACGGTTTCACGTCACGCGGCGGTGCGCTCAGCCCGCAGTTTCTCGGTGGCGGCAACGTCGAGCGCCAGCGTCTCCGCGTCGCCTGAACCGGTCAGCACGACGCCATAGACATCGCGCGCCCGGTCGGGGGTTTCGTAGCGTTCCAGCACGTCCTTCAGTACCTTGCGCGGGTCGCGGTCGAGCGGGCTACCGTAGCCGCCGCCACCGGAATGATTGCCCCGCACCCGCTCGCCCTTCTTCAACTGGACCTCGACGATGCTGGGCAGTTCCTCTTCCAGCCCGTTGGCGCTGACCTTGAAGTGCTGGCAGGCGGAACCGGCATCCCCGCCCCGGACACCCTTCGGGGCATAGACGGTGCCGTCACAGGGCCAGAGCACATCCATCGGCAGCTCCGTCGGGCCGTAGGAGATCTCCATGGCAGGTGCCCCGCGCAGCCGCCCCGCCCCGCCACTGCCGGTGACGATGCGCAGGTACTGGAACTGCAGCGGATGCTTCAGTTCGTCGATCTCCACGGAGTCGCGGTACATCAACCCGGCCACGACCGGGATGCCATAGGTGATCCAGCCATCCGCCAC
Organism: Minwuia thermotolerans; assembly: GCA_021604565.1. Lineage (GTDB taxonomy): Bacteria > Pseudomonadota > Alphaproteobacteria > Minwuiales > Minwuiaceae > Minwuia > Minwuia thermotolerans_A. The sequence continues at coordinate 23,515 of BQJF01000017.1, read as the reverse complement.
CGGACTGGCCGGGCCGCCGGAACTGGCGATGATCAACTGGTTCACATAGGGCTCGTCCTCCGCCCGGTCATCCTTGCCCGACACAACCGCGAAACCGGCCCCCATGCCGACACCGCCCTCCGCCAGGCCCCAGCCGTCACCGATCTCCGCGAAGGCCGACTGCACGATGTTGATCAGCCGGTCGGCGACATTGGTGGTGGAAACGGAACAACTGTGCGGGAACTTCGGGCGTCCGGCGATGGCCCCGTCCTTCAGGTGCAGCCGTATGCGGCGGAAGGAACCGGAGTTGCGTGGCACCGTCGGGTCCAGCGAATTGAAGACCCCGGCGATGGTGGAGGCGGAGGCACAGGCCTCGCTCTCGTTCAGTCCGCAGTCGACATTGTCGATATTGTCGGTCAGGTCCACGTCGATCATGCGGTCGTCGGGATCGATCCGGACCTCGACGTTCAGCGGAATCCCCTCCGGCAGCAGATCGCCGTAGGGGTCATGCGCACCGGAATTCTTCAGGGTCGATTTCGGCAGCTTGGCGATGGCCTGGGCCATCCGTTCCTCCGAATAGTCGAACCAGTCGCGGATGAAGGCCTTGATGGTGTCCTTGCCGTACTTCTCGCAAAGCTCCTTCAGGCGGCGTTCGCCGATGCGGGCGGAACCGATCCCGGCCAGGTAATCGCCATACCATTGCCCCGGCACCCGGATCCGTGAACGGCACATGCGCACCACGTCCTCGATGTTGGTATAATCGCGCTGAATGCGGACAGCGGGGAAGATCAGGGCGCCTTCCTCGTACTGGTCCTTGGCGCCGGCCATGTAGGTGGTGGGCAGCGAATTGCCGATGTCGGCCTGATGCGCCTTGGCGACAGCGGTGAACAGATGTTCCCCTTCGAAGAACACGGGTACCAGGAAGGTATGGTCGGCGGCATGGGTATTGCCCGAATAGGGGTCGTTGTGCAGGTAGCAGTCGCCTTCCCGGATATCATCGTTGAAGTCGGTCATGGCCTTGGACTGCATGTGGCTGCCGAAGATGTGGATCGGCAGCCCCTCCGCCGCCGCCAGCAACTTGTTGTCGCCGGTGCAGATGGAGCAACTGAAATCCCGCGCGCTGTTGATCACCGCGGATCGTGCCGCTCGCAGCAGGGTGTTGGTCATTTCCCGGATGATGCCGTCAACGCGGTTGGCGATGATCGCGGTCATGTAGGAATCGAATTTCTCGTTCTTGGCTTCAGTCATGGGAGGGACTCCTTTCAGGCCACGTCGAGACGATAGTTGCCAGCCGCGCTGACGGTTGCGGACATGCCAGGATAGACGACAAGCGTCGTTGTCGGCTCCTCGATGATCGCAGGGCCGCTGATGCGGTTGCCGGGTTCGATGTCCGATGCCTTGTAGATCGGGGTGGTCACCGGGGTTGCATCACCGAAATAGCACTGGCGGCTGACGGTGGGCTTCCCGGCCTCCGTGGTGCTGTCGATGGCTCCGGCAATGACCGGAGGTTCCGAGATCTGCACTACCAGCCGGACCTTCCAGGTCACGACCTCCACGGGGCTGCCTTCGTCACGCACGGCGAAGACCCGCTCATGTACTTGGTGGAAGGCCTCGACGAAATTGTCGAGATCCTGCTGGGAGTTGAAGCGTGACGTTCCGATGGGCGTGTCCAGTTCCCAGACCTGCGCCAGGTACCGGGCCTCCGCCACGTGCTCCAGACGGTAACGGTCACCGCCGCCGGGCAGGGTGCGCCGGAACGCTTCCAGCCGTTCCTCCAGATCCTCCAGTGTCGCATTGACGGCCGCCATGTCGAAGCGGTTGGACAGGGTGACGAGGCTCGTCGCCTCCTCCGCCACGATATCGGCGAACTGCATGCCTGCTGCTGACAGGGCCGAGGCGACCTTGGGCAGGATCACCCGGTTGCAGCCAAGTTCGCTGGCAATGGTCATGATGTTGACCCCCGCCGCACCGCCGCCCGCGACAATGGTGCTCTCGCGGGGATTGAAGCCTTCGTTGATGGTGATGTCGCTGATGGCGCGCATCATCAGGTCGCTGGCCAGTCCCATGATGCGGAACGCGGTTTCCTCGACCGTGTACCCGGCCTGGTCCGCCACCCGCTTCACGGCGCGCCGCGCGGCGTCCACGTCAAGTGTCATGCGGCCACCGAGAAAGTAATCCGGATCGAAGTATCCAAGCACCACTGCTGCGTCGGACACCGTCGGATCCTCGCCACCGTTGCCATAGCAGGCGGGACCCGGGTCGGCACCCGCCGACTGTGGTCCGACCCGCATCAACCCGCCCTCGTCGACCCAGGCGATGGAGCCGCCACCGGCACCGATGGAGCGCATGTCGACCGATGAAACACCAAGCAGGTCGCCCGTATACAGGCCACCCAGCCAGGTATCGCGGCTGAAGGTCAGGCGACCGTCACGCACCAGCCCGACATCGAAGGTGGTGCCGCCCGTGTCGCAGATGATCACATTGTCGCCCATGGCCTCGGCCTGGGAGAAGGTGAGCCCTGCGATCGGTGCCATCGCCGGGCCGGAGCCGATGGTATAGATCGGCTTCTGCACCAGTGCCTCGACATGGTTGCAGCCACCCGCCGTGGTGCTGACCAGGATTTCCCCCGCATAGCCTGCTTCGCGCATGTCCTGCTCCAGCCCGCGCAGGTGTGACTGCATCAGCGGTTTCAGGGAGGCGTCGATGGCGGTGGCGGAGGCGCGGCGGTACTCGCGGACGATGGGAATCAGCTCATGCGACAGCGTGAACGGGACGTCGGGCATGATCTCCTGGATCATCGCGCCGATGGCAAGCTCGTGCTCCGGGTTGGCGATTGACCAGATCAGGCAGACGGCAATCGCCTCGAACCCCCGGTCCCGGATGGTTTCCAGCGTGGCGCGGGCCTTTGCCTCGTTGAGCGGGGTCGTCACCTGACCCTGCGCGCCGATCCGCTCCGACATCTCGAACGTGTGGCGGCGCGGGATGTAGGGGTCGGGATATTCCTCCGTGAAGTCATGCGGATTGAACTTGCCGCCTTCCTTCAGCAGCAGGATATCGGGAAACCCCTCCGTGGTGACAAAGGCGGTCTTGGCCACGGTCTTGGTGACAATGGCATTGGTCGCCCGCGTGGTGCCATAGATCAGCAGATCGGCCTGAGCCAGCAGTTCACCAAAGGTGATCCCAAGCTCGGCTGCGGCTGCCGAGATTGCTTCCTTCATGCCGACGGAGATCCGGTCACGGGTCGTCAACGCCTTGCCGATGGTCATCCGGCCCTGCGCGTCGGTCACGACCACGTCGGTGAAGGTTCCTCCGGTATCCACGGAAATGCGATAGGCCAAGGTGCTCTCCATCCGTTCATGTGCTTGTGGGTGAAAGCTTACGGGCATGCTGGCCGGGCATGCTTCGACTGAGGTGCACCAATGATTGCCAATACGTGCTGCACCGCGATACCACGCAGTCGATGCAGGCTTCGTGGCTCCGTCAGCTTGTCGCCGCGCCACCGCTGCCCCAGATTGGCGAGGCCATGACCATTCCGACTGAAGCGCCAGGTCCGACAGGCCATGCCCCCTGGCAGGAATTGCTGCGCGGCGGGCATCTGCCGCGCTTCATCGTGCTCTGTCTGGGTGTCTGGCTGCATGCGGCGGACGCGCTGATGGTGGCGACACTGATGCCGAGCGCGGTGATCGAGGTTGGTGGCGCGCCCTGGATGGGCTGGACACTGGCGCTCTACGAGATCGGTTCCGTTGTCGCGGGTGCAGCCACTGGTCTGCTGGCGGTCCGCATCGGTCTGCGTCTGGCCATGTGCGGCTCCGCCAGCCTGTTCGCTCTTGGTTGCCTGGCGAGCGCCGCCGCGCCTGACATGGCCGTGATCCTGATCGGTCGGCTGGGGCAGGGGCTGGGCGGCGGCGCGCTGGTGGCCATCGTCTTCGTCGCCACCGACCGCCTGTTCCCGGATCGTCTGCTGCCGGTGGTGATGGCGCTGATCTCCGCGATCTGGGGCGCATCCGCTTTCTGCGGGCCACTGATCGGGGGCGTCTTCGCCAACGCGGGACTCTGGCGCATGGGCTTCGTTGCCTTCGCGGTTCAGGCCGTCGTGCTGGTCCTGCTCGCCCTTCTGCTGCTGCGCAGCGACAGGCCTGAGAAGGCACATGCACGGTCTGACGCGAGTTCAGCGGTTCCATGGTCGCGCCTGCTGCTGTTGCTGCTGGCCATTGTCGCGATTGCCACGGCGGGTACGCTGGCGTCAGGCGTGGCCTCGGTCAGCCTGATCGTGCTCGGCATCCTGATGCTCGTCGGCTTCTTCCGGCTGGACCGGGGAGCAGGCGTCAGGCTGTTTCCGCGCAACACCTTGTCGATCGGTTCGCCGGTCGGCGGCGGAATCCTCTTCGTCCTGTTCTTCGCCACCGGCACTATTTCCTTCACGCTCTACGGGCCGCTGCTGGCACAGATGCGTTTCGGGGTCTCGCCACTTGTCGGCGGTTATCTGGTCGCGTCCGAGTCCGTGGCATGGACGATTGCGGCGCTGGCGGTTGCCGGTCTGTCCCAGCGCCACGAGATGCTGGTGATCCGGGGCGGTGCGGCCCTGATGACCATCGGTGTGCTGGGGTTGGCGGTTGCCTTGCCGCAGGGATCGATCTGGAGCCTGCTGCCCTTCACCTTCTGCCTCGGTGCCGGCTTTGGCGGGGCATGGGCCTTTGTCCTGCGGCGCATCGTTGCCTCGGCGCTGGATGGTGATCGTGAACGGGCCTCTGCCGCCGTGCCGACGACGCAGATGATCGGCTATGGCCTTGGTGCCGCGCTTGCCGGACTGTTCGCCAATCTTGCCGGTTACGCGGACGGGATCGATGCGGCGGATACCGGCGCGGTCGGCTTCTGGGTCTTTGCCGGTTTCGCCCCGGTCCTGGCGCTGGGCTGGCTGACGCTGCGGGGTCTCTCGCGGTCGGCAGAAAGTACGTCGGCAGCCGCCGAGCGACGGTCGGTTCGCCTGTCGGCAGCGACCTGTATTGAGCGCTTGCAATCCGCATCGGCTTTGCCTAGTTTCCGCCTCCGTCGCGGGCCGCTTTGCGGAACCCGCCACGAAGACGGTGGGGCCATAGCTCAGTTGGGAGAGCGCTTGAATGGCATTCAAGAGGTCGGCGGTTCGATTCCGCCTGGCTCCACCACTTTTCCCCAGCGGATCGTGAAGCTGTCCTGACCGTCGGATCGGTATCAGGCGGCGTCGGCTCTTCCGCGCTGACGGACCAGTTCATTCGGCAGCACGATCACGGCCCGCGTGCCTTCGCCGGGCGTGCTCTGGACGGACAGGTGGCCGCCCATGGCGGTGGCCAGCCCGTTGGCGAGTGGCAGGCCCAGACCCCAACCTTCCTTGCTGCGGGAGATTCTTGCATCTTCCTGCTCGAAGGGGTGCAACAGGCGGGCAACTGTGGCTGCCGACATGCCAATGCCGGTGTCGGCAACACCGAAGTGCAAGTTCCCCTGGTTGTCGGTCTCGGCAAGAAGCGTGATCTGAGCGCTGTCTCCGGCATATTTCAGTGCGTTCGTCAGCAGATTGAGGATGATCTGCTGCAGCGCCCGGAGATCGACAAGCACATCGATATCGGGCATGTCCGCGACCCTGATCCGATCAGCCCCCTTCAGGCGCTCTGCCATGCTGATCATGCGCATCGAATCCTCGGCGGACTCCCGCACGCTGGTCCATTCGGCATCCAGGTCGAACTTGCCGGCCTCCACCTTGTTGAGGTCCAGCAGGTCGTTGATCAGGTCAAGCAGCAGGCGACCGCTCTTGCTGATGTCGCTGGCGTAACCTTCGTAGCGTTGGTCGCCCAGCGGCCCGAAGACCTTGTGGTCCAGCATTTCGGAAAAGCCGATGATCGCGTTCAGGGGGGTTCGAAGTTCGTGACTGACGTTGGACAGGAAGATACTCTTTGCGGCATTGGCCTCCTCCATCTGCTGGTGCGAGAGGCGCAGTGCCGCATTTGCTGCCTCGATCTCCGAGGCGCGCGCGAACTCGGCCCTGCGCAATCGGGCAAGCCAGCTTCCCGCTGCGAAACCGAACAGGTGAGCTGTCACCATGATGGAGCTGACTGACCCCAGAGTTTCGAATGCAGTGTCTGCCAGCAACCAGAAACCGGCTGTGATGAAGACGACGCCGAACAGGTTCAGGATCGCCCGCAGCCGCGCGGCCATGGGCAGCATCACATTGGCGATCATGACATACAGCGGTGCGCGCGCCGCGATCACGGTAATGTCGGCGTGGAACAGGTGGGTCAGCATCACGAGGTCAAAGACAACGTAGATCGCGTACCAGAACAGGCAGTGGTCCATCGTGCGGCTGGATGCCTTCAGCCGCACGAGAATGAACCAGAGCGCCGGAGAGATCGCGATGAGGCCACGGGTGACCGTGATCCAGACAATGTCGGGATGAGCCACGGCGGCCATGTAGTCGAAGAGGATGATCGGCCAGGAGGCGGTCATGATGATCACGCCCAGGATCACGGTTTGCCTGCGCTGGGTCGTGATGTTGGCCTGCAGGAATCGTGATTCCATGGCCCGGTCGGTGAACTCGCCCGTCCAGAAATTGTGGGTAACTGTATCGCTGGTGTCCGACTGCAGCATGTCCGGCAATCACGTCCCTTGCATGGATCAACCATGCATCTACGCCCATGGGAGTTAAGGTTGCGTATAGGACATGTCGCTCCGACGCTGTTCCCGTGGTGTCAGGCTTTGCCTGCGCGCTGTCTGGCGTAGTAACGTCGCGATCCATCCGGGGCGCGGCCCCAAGCTCAATGTCCCTGGGGAAGAAGATGCAATTCGACGAACTGGTGCGCGCGCGTCGCAGTATCCGTGGCTACAAGCCTGATCCGGTGCCGCAGGCGCTGATCGAGGAAATCATTGATCTGGCGACCGGAGCGCCATCGTCGATGAATACCCAGCCCTGGCATCTGCATGTCGTGACGGGGGAGCCGCTGGACAGGATCCGGCAGGGCAACAGCGAGCGGATGCTGGCCGGCATCAAGCCGCAGCGCGAGATCCCGACACATGGGGAGTACGAGGGAGTGCACCGCCAGCGGCAGATCGACATCGCCGTGCAGCTTTTCGAGGCGATGGGAATTGAACGGTATGACAAGGAAAGGCGGCAGGACTGGGTCATGCGTGGTTTCCGCCAGTTCGATGCCCCGGTCTCGATCGTCGTGACCTATGACAAGGATCTCGATCCTGGCGCGACGGTGGCGCATTTCGATCTGGGCGCAGTGACCTATGGTCTTGTTCTGGCCGCATGGACCCGGGGTCTGGGGGCGGTCATCAACGGGCAGGGCATCATGCAGTCGGCGGTGGTTCGCGAGCATGCGCAGATCCCCGAGGATCAGGTGATCATGACCTGTGTCGCGATGGGCTATCCGGACGAGGAATTTGCCGCCAACACCGTGAAATCGGTCCGGCGGCCGGTCTCCGAGGTTGCCAGGTTCGTCGGCTTCGACGGTTGATCACGCGAAGATCGGATCATGCTGGCCCCGTATGTCGGGTCGATCGTGCGGCCCGACTACCCTCATGTGTCAGTTGATGCGCAACTGAAACGTGCAAGAGGCGAGATCGGGGGTCGGCTGAGCGGGAGCCGCGAGGGGGCTGGTCTTCAGCGATCCGGCGCACGCCGGGGACGACGCCTGTCGTGTCCCGAACCTGTGGCAGCGGTCTCCACAGCCCGACCAGGCACCATGCGTTCCCGGCCAATGACGCCCCGGAGTCTGGCTGCTGCCATCAGCTCATGAGGTATGCAACGAAAGCAATGGTGTCGTGCGATGTCGACATGATTATCTGTTGAGGTCGGCCTCTGACGGCGTTTCCTCCGCAACAGTGGCGCAGCACGTTGCTGCTCCTCTGGCCGCGCCCATGTGCACCGATATGCGCACAGTTGCCGAGACTGCCTGCGAACCGGCCATTCTCCTGGCCGTGGCTGCCTGGGCGTCCCTGCATTGCAATGCATGAAGCAATGCGCCTCGTCTGCATTCAGAATGCACTTCCTCCACCCTTGATGGCGCTGTGTGGTTCAATGCTGTTTTCGGTTGCAATTCCTGTTTTGTCTGATCAGCATGTTGTTTGAAAGCAAGGACTTAATTCAACTGTCTGAAATGCTGGCAAGACGTCGGTGCAGTATCTTGGGGGATAACGGGTGAGCAGTGACACTGAAAGCGGGTCACTTGCGCGTATCATGAACATGACTGTTCAGATCGTGACCGCCTATGTTGCGAGGAACGAGATTGGTGTCGATGGTCTGGTTTCCCTGATCGACAAGACCCGGTCCGCGCTTTCCGATATCGAGGGCGGTGAGCCGCCGACCGGGCAGGTGGTGCAGAAACCGGCTGTGCCGATAGAGCGGTCGGTCAAGGACCAGTACCTGATCTGCCTGGAGGACGGGCGCAGGCTCAAGACGCTCCGACGGCACCTCCATGCGGCCTATGGCATGACGCCTGAGCAGTACAGGGCCAAATGGCTGCTTCCCCCCGACTACCCGATGGTCGCACCGGCCTATTCGCGCCAGCGCTCCGAATTTGCCCGGAAGAGTGGTCTGGGCAAGAAGCAGAGCGACTGAGATTGGCACGGCGCTGCTGCGCGCAAAGATTGTACGAGGCTTCTCCCGTGGATGCGGTTCCCTCTGGTCCGGGACCGATCTAGAATCACTGATGATCGGGCCGCACAACTGCTTCCCGACGGGATGCAGGGGAGCCTGGAGAATGCTGCTTGAGGGATCGTGCCATTGTCAGGCAGTTCGGTTTCGGGTGCGCTGCCCGCATCCCTACCCCTTCAACGTCTGCTATTGCGGCATCTGCCGCAAGACCGGCGGTGGCGCCGGATCGGCGATCAACATTGGTGCGGAGGCAGCCAGCCTCGAGATCCTTCAGGGGGAGGGGGAACTCCGCAGCTATCACGCGCGGATGGAAGGCGAGGATGGCACCATATCGCGAAGCAATGCGGAGCGGCGGTTCTGCGGAGCCTGTGGCAGTCATCTCTGGCTGTTCGATACCCGGTGGCCGGAACTGATCCATCCGCTGGCCAGTGCGATCGACACGCCATTGCCGGTCCCGCCCGAGCATACCCACCTGATGACGGACTTCAGGCCGGACTGGGTGATGTTCCGGCCTGATCCGGAAGATCGCCAGCATGGCGGCTATCCCGAGGAATCCATAGCGGCCTGGCATGCGCGTCTCGGTCTGGCCGACAGCGACTGAGCCTCACCAGCCGCCGCAGGTCAGCCACTGGTCCAGCATGTCGATGCGGTCCGCACCCCAGAACAGCTCGCCATCGACGATCATGGTCGGGGCGCCGAAGACTCCCTTGTCGCCGACCGCTTCCCGGGTCAGCTCCCGCAGGCGGTCCTTGATCTCCTGATCGGCGATTGCCTCAGCCGCCTGATCCGTGTCGATGCCCGTTTCGCCAGCTACCTGCAGCACGACCGCCCGGTCGCCAATGAACCGGTTGCCGACGAAATAGGCGCGATAGATGGCGTGCAGGAACGGCACGGCCTGTTGCGGCTGATGCCGGTCCAGCCAGATGAACAGTCGCGATGCGTCCTGCGCCGCCGCCGGAAACGGATCCGGCATGGAGAAGGGAATGTTCCAGAGCCGTGCCGAGCGGGCGAAATCGTGGGTGGAATAGCGTCCCTTGGCATCATAGTGGGTCAGGGGCTTCGTGCCCTCCGCGCGGAAAGCGATGCCCAGCAGAAAGGGGCGCCAAGCAACATTGCGCCCATGCTTCGCGGCCAGATCCTCGATCCGCTCCGATGCCAGATAGGCATAGGGGGAAGAGAAATCGAACCAGAACTCGATCTCCTGCGTCATGCGTCCGCTCCGTCTTGTCTGCACTCCGAGATAGCGGTCACTGCGAAGCCGTCAATCCGTCTCGATGGCATGAGAAGCGGTTGCGCGCCCGCTGACCTGCTGGAATGCTGCGACCATGTCGAAAACTGCTTCAGTCATTCTCGCCCTGCTGCTGATGATGGGCGTCAGCCATGCTGCCGATTGTCCGGTGGCCGAGGCGGCGGATTTCCGGGCGAGCATCGAATGGCTGGAGCCGGAACTGATCCAGGACCTTGCCTCCGCTGCCCTGCCCGCCTCCCGTCGGCGCGGCCAGGGCTTTCCCGGCGCCAACCGGCGGAAACTCGGCTCCACTGAATCGTCACTGCATGTGCGGACAAACCTCCTGGTATCGGAACTTGCGGCAGACCGGGGCTGCTATGCCCTGTCGCGCCTGGTGGTCAATATCGTCGCCGGGCCGGTGAGGATCTATGTCGCGCGCGAGCTGGATCCCGACAGTTGTCCCTACCGCGTGACCCTGGCGCATGAGGACAGGCACGTCGAAGTCTTCCGTGAGGCGGCAGAGAACCTGCTCTCGGAGCTTGAGAACGACATGAGCGCGCAGTCCCTGCGCCAGTCGATTCCGGCAGAATCCATCCAGGTGGCCGTCGAACGCTTCCGGCAGGCGATCAATGTTCTGGTCGGTGATGCCCGGCGACGTGTCGATGAACAGGCGACACGCCGGAATGGCGCGCTGGATACCCGCAGCGCCTATCGCGCCGAGCAGGACAAGTGCCCCATGAAGGACTGGCGCATTCCTTTCGAGTAGGTTGCGATAGATCTTGCTCGCGGTCCCCTGCCAGCCCCTCAGCCGTTCTCGAAACCGTCAAGGAAGGCGGCGAGATTTGCGCCCAGCTCCTCGCAGAGGTAACCACCCTCCTGAATGATCGCCACCGGGCCGGGGAAGGCGGAGATTGCGGCACCTGCACGCCGAAAGCCCTCCGTCGTGATCTTCAGGACGCCCAGCGGATCATTCTCCTGCGGATCCAGGCCGAGTGACAGCAGCAGGACTTCGGTACCGTTGCGTTGCAGCTCCGTCAGCGCATGGTCGATGGTCTGCAGCCAGCCATCATCGCTGGTGCCCGGCGCCTGTGGCAGGTTCAGGTTGAACCCCAGCCCTTCGCCCGCACCACGCTCCCCCGCGTAGCCCGCGAAGAACGGATAGAAGTTGCTCGGGTCCGCATGGACGGAGACGAAATAGATGTCCTTGCGGTGATAGAAGATGCCCTGCGTGCCGTTGCCGTGGTGAACGTCGATATCCAGGATCGCCGCGCGATGGCCCTGTTCCCGCACCCAGTCGGCGGCGATGGCGACATTGTTCAGGAAGCAGAATCCGCCAGCCTGGTCGTGATAGGCATGGTGTCCTGGCGGGCGGCAGAGCGCATAGGCGGGTGATCCGTTGCTGAGGACGTCTGCGGCGGCGGTTACGGCACAGTCCGCCGCGGCCCGTGCCGCTTCCCAGGTGCCCGCACCGATGGGACAGGCCGTGTCGGCCATGTGCCAGCCCGCCTGTCCGATGACATGCGCCGGATAGTGCTCCATGTGCCGACCCGGATGCATGTTGGGAATGACCGACGGCGAGGGGTTGGGCAGCGCCTGCCAGCGTTCATGCGCGGTGGCCAGGAAACGGAGGTAATCGATGCTGTGGATGGCGGCGATGGCGCTTTCCGGTGCCGGATCGGGCGCAGTGATCTCATGCCCCGCGCCGCGGACTGCGGCAAAAAGCCGGTCGGCCCGTTCTGGACATTCGGGACTGGGGAGGACACGTCCGCTGGAGATGAATGACTCCGGCGCGTGCAGTTCCTGTTTCGGACTGTATATGACTTTCATGCGTCGGATGTTGGACCAGACGGCAGGCCCCGGCAAGCCGTCGCGGGGCCGGTTGCAGGGGCCGGTTGCAGGGGCCAGTCACAGGTTACAGGAGGTGGGACGTTGCGGATCGTCGTACTCGGCGCAGGAATCATCGGTGTGACGACGGCCCACGCCCTGGCTGTGCGTGGCCATCAGGTGACCGTGGTCGATGCGGAGGCGGGACCGGCAAACGGGACCAGCTTTGCCAATGGTGCGCAGATCAGCCCGTCGGAGGCCGTGCCCTGGGCCTCACCGGGATCCCTGCGTCTGGCTTTGCGCTGGATGACAAGTGCCAATGCACCGTTCCGTCTGAACCTGCGGGCCGACCCGCGGCAATGGGCCTGGCTGGGGCAGTTCGTGCGGAACTGTACCGACGGTCGCTGGCAGGCGAATGCACCTGCGATGGTCCGTCTGGCGGAGCACAGTCGCCACTGTCTGCTGGCGCTGAACGAGGCCCATGACCTGAACTACCACCGCGAACAGCGCGGTATCCTGCGGGTATACGACAGACCGGAGAAGGCGCAGGCCGAACTGGCGCATATCGGCCATGTCATGCAAGACCATGATGTTCCGCTGCAGGTACTCGATCCGGACGGATGCGCGGCACTGGAACCGGCTCTGGCCGATGCAGTGGCGAGCGGGCGTGTCGGGGCGGGCATACTGGCACCCACCGATGAAACCGGCGATGCGCATCAGTTCGCCATCGAACTGGCGCATGTTGCTGCTACGGCGGGCGTCCGGTTCCGATATGGCGAGCGTGTCAGGTCGATCAATTCATTCTGTGATCACGTCACGGGGGTCGAGACCGACCGCGACCAGATCAGCGCCGAGCGTGTGGTGGTGGCGCTGGGTATGGCGTCAGTGGATCTCATGCGCAGCCTTGGCGTGGCCCTGCCGATCTATCCGGTGAAGGGTTATTCGGCCACCGTGCCGGTGGCGGGCTCCAATCGTGCGCCACGGGTCAGCATCACCGATCAGGGCAACCGCTTCGTGGTCAGCCGGCTCGGCGACAACCTGCGGGTCGCGGGCAAGGCGGATATCGTCGGACACGATCGGGCCATCGACCAGCAACGTGCCGCCAATGTGCTGGATGACCTGTTCTGCCTGTTCCCGGAAGCAGGTGACCGCAGCCGCGCCACTGTCTGGTCCGGCATGCGGCCGATGACACCCAGCGGCATTCCGCTGATCGGGGCGAGCGACATGGAAGGCCTCTACCTCAATACCGGTCACGGCTCCCTTGGCTGGACCATGGCCGCCGGTTCCGCCGACCTGCTCGCCCACCTGATCGACGGCCAGCGCCCGACCATCGATCCGGCACCCTACGCGCCGGTGTCGCGCTGATCTGCATCAACCAGGGTTCCATCGACATAGCGATGCACGATGGAGGCGAGCAGGGTCTGATAGGGAATACCCAGCGCGAGTGCCCTTGCCTTCAGCTTCGCGAGGTCGTCCTGTGCCAGACGCGTTGTGATCGCCTTCTTCGGCGGGTTCATCGTGCGCCGCGCAACATCGGCCAGGAATTCCCGACGATCCTCTGCCGGAGGGGAAACTGGTGATTTCTCAAACGCAGCTTCAACCGCCGAAATCACGTCTCTCTCCTGTTCGTCGAGAAACGGTGTGTCGAGAAGCGGCTTTCGTTTTCGGCTCATTCTTCGGCCTCATCAAGCAGCAGACGTGTCAGCTTGCGACTGGGATAGGCGGTCTTCAGAAACAGCCCCTCCGCATCTTCCTCATAGAGTACCACGATGGCGTAGCCATCAATCGCGACGACGAGTATCCGCTGATGCGGGAAGCGGTCACCTGGATTCTCGATATCTGCAAGCAGGTCCCCGCGTTCGACCGCCGCCACCACTTCCTCGAAGTCGATGCCCCGTGTGTGCCGGATCAGCTTGTTCTTTTCAGAATTCCAGCGAAATCGCACAGCAGTCCCGGATCAATTTGTACGTACTGCGAACATACAGAATATGTACATTTGAGGCAACCAGTCACCCCTTCGGCATGCCGAAACAATGCTCGGGTCCGGGGAAGGTGCGGGCACGGACTTCGTCGGCGTATGCGCTGACGGCACTGCGAATGGTGTCGGAGGCTTCGGCGTAGCGCTTGACGAACTTCGGCATGTAGTCGCTGGCCAGCCCGATCAGGTCGTTCACCACCAGGATCTGGCCGTCGCAGGCCGGCGAGGCTCCGATGCCGATGGTGGGAATGGCGACGGTTTCGGTGATTTCCCGCGCCAGTGGCTCGACCGTGCCCTCGATCACCATGGCAAAGGCACCGGCGTCACTTACGGCCTGTGCATCCGCCGTGACCTTCAGCGCCATCTCCGACTTGCGGCCCTGCGTGCGGAATCCGCCCATCATCGCGACCTTCTGCGGCATCAGGCCGACATGGGCCAGCACGGGTATCCCGCGCTCGGTCAGGAAACGGATGGTCTCGGCCATTTCCTGACCGCCCTCCAGCTTCACGGCGGAGCAGCCGGTTTCCTTCATCATGCGAACCGCGTTGCGGCATGCCATCTCCGGACTTTCCTCGAAGGATCCGAAAGGCATGTCCACCACCACCAGTGCACGGCGTGCGCCCCGCATCACGGCCTGGCCATGCATGATCATCATCTCCATGGTGACGCCCTGCGTTGTCGGCAGCCCATGGACCACCATGCCGAGGCTGTCGCCCACCAGCATGAAGTCGACGAGATCGTCGATGGCGCTGGCAGTCGGGTAGTCATAGGCGGTCAGCGAGACAATCGGCATTCCGCCCTTCCGCGCCTTTATCCCGGGCACGGTCATCGGCTTCTGGTCGGTCATTCGGGTTTCATCTCCGCATCCGGATCAATGCCTTCTTCCTCCAGCACCTGCCGCGCCAGCCGGAAGGCCTCTACCCCCGCCGGGATACCGCAATAGACCGCGACCTGCAGCAGTACTTCGCGAATTTCCACCAGGCTCGCGCCGTTCTTCAGCGCGCCCTTGAAGTGCAGCTTGAATTCCTGCGGCCGGTTCAGTGCCGACAGCATGGCGAGGTTGAGCAGGCTGCGGTCGCGGTGGCTCAGCCCCTCGCGGCCCCAGGCACCGCCCCAGCAGTACTCCGTCACCATGTTCTGGAAGTCCTGGTTGAAGGCATCGGCGGCGGCCATGGCGCGGTCGACATATTCGGCACCCACCACTGACTTCCGGATTCCGAGCCCGGTCTCGAACAGATCCTTGTCCATCGTGTCTCCCCCCGTCGGGTTTCAGGTCCGCCGCTCTTCCAGTGTGATACCGGCGGCGTAGAGCTTGTCGATTACATCCTCGTCCAGCCCCGCCTCGCGCAGGATGGCGCGTCCGTCCACCCCGAAGTCGGGCGGCGTCGAGCGAACGGCGCCCGGTGTGCGGGACAGTTTCACAGGGATGCCGGTGCCCTGGTAGTTGCCCTTGGACACCACCATCTCCCGCGCCAGTGTATGGGGATGCGCTGCAACCTCCGGCACTGTCAGGGCGGCCCCGGCAGGCACTCCGCTGGAAAGCAGCTTCGTTGCCAGTTCCAGTCCGTCCCATTCGGCGCACAGCGGTTCCAGGATCGCGTCCAGTTCGGCCCGGTTCACGCTGCGGTCGGGATTGTGCAGGAACCGCGCATCCTTCGCGATCTCGGGACGGCCAAGAATCTCCATCAGGCGCTGGAACTGGCGGTCGTTGCCCACCGCCAGGAACAGGTCCGCGCCCTTCGTGGTGAACAGGTCGTAGGGGTAGATGTTGGGATGCGCGTTGCCGGTCAGCTTCGGCGCATTGCCCGACTGGAAGAAGTTCGGCGCGTGCGGATGCTGCATGGCGACACCACAGTCGAACAGGCTGACGTCGACATACTGGCCCTTGCCGGAGCGGGCGCGTTCCTGCAGTGCCGCGAGGATGCCGATGGCGGAATAGAGTCCGGTGCCAAGATCCACCAGGGGGATGCCAAGGCGGATCGCGCCGCTGTCCGGAGAACCATTGACCGAGATCAGACCGGTCCAGGCCTGGATCGCGGCGTCATATCCGGGCAGGCCACCGAACGGACCATCGCCCCCGAAGCCCGAGATGCGGCAGTGCACCAGCTTCGGGAAACGTTTCGACAGCACGTCCTCGTACCCGATGCCCCATTTCTCCAGCGTGCCGGGTTTGAAGTTCTCCATCAGCACGTCGGCGCCTTCCAGCAGTGTCATCAGCACTTCGCGGCCTTCAGCCTTTGCCAGGTCGAGACCGAGGCTGCGCTTGTTGCGGTTGACGCCGGAGAAGTAGGCCGAGAGCCCGTCCTGGAACGGCGGACCCCAGTCGCGGACCTCGTCGCCCTGCGGGGGTTCCAGCTTGACCACGTCGGCACCGTGGTCTGCCAGGATCTGGGCGCAGTACGGCCCACCCAGGACCCGTGTCAGGTCAATGATCCGAAGACCGTCGAGAGCGCCCATGCTGTCACATCCTCCTCAGGGGAATTCAGGTTGGCTCAGCGATAGGGGAAGGTCAAAGGGCTTGCAAGGGCCGGGCGTCTGGTGACGATGAGGGTTGCAAGAACGGGGACTGAAGACCGGGGGAGAATCCGATGACCGAAGCTGCGCCATTCGAGGTCTATGCCATCAAGTATGCCGAGCGGGAGGCACGGCGCGGTGATCATTTCATCGGGGGCGACCCGCATGATGCGCCGATGGACATGGACTATTTCATCTGGGCGCTGGTGCGTGATGGCAAGGTCTGGGTGGTCGACACCGGCTTCGACGTGCTGGATGCGGAGCGGCGCAACCGTCGTCTGGTCCGCACGGTGCGGGAGGGGCTGGCCCTGATCGGCATCGAGAGCCATGACGTGGAAGACGTCATCGTCACCCATCTGCACTATGACCACATCGGCGGGCATGCGCACTTCCCGAAGGCCCGGTTTCATCTGCAGGACAGCGAGATGTCCTATGCCACCGGACGTCAGATGACCCGCCCCGCCATCAGCCATGCCTACACCGCCGACCACATCGCCGATCTGGTGCATCACGTCTTCCAGGGGCGGGTCGAGTTCCATGACGGGGAGGTCGAGCTGGAACCCGGCCTGTCGATCCATCACGTCGGCGGCCATACCCAGGGCCTGCAGGTGGTCCGGGTCTGGACCCAGGTCGGCTGGATCGTCCTCGCCTCCGACGCCAGCCACTACTACGAGAACATGCAGGCGGATCGCCCCTTCGTCATCGTCTGGAACCAGGGGGAGATGCTGGATGCCTTCCGCACCATGCGCCGTCTGGCCGATGACCCCGACTGCATCGTCCCCGGCCATGATCCGAAGGTCTTCGACCGCTATCCCTCGCCACAGGGACAGAAGGGGATGGTGGTGCGGCTGGACGTGATGCCGTCCAGGGGTTGATCTAGGCGAGAACGCGCAGTCCGTTCAGCATTGCGCGGGCGACCTTGGCAGGCAGGGTAGTGACCATGTCGCCGGTGCCCTGGGGCACGGTCGAGATCCCCGCTGACGGGATCACCCGGACAAGGTCGAGGATCGATTGCATGCTGACCGCTGCGTCCTGCTTGCCCCAGACAAGTGTCGTGCGACAGTCGATATGCCCCAGCCGGTTGCCGACGCCCTCGCCGGACACGGGACGCTGGTCCGCGTCCAGCCCGATCGGGGACAGCAGGAAGAGATGACTGAAGGTGCCGGGCATGGTGGCAGCCAGTTCGGCGGCCACAGCCGCGCCGGCGGCATGACCCGCCAGCATCGGTGACTTGAGCTTCGATGCGGAAAGCAGTTCGATGACCTGGCGCTGGATCAGCGGGACGTCGCCGATTGCCCGGAATTCGTCCAGAACCGGGGCATGAACGGCAAATGCGGCTGACAGCTCCGAAAGCAGGCGCTGGTCCGCTTCCATTCCATCGACCCCGTGGATGTAGAGCAGCGGATGCCCGGAACCGCCATTACTGTTCAGGACGGTGCAGTCACTGCCGTCGGGCAGGCGGAGAGCCGAACGTTGCAGGCCGTTCATTTCGATGCGTCCTTCGCTCGCCAGATGATCCGGCTTGTCTGTGCATGGCATCGCAGGTCATGTGATGTCTCTGTTGCATTCATAGTTGGAGATCATGTGCTATGCCGTCAACGGCGCTTGCCTGCCGCCGTGTTCGCGGTAGGATCGAAACATGAGCAATTCCGAAGCCTTGCATATCCTCGATGCCACCGTTCTGAGCGACTGGATCGACTACAACGGCCACATGAACGTCGGCTACTACAATGTTGCCTTCGACAAGGCGACCGACGCCCTGTTCGACCATCTGGGCATCGGCATCGATTATGTGCGCCAGACCAACAAGTCCTTCTTCACCCTCGAAACCCATGTCCACTACATGGGCGAGGTGCTGGAGGGAGCGCCGCTGCGCTATGATGTGCAGCTACTGGACCATGATGCGAAGCGCATTCATGCCTTCTTCCGCATGTTTCACGCGACGGAGGGATTCCTGTCCGCCACATCGGAACAGATGTGCCTGCACGTGGATCTCGATACGCGCCGTTCAGCAGAGATGCCTGCCGACGTTCAGCAGAATGTGGCCCGCCTGGCCGAAGCGCAGAAGGATCTTGCCTGGCCGGAACAGGCCGGGCAGGGCATGCGTATCCGCCGCAAGTCCTGATGCGGGGACCGGCGGCATGAGCTCACGCGCGCCGGATCCGGACTGATGCTTGGTCCCCTGTTCCGCAATTCGTTCCGCGATTTCCGCCCCTTCCGCGACTTCGTTCCGCGCCACCAGTTCTACCTGATCGGCATCGCGGTGATCGTCGGCCTGACGGTCGGCTACGCGGCGATCCTGTTTCGTCTGGCACTCAGTGCGGCGCAGTTCCTCTTCTATGGCGAGACATCGGAGTTCCTTGTCGGCGTGGTCCGGGCGCTGCCCTGGTGGCACGTGGTTCTCGCGCCGGTCGTGGGCGGGCTGATTCTGGCAGTCTTCCTGCGTTACCTGATGCCGGGGCGACGAAACCAAGGCGTGGCAGACGTCATCGAGGCGGGGATCTATCACGATGGACGCATGTCGTTCCGGGCCGGAATCGGCACCGCGGTCGCCAACGTGATCTCCATCGGATCCGGAGCATCGGTGGGCCGCGAAGGCCCGATCGTCCACCTGGGCGGCACCCTGTCGGGTTTCCTCGGCAAGAAGCTGAAGCTGGACCGGCTGGATGGCCATACCTTGCTGGCCTGCGGTGTCGCCACCGGGGTGGCGGCGTCGTTCAATGCCCCCATCGCCGGAGTGATTTTCGCTCACGAGGTGGTGCTGGGCCACTATGCGCTGCGTGCCCTGGCACCGGTCGTGGTTGCTGCCGTCATCGGCACGGTCGTCACCCGTATCCATATCGGCGATTTTCCCGCCTTCCTGATCCCGCAGTACGACATTCTCAGTTTCTGGGAATTCCCTGCTTTCATGCTGCTGGGCATCGTCTGTGGCATCATGGCGCTGATCTTCTTCTGGTCCGTTGCCTTCACCTCCGATGTGATCGAGGACGTGCTGAAGATTCCCGTCTTCTGGCGTCCACCCATCGCCGGGCTGGCGGTCGGCCTGATCGCACTGCAGTTCCCGGAAGTCCTGGGGGTGGGCTATGAGGCCACTGACAATGCGCTGAAACAACTCTACCCGCTGTCGATGCTGATCCTGCTCGTCGCCGCGAAGATGGCGGCGACTTCGATCTGTCTGGCGGGGGGGTTCAGTGGCGGGGTGTTCTCTCCGGCGCTGTACATCGGCGCCATGACGGGTGGCGCGTTCGGACTGATCGCGGCACACGTCTTTCCCGAACTGGCGGCGGAGCACGGCCTCTACGCAATGGTCGGGATGGGCGCAGTCGCCGCGGCGATACTCGGGGCACCGATCTCCACCACGCTGATCGTGTTCGAACTGACAGGTGACTATCGTGTCACCATTGCACTGATGGTCGGGGTCGTGCTGGCAACGGTGGTGTCACGTCAGTTCCGCTATATCAGCTTCTTCCACTGGCAACTCGCCCGCCGCGCTGTCGATCTGGTACATGCCGACGCGGTCATGATGCATGCCCAGACCGTTCGCCGGGTGTCATCCGAGAGTTATCTGGCGATCACGCCTGAAACCACCTTTGCCCAGTTGCGGGACATGTACCGGGAAAGCGAGGCGCTGGCCCATTTCCTGGTCGACGAGAAGGGCTTCCTGCTCGGCTGCCTGCAACCCAACGACATCAAGTATGCCTTGCTGGACCCGCATTTGAACGAGATCGGTCGGGCGGTCGATATCTCGACGCCGACGCCCGTGGTGCTGCATCAGGACATGCCACTGGACGATGCACTGAAGGCGTTCCGGGGCACGTCATATCGGTTCCTGCCCGTGGTGCGTCACCCGGACGAGCGGGAACTTGTCGGTGTCGTCTACTTCAGGGACCTGCTGGAGGCCCACAACAAGGCGCTCAAGGAAGCCCAGGACGAGACGCACTAGCGGGTGATGAACCTGCCGTGGACCCCAGCCTGCCCTCTCCCGATTTGTCTGTGGACCGTTCCGCCCCTCTCCCCCTCCCGACCACCCACGGCAGTATCCTCAATGGGTGGTCGGGAGGGGGAGAAGGCAGGCCGGGGTCAGCGATTACCTCACCATCAGCCGCGTTTGAGCTGCTTGGCCAGCGACCAGCGATGCACCTCCGACGGGCCGTCATAGACGCGGAAGGCGCGGACGTCGCGGAAGATGCGCTCCACCTCCGTATCCCGCGTCAGGCCGAGACCACCCAGTACCTGCAATGACCTGTCGACGGTGCGATAGATCGCTTCGGAGCAGATCACCTTGGCCATGGAGCTTTCACGCCCGCCACGCTCCCCCTGGTCGAGCACCCAGGCGGTGTGCCAGATGGTCAGCCGCGACTGCAGGATATCCATCTCGTTGTCGGCAAGCTGGAAGCCCACGCCCTCATGGTCGATCAGCGGCTTGCCGAAGGCCATGCGTTCACGCGCATATCCGGTGGCAATGTCATGCGCCCGCCGCGCGGCACCCAGCCAGCGCATGCAGTGGGTCAGACGCGCCGGGGCCAGGCGGACCTGCGCATAGCGGAAGCCCTTGCCGATCTCCCCCAGCACCGCGTCGCCATCGACGCGCAGGTCGTCGATATCGACCTCTGCATGGCCGCCGGTGAAGCTGGAATCCAGCGTGTCGAGCACCCGCACGATCTTCACCGCCGGGTTCGGCAGCGGCGTCATGAACATGGAGGCACCGATGTTCTCGCCATTCTCGTCCACCGTGTTGGCCATGACGATGCCGATGGAGGCGCCCTCGGCCCCGGTGATCAGCCACTTCCGGCCGGAGATGCGCCATCCGTTGCCGTCCGGCCGTGCCACCGTCTGCATGGCGGAGGGGTCGGAACCGGCACCGGGTGACGGCTCCGTCATCAGGAAGATGGAGCGTGCCGAACCGTCGGCCAGCGGCTTCAGGTACTGCTGCTTCTGTGCCTCCGTCCCCACGTGATCCAGCAGGTGCATGTTGCCTTCGTCCGGCGCGGCGATGTTCAGTGCCACGGGGCCGAGCATGGAATAGCCCGCTGCCTCGAAAATCACCGCCTTGGTGCGGTGGTCCGCCCCCATGCCGCCCCACTCGGCGGAGACATGTGAACTCAGAAGCCCCTCTGCCTTTGCCAGTGCCACCAGCTCGTCACGCAGGTCCTCCGACGGACCATGCGATCCGCGTCGGCTGTCCTTCTCGAGCGGGAGCACCTTCTCCGCCACGAAGCGGGTCACCCGATCCTGCAGTTCCTGCTGTTCATCCGTCAGCGCGAAATCGATCATGTCAGTACCTCCCCTGATCTCGCGCCATTCATCGTACATGCCTGCCGACAAGTAAATGGCGGGTGGTTCCCCTGACTGCCGATTGGCTCCATAGTGCGGCAAAGGACCCGGCCCGGTGCCGGGGCAAGCCGCCACAGAGGGGGAGAGACCTGATGATCTACGACATGCGCACCTATACCTGCCTGCCCGGCACCGTTCCGCTGCAGATGAAGCTCTGGATGGAGCACGGCATGGCGGTGCAGAAAAAGCATCTGGGGGAGCCAGTGATGTACGGCGCGCCGGAAGTGGGCGAGCTGAACACCTACGTGCATGTCTGGGCCTACGACAGCCATGCCGACCGAGAGACGAAGCGTGCCGCCATGCAGGCCGACCCGGAATGGGGCGTGTTCCTGAAGGCCTCGCGGGAGGCCGGTTACATCACCGCCCAGCGCAACCAGGTGCTGGTCGCCGCGCCCTTCATGACGCGCTGACACGACGCCCACCCCTGATCCACAGACCGGAGACCGCAGCACGATGCCCGAGACCTATGACCTGATCATCCGCGGCGGCACTGTCGTCAACCATGACGGCATCGGCCGGACGGACGTGGGTGTCCGCGACGGGCGCACCGCCTTCATCGGTGACCTGGGTCAGGCCGACGCGGGGGAGGTGATCGACGCCACCGGGCTGCACGTGCTGCCCGGTGTCATCGACAGCCAGGTGCATTTCCGCGAACCGGGGGCGGAGCACAAGGAGAACCTGGAGGCCGGGATGGCCGGTGCGGCGCTGGGGGGCGTCACGGCGATCTTCGAGATGCCGAATACCAGGCCCTCCACCACCACATCCGAAGCCATCCAGGACAAGCTTGACCGGGCAAAGGGCCGTGCCGCCATCGATCATGCCTTCTATGTCGGGGCAGCCGCCGAGAACACGCGGGAACTGGCGGAACTGGAACTGCTGCCCGGTGTCGCCGGGGTGAAGATCTTCATGGGCGCCTCCACCGGCAATCTGCTGGTGCCCGATGACCCCTCCATTCTGGCCGTCCTGAAGAGTGGCCGCCGCCGCGTCGCCGTGCATTGCGAGGACGAGCCGCGCATGAACGAACGCGAGGGGCTGCGTGTCACCGGCGATCCCTCCAGTCACCCGGTCTGGCGCGATGCCGAAAGCGCCATCCGCGCCACCACCCGCCTGCTCGCCCTGGCGTGGCAGGCCGGACGACGCATCCATGTGCTGCATGTCACCACGGCGGAGGAGATGGTGCTGCTCGCCGCCCACAAGGACATCGCGACGGTGGAGGCGACGCCGCAGCATCTGACCCTGGCCGGAGAGGAAGCCTATCCTGCCCTCGGCACCCTGGCGCAGATGAACCCGCCGATCCGCGATGCCGCCCACCGCGCCGGTCTCTGGCGCGGGCTGGCGCAGGGTGTCGTCGATGTCATCGGCTCCGACCATGCCCCCCACACGCGGGAGGAGAAGGCGAAGCCCTATCCCGCCAGCCCCTCCGGCATGCCCGGCGTGCAGACGCTGGTGCCGATCATGCTGGACCATGTGAACGCCGGAAGGCTCAGCCTCACCCGCTTCATGGACCTGACCAGCGCCGGCCCGTCCCGGGTCTTCGGCATGGCGGGGAAGGGACGGCTGGCCAAGGGCTATGACGCCGACTTCACCCTGGTGGACCTGAAACGGACGGAGACCATCACCCACGCGCAGATGGCCAACGTCTCCGGCTGGACCCCTTTCGACGGCAGGTCCGTCACCGGCTGGCCCGTCATGACCCTGGTGCGCGGCCACACCGTGATGCGCGACGGCGCCCTGATCGGCCCGAAGATCGGCCAGCCCGTCCGCTTCCAGGAATGCCTCTGACCCCAGCGACCCTGCAGAGCGCGGGCAGGCCCGCAGTCACAGCGTCTCACGGGACCCCGAAACGGAGCCTCGGGACCCTGTTTCAACACGGCCCGACAAAGTCCCCAAAACCCCCAATCCCCCGCTTGACAACCCGCCCCGCCCTGACCAGTATCCGCGCCGTCGTGGCGGGGTAGCTCAGCTGGTTAGAGCAGCGGAATCATAATCCGCGTGTCGGGGGTTCAAGTCCCTCTCCCGCTACCATTTTTCCTTT
>BQJF01000016.1 GCA_021604565.1 Minwuia thermotolerans | reverse complement strand
TGTAACGGTCGAGGAAAGCTTTCCGCAGACTTCACTCACCGCGTCCCTGATCTCTGGCTCGCGTGCCCTGGTCAACATATCTTGCCCGGTCATTGGTGGTCATTACCGGGGCCAAAACTTTCGGTCCCGGTAATGCAACACCACTGGCCGGGTATTTATTCGATCAAATTGTGATGAAGGTCATATTTTTCCGGTAACCATGTTTCCGTTACCGGTCGGACTGCAGTCTGAAGCGTTCATGTTGACGTTTGATTAACATTCACCTGTTTCACTGGAACGATGCAACTGAATCGTTCCGACACGACAGGTCTTTCCGGATGATCAGCGCACTGCAAGCCAGCCGCGCAGACGCTCTTCCACAGCTTTCGCGCGCCCAGCAAGCCGTCGGGCGCGGTGCAGAGACACGGGAGCCGGCGCGTGATCAGGCACTGTCCCCGGGCTTTCGCGAAACGCGTGGCTCCACTGTCGCCAGTGGCACCCTGATCGCAGCTCAGATTGCCGCCAGCGAGGAGAATCCGACGACCGAGAAGCCCGGCACCGATCCGAAGCAGTCGACCACGACCGGCACGGAACTGACGGAGCAGGAGCGGGAGCAGATCAAGGAACTTCAGGCACGTGACCGGGAGGTCCGCGCCCACGAGCAGGCCCATGCGACCGCCGGTGGCCAGTATGCCGGGGCACCTGAATACGAGATGGAGAAGGGACCGGACGGGCGCAGTTACGCCGTGGGCGGCCATGTCTCGATCAGCACCAGCCCCGTTGCCGGTGACCCGGAGGCGACCATCGCGAAGATGGATGTCGTCAAGCGGGCAGCACTGGCTCCGGTCGAGCCTTCGGGGGCTGACCGCAGTGTCGCCGCGGACGCGGAGAGCAAGCGCGCAGATGCACGCAGCGAACTCAATTCCATCCGCGCCGAGGAGCGCAAGGTTGCGCTGGAGGAATCGCGCGACAAGCCTGAGTCCGGAGATACATCCATCCCGGAGGGTGACGGCGCCAGGGCGGCGGAACAGAGTTCGGCGGATGCACCGGCAGTTCCCGGAGCCGCTCGCGCCAGTACGGGCGAAGGCGATGAAGGTGACCGCGGGTTTCCCGACGATGATAGCGAACGGGACTTCTCCGACAGATCGGCACGATCCGACCGCAGAGAGGATGATGCGATCTCCCGCGACTTCGCTGCCTTTCTGAACCAGAGCGGCAGCGAGCGCGCACGCGCCGATCTGCAGCCGGGCCTGTCATCACAGCGTCAGAGCATCGACATTCGTCTCTGATCACCAGGGTGATGCAGCTCTGCTGACGCGACCGGAAAGTCCGACCGGTCAGGCCACATCCCGGACCTGACAGCGCCACATCACCCTGCGCGCACTGGCATCAAAGGCTTCCCGGCGATGAATGGTCGAGCGGTTGTCCCAGACCAGCAGGTCGTTGGGCCGCCATTCATGCACATGCAGGAACTCGTCGCGGGTACACCAGGCCCAGATTTCGTCGAGCAGCTTCTCGCTTTCGGCGACATCCATGCCCACGACCCAGCTATTGGTGCGGCGGCCGGTGAAGAGCGCTTCACGCGCTGTCACCGAATGCGGACGTATGACCGGGTGGCGTGCACCGGGGGCAGCCGTGACATTCGTGACCGCCTGCATGCCTTTCCGCAGGTCACCCGCAGAGGTGTAGCTGGCGTCATGGTTGATCGTTCGCCCCTCCAGCCGCTCTCGCAGGTCCGGTGGCATGGACTCGAGAGCCGCCATCATGTTGCCGAACCATGTGCGCCCCCCGTCGGTGACGACCTCCCGCCCATACAGTACGGAGGCCGAGGGCGGGCTAGGGATGTAGGACATGTCGGTGTGCCATTCGGCCTCTCCGCTGCCCAGCGCGCCAATGGGCTTCCCGTTCTCCACGACATTGGAGATGATCCACATCTCCGCGGCTTCCTCGTCGCGTCTGCGGGCCTCACTGGCCGGCGGCGGTTCCAGTTCGCCGAAGCGACGGCCGAACGCGCAAAGTTCCGCCGGGGTCAGATGTTGGTCGCGGACGACGATCAGGCAGCGCTGCAGCCAGAGTTCCTCGATCTTCGAGAACCCGGCGTCGTCCAGCGTGCGAACATCGACACCGGTGATCTCGGCCCCGATGACAGGCGTGAGGTTCCTGATCTCCATGTTCCCCTCCGGTCCTCGCCCACCGACAAACGGCTGCGGC
Organism: Minwuia thermotolerans; assembly: GCA_021604565.1. Classification (GTDB taxonomy): domain Bacteria; phylum Pseudomonadota; class Alphaproteobacteria; order Minwuiales; family Minwuiaceae; genus Minwuia; species Minwuia thermotolerans_A. Next base: position 53,854 of record BQJF01000016.1, on the reverse strand, counting down.
AGGCAGTGAGGGGATGATACGCGGAAGCCGGGGACGGGTGTTAGAGATGATCGGTCACCTTCAGCACCCGGCACCCGTTTCCAGCGTCAGCCGACCAGGGACGGCAGGTAGAGAATGATGTCTGGTATGGCAATCAGCGCGACGATGATGAACAGATCCGCGACCAGGAACCAGGCGATGCCCCTGAAGATCACGCCCGTCGAAGCCAGGTCACCAACCACCCCCTTGATCACGAACACATTCAGGCCAATAGGCGGTGTGATCATTCCGATCTCCAGGAACTTGGTGAGCAGGACACCGAACCAGATCAGGCTGAACCCGGCGGTATCGATGATCGGCAGCAGGATCGGCAACGTCAGCAGCATGGCGCCGATGGGTTCCAGGAACATGCCCAGCAGCAGGTAGATCAAGGAAATGCCGATCAGCAGCAGCAGCGGGTCCGCACCCATCGCGGTGACGGCATCCGACAGGTAGTCCCCGGCACCACTGAACGCCAGGAACCGGGTCAGCATGCTGGCGCCGATGGCGATGATGAACAGGGAGGCCGAGGTGAGCAGGGTCTCCGACAGCGCATCCCGGAAACTGACCCAGGTCAGGGACCCCTTCAGTGCCGCGATGATGGTGGCGATGGATGCGCCGACCGCACCGGCCTCCGTCGGCGTGAAGGCTCCCGAGAACAGGCCACCGAAGACGCCAATCATCAGCAGAAGCACCGGCCAGGTGTCCTTGAGTGCGGCCACCTTGTCGCCCAGGGAAACGTCTTCGTGCAGTTGCGGCGCAAGCTCGGGCTTCAGCTTCACCCGGATCATGACGACCGCGACATAGCTGAAGGTGGTCAGCAGACCGGCACCGACGCCACCCAGGAAAAGCGCACTGATCGGAACCTCGGCAATGATGCCGTAGAGGATCATCAGGATGGACGGCGGAATCAGGGCGCCGATGGTACCGGCGGCGGCCACCGTCCCTGTGGCCAGCGACGCGTCATACCGGTGGCGCATCATCTCCGGCACCGCGATCCGGCCCATGGCTGCGGCACAGGCCACAGAGGATCCCGTGACAGCGGCAAAGCCCGCCGCGCCGAAGATCGTGGCGATGGCGAGACCGCCGGGCAGGCGCGACATCCACATGCGGGCTGCGTCGAACATGCCCTTCGTCAGCCCCGCGTGATAGCAGAGGAAACCCATCAGCAGGAACATGGGCACGGAACTGAGCTGCCATGTTGCCGCGAAACTGTAGGGAATGACTCCGATGGAGCCCCAGGCGGCACGTTCGCCCACCAGCACCCAGATTCCGGCAAAGGAAACCCCGATCAGGCAGACACCAATGGGCACACGCAGCGCGATGAGCGCCAGCAGGATGCCGATTCCGGCAAAACCTATCTGTACGTCGGACAGGACGGCCTCCTATTCAGCAGTCTGACCCGGTGCGCCTGGCTGGGGGCGACCGGAAAGGTAGGAAACGAACTTGAACAGCAGGACCAGCACCATCAGGGTGGCCCCGATGGGCAGCAGGTAATGCCCCGGCCAGATCAGGACCTTGGTGCTCTGCTCCATGATGAAGGAGCCCATGTCCTGCTTGTTGTAGGCATCATTGAAGCCTCGCCAGGCCAGCAATCCGAAGACCGCGCCCGAAAGCAGATAGGTCAGGCCGTTGATATGATACTGGACCCGGCTCGGGAACAGTTCGGTCAGGACCTCGACGGAAATGTGCGCATTCCTGCGTTCCGCGAGTGCCAATGGCAGGAAGGCCACCACCACCATGTAGTAGTTCGAGACCATGGTGATGGTCGCGGGGACGGGCGAGAAGAAGACGAACTTGCCCACAACATCGACAGTGATATGCACCATCATGAGCCCGACCGCGATCGAGCCGATGATACTTGTCAGGTTAATGGCCCGACCCAGCCAGCGATCGACAAAATCCATTGGTCCACAAATCCGTAACTGTTTGAGCATTGGGCGTGAGGGCGGCGGCTCACTCGGAACCGCCGCCCGGACGTTTATACCTCAGTCCCGACCGTACGTCGTCAGGTCGACCTTTGACATGATTTCGTCCCAGTAGAGCTTCGCCAATGCGTCGGCGTCGTTCTCCATGCCCGCTGTCAGCACCCGGTACTTCTCGATCAGTGCGGCGACCGTCTTGATCTTCGCATCGACATTCTCCAGCCCGTAATCATCGGTGAACTGCTGTGCGATGACTGCCAGATCGTCCTTCGCGAAATCCTGGGACATCTTCAGCATCTCGTCGGACGGCGTGATGACCTCGATACCCTTGGAGGGGGCCTGATCCAGATTGCGCCGTGCGTCCGCATAGTACTTCCAGGTGAAGTCCGCGGATTCCTGTGCCGAAGCCCTGAAGATCGCTTCCCGCTGGGCGTCGTTCAGATCGCCCCAGACGTCACGGTTGATGCTGTTCGTCGCGATGCCGGCAAACGTGCCGCCAGGAATTCTGGTGGTGATGTACTTCGTGACATCGAACAGTTGCAGGTTCGTCAGTTCGGTGGTGGCGAACATGCCGCAATCGACCACGCCCTGCGACATGGCCTCATAGATGTCGTTGCCGGGCACGGAAACCTTGGTCCCGCCGACGGCCTCTGCCCAGCGGCCGAAGTTGGCAGCGCCGGAGCGATACTTCTTGCCCTTCAGGTCATCCATCGTGCGGATCGGCGTGGTGCAGTGCAGGATGTAGGCGGGGGTGCTGCCGGTGCCGAGGTAGACCTGATTCTGGCGCTTCTGCTCGGTCAGGCATTCGGGGCAGTGCAGGAAGACATATTCCGTCATCGCCGCGCCCATTGCCATGCCGGGGCTTTCCACATGATCACCGGTCGTGGCCAGCATCGACAGGTTGGCAGCCAGGTTGAATTCCGCAAACTCCGCCGGATAGTACGGTGGCAGCACGTAGCCCATGTCGGCGATGCCATCTCGGATGCCCGGCGGTGTCTCCTTCAGGTTCAGCAACGACAGAGGGAATACCTTGACCTTCAGGTCGCTGGTGGCCTCGACGTTCCTTGCAAACCTTTCGATCGCGTACACGGCGGCGCTACCCTGCGGAAAGCCGACTGCGACCTTCAGCGTCTCGGCGGCCTGTACGGCACCTGCCGAGGCGAGCAACGCCGTGCCCGCTACGGCGGAAAGCATCTTCCTTGAAAGCATGTTGTCTCCAATCCTGTTGTGCCCGTTCGGGCAATGTCCAGGTCTCCTCCCCAGGGGACCAGCTACACGTTGTCGGTTCGTCGGATACTCCTTGAACACGCCAACGATTCCGTCGGGGGCCGTCGCGCAGCGGAACCGGCCGCACGATCTCGCCCTGTTGCAATTCTCACGACTGTCGGGAATTCCCGCGCCGAGGCTGGCGGCGCGCAAGCATCCTGATCAGCGGCCATGCCCGGTGCTGCGGCTCCGTCGGCATCGAAACGAATGGTGTCCCGATGCCCGTACAGCCGGGGACCCGGGATCGGCCGGCTCATGCCCGTTCCATTGATTGCAAACCGAGACACCCACGAAGTGTCCAGCATGGCCTCTCCCTCCCCAGGGTGTCATTTCGACGAAACATACTCATGAGTAGAAAAAAATGCAAAGCAGTATGAATGTCCGCTATGCACGTTCTCGATCTGGTGAAGGGGGCAGGACCCGGTAACCGGGCGAGGGCCACGTTCGACCGCAATGCCTCGATGATCCGGGGGCCGGTGCGCATGACGGTATGCCGACCTCATGCGGGGTCGCGTATCGGTCGCTCAATCAGTGCCATGCGGCGACCCGAACCCGGATCGCCGCATTGCCTTGTCGGACTCAGTCCCTGCCGTAGGTCGACAGGTCGACCTTCGACATGATCTCGTCCCAGTAGAGCTGGGCCAGCGCCTCGGCATCATCTTCCATGCCGTCGGTCAGACCCTTGTACTTCTCCACCAGTTCCGAGATCTTGGCGATCTTCGCATCGACGTTCGACAGACCGTAGTCGTTGGTGAACTGCTGCGAGATGACGGCCAGGTCGGACTTCACGAAGTCTTCCGACATCTTCACCATCTCCGCCGTCGGCTCGATGATCTCGATGCCCTTGCCCGGCGCGTCGTTCAGGTTGCGCTTGGCATCGGCATAGTACTTCCAGGTCACATCTGCCGAGGACCGCGCAGAAGCCTTGAAGATTGCTTCCCGCTGCGCGTCGTTCAGATCGGCCCAGACATCACGGTTGATGCTGTTGGTTGCGACACCGGCAAAAACGCCACCGGGGATCTTGGTGGTGATGTACTTGGTGACATCGAAAAGCTGCAGGTTCGTCAGTTCGGTAGCGGAGAACATGCCGCAATCGACGACACCCTGCGCCATGGCCTCATAGATGTCGTTGCCGGGCACGGACACCTTCGTGCCACCCACGGCCTCGGCCCAGCGACCGAAGTTGGCTGCGCCGGAGCGATACTTCTTGCCCTTCAGATCGTCCATGGTGCGGATCGGCGTCGTGCAATGCAGGATGTAGGTCGGGCTGGTGCCGGTGCCCAGATAGACCTGGTTCTGACGTTTCTGTTCGGTCAGGCACTCGGGGCAGTGCAGGAAGACATATTCCGTCATCGCGGCACCCATTGCTGCCCCCGGGCTTGCGACCTGCCTGCCGGTGGTGGCCAGCATCGACAGGTTGGCCGCCAGATTGATCTCGGCGAATTCCGCCGGGTAGTAGGGGGGCAGCACGAAGCCCATGTCGGCAATGCCGTCGCGGATGCCCGGAGGGGTTTCCTTCAGGTTCAGCAGCGACAGCGAGAAGACCTTCACCTTCAGATCACTTGTCGCTTCAACATTCTTCGCGAAATTCTCCAGCGCGTAGACTGCGGCACTGCCTGTCGGAAATCCGACAGCTACCTTCAGCGTCTCCGCTTGCGCGGCACCTGCCGATGCGAGCATCGCAGCGCCAGCCGCCGCGAAAACCGTTCTCCGTGAAAACATCTGTTCTCTCCCTGTGTTTCCCGTTCGAGTGATGCCTGATTTTGTTTCAGGCTATGGTAGTTGCCTTCATTTCCTGAGAAATTCCATGAATTCGACAACCACGCCGTCAGGATCCTTCGCGCAGAAGAATTTCTGGCGTGATCCCCCCATTTCGATCAGCACCGGTTCCGTGAAGGGGGCCGCACCGGCATCCGTCAGTTGCTGCCAGGCATCGGCCACGTTGCCGACCCGAAAGCAGATGCGGGCAATGCCCACGTGGGCCAAATGCGGATAGGCGCTCCCTTCCGCCTTCGGCTCGATCCATTCGATCAAATCAAGCCGCGCAGCACGTGGATTGTCACCCAGCATCAGCATGCGCGCGCGGGCGCGGGAATTGCTGGGCAGACCAAGTGCGGGGCCGAGGACAGGGTCGCCCAGGACATCGGAAGCGTCCTCGCCGCCGCCGTCGGCATTGAAATTGATGACTTCGCGGAATCCCAGCAGGCGATAGAACGCCAGTGACCGATCCAGATCGGTGCAGTTGATATTGATGTGAAACACTTGCGAAGTGTCGAGCACGCCACGTTCCTCCCCAGGATGTGATCGAAGCTCACGATACTCATGCGTAGGAAAATAAGCAAAGCGGTAAGTTGACCGAGATTTCCCTTAGGGCAACTTGGGTGACTCTGACGATTACCGGACTGTTGCCGGAGATCCCATCGCGCCCTGCGGCGATGACCGCCATGCGCTGCGCAGGCGTTGCGCCGCCGTCGCGGCAGACGCTAGGTTGAGCTGATTACCTGGGGGATCGGGTCCTTGCTGGATTGCAGCACTGTATGGGGCGGCGGTCACGGCTGATTGCTGTCGCTGCATGTCGCGTCAGTGCCTGCAGGGCTTTGATCCCATGGCATTGTCAGATGCTCCGGGAGCGAATCAAGTTGTGCGGGGAGGCATGGCTATGACGAAGGTTGACTGCGATGTGGTCGTGGTGGGAGCCGGCTTTGCCGGCATCTACGCGCTGTGGAAGGCGGAGCAGCAGGGGCTGAGCGTGCGGGGGTTCGAGCGTGCTTCGGACGTTGGCGGCACCTGGTACTGGAACGCCTATCCGGGGGCCCGCTGCGATGTTGCCAGTTACAACTACGCCTACTTCTTCAACAGCGATGTGGTGCGGGAGTGGGACTGGAGCGATGTCTGCTCGCGGCAGGGTGAGATCCAGCAGTACCTCAGCTTCGTCGCAGAGAAGTGTGACGTCACCCGTCTGATCACTTTCGACACCAGGGTCCTGACGACGACCTGGTCGGAAGAAGCGGGATTGTGGACGGTCAGGACCTCCGGCAGGGAAACCGTGGTCTGCCGCTATCTGGTTCTCGCCGTGGGCGCGCTTTCCGAACCTAAGGCTCCCGACATTCCCGGCGTTGACAGCTTCGAAGGCGAAGCCTGGTTCACGTCGAGCTGGCCGCGCGACAGCGAAGTGGATCTGAAGGGCAAGCGGGTTGGTGTGATCGGCACCGGGTCATCGGGGGTGCAGTGCGTTCCGGAAGTCGCGAAGGTTGCGCGTGAAGTCGTGGTGTTCCAGCGCACCGCGAATTTCGTGACGCCGACCCTGTCCGGACCGATGGATCCCGAACTGGTCGAGGAACTGCGGGCCGATCCGGAGGCGGTCCGGAACGGCCTGCGCAAGACCTATGGCGGCAACCAGCCGCTCTATATCGGCTCCGACCGCTTCAGCGAACTCGACGAGGAAGGGCGCGAGAAGGCGCTCTGGCATGCCTGGGAACAGCGGGAAGTCGCACTGGCGTTCTGGGATTCCCATTTGCCGGATGCCAATGCCGCCATCTCGGAATTCATCCGCCAGCGCATGCACGAGGTGGTGAATGACCCGTGGACCGCGGATCAGCTTGTGCCCTGGGACCACCCCTATGGCGGCAAGCGGCCGTGCAAGAGCGATGTCTACCTGCAGACCTTCAACCAGCCGCACGTCAGGCTGGTCTCCCTGCGCGAAACACCGATCGAACAGATCGTGTCGAAGGGGATCGTGACCTCAGCGGAGGCGTTCGACCTCGATGTCATCATCTATGCGACCGGCTTCGATGCGCTCTCCGGTCCGGTGCGCGCCCTGAACATCACGGGTATCGATGGAATGGCGATGAACGATCAGTGGGCGGATGGGCCGGTCAATTATCTGGGCACCATGGTTCACGGCTTCCCGAACCTGTTCCTGCCATCCAGCGCGATGTCACCGTCCGTCCTGTCGAACATGGCGACCCTGGCGGAACAGCAGATCGACTTCATCTTCGACAAGATCCGCTGGCTCGATGAGCACGGTCAGGCCCGGCTTCACCCCACCGCGGAATCGCAGGAGTTCTGGCGCGACGAGACCCTGCGCTACGCGAAACGCGTGCCCGGCGCCCTGACCACGGACAGCTGGTACAATGGTGCCAACGTACCGGGCAAGCCGCGCCGTTACATGGTCTATCGCGGCGGCTTCAGCCGCTACAACGACGCCTGTTACAGGGAACTGGAGGAAGGCTTTCCGGGTTACGAGGTTCTGCCGGGCAGGGCGGCGTAACCGCCGGGCGGCAAGTGCCTGGCGGCTCCCATCAGGTCGGGGAGCCTTCCACAGGCAGGCTGCATGCCCGCCTACAGAAGGCGAGTGCGGTGCCCCGGCGTGGCCAGTCGCAGGACACCAGTCGCCCGGTCGCCGACAGCGTGATGAACGCCGTGCTCAGATCAGCGCCGCCGAAGCAGATGTTCGTTGTCATTGGATCAGGCAGGGCCAGATGCTCGACGGAGCTTCCGTCCGGGCTGACGATGGTGATCCCGCCGCGGACCAGGGTGGCGACGCAGACGTTGCCGTTCGCCTCCACGGCAAGCGAGTCGTAGCGCTGATATCCCTCGGGCGACGCCAGCACTTCGGCGCCACCATGGGCCGGCCAGGGATCCATACGCAGCTCGCCAGGCGCCGTCACATCCCATGCAAGCACGCGCGCGGTCTCCGTTTCGGCCACGTAGAGGCGGTTGCCGTCCGGCGAGAGTCCGATTCCGTTCGGTGTGACCAGCGGATGAACCACCTCCCGGATCTCGCTGCCGTCGGCCTTCGCGTAGTAGACACCGCCGAGGTCGAGGCGCCGCGGGTGTCGCTTGCCGAGATCGGTGAACCAGAAGCCGCCGTGGGCATCGAAGACGATGTCGTTGGGGCCATGCAACGGATTGCCGTTGCAGTTCTCGTAGAGAACCTCCACCTCGCCGGTATCCAGATCGATGCGTTCGATCCATCCGTTGCTGTATCCGGCGGCTGGTCCGGTCGGGCGCACGTACTCGCCGTTGGGGCCTTCGTGTTCCCAGGAGAAGCCGCCATTGTTGCAGACATAGCATTTGCCATCGGGCCCGATGGCTGCGCCGTTGGGACCGCCGCCGGTCTCGGCAACCACGTCTATGCGGCCATCCGGGGCCACGCGGCTCAGGGTGCCGCGGGCAATTTCGACGAGAATGATGCTGCCATCCGGCATCCAGATGGGGCCTTCCGGGAACTGAAGGCCCGAGGTGATTTCAGTGAATTCGATCATGGATGCTCCCCCTCCTGCACTGCCCGGTTGCGCCCGGAATCTGCTCAATTGTCCAACCGTAGCGGGAATGGCTCACGCCAACCCATGAAATCCGGGCAGGTCTTCGTTGCAGGCCACAAGTCAAGAGCGTGACGGCATTGTCGTGTCGGGTGACAACCATGCTTCTTGCGATAGTCTGGCACGCAACGAAGTCTTCATCCGGAGCCAGGGCATGAGCAGGAAGGTCACGAGCGTTGTCACGGCCCACCAGCAACGCGAGGGGGCGGGATTCCTCATTCGCCGTGCCTTTCCGACACACGGCATCGACCTCGTCGATCCGTTCCTGATGCTCGATGAGGTCGGCCCGGTCGACTACGGCCCCGGCGAGGCCATTGGGGCTCCGGATCATCCGCACCGGGGCTTCGAGACCGTGTCCTACATTCTCAAGGGCGAGAAGCTGCATGAGGATTCGACCGGCAAGACACAGTTGATTGGCACCGGCGACGTGCAGTGGATGACGGCCGGCGCGGGGATCGTTCATTCCGAGATGCCGTCACCGGCGATGCAGAAACATGGTGGACACGCCCATGGATTCCAGATCTGGGTCAACCTGCCTGCTGCCGAGAAGTACGCCGAACCCGGATACCAGTACCTTCGGGCTGCCGACATTCCGAAGGCGACCAGCGCGGACGGGCTGATCGAGGTGACCGTCGTTGCGGGCGCGGCTTTCGGCGTCAGTGCGGCCATCGGCACCCGCACGCCGGTCTGGTTGCAGGACTGGAACGTGCAGCCCGGCGGCGAAGCGCGCCTTGCCATCGATCCGGGCTTCAATGCCGCAATCTATGTGTTCGAGGGTTCTGTTGCGCTGGGGCCGGAACGGGCGCCGGTCGAGCGCAGCCAGCTTGCAGTTCTCGGACAGGGGAACGAAATCGAGATCGCCGCCGGACCCGGTGGTGGCGGGCGCTTCCTGCTGCTCGCCGGAGCGCCGCTTGCCGAACCTGTCGCACGCTACGGGCCGTTCGTGATGAACACGGAGGCCGAGATCATGACCGCCGTCCGTGACTACCAGTCGGGCCGCATGGGCATGATCGAGCGCGCCTGAGGCACGTCGCTATGTCCGGTCTGTGCCTTCCCCTCAGTTGCCGGCGACCCGGCGGCTCTGGCCACGCCAGTGCGGTTCGCGGAGGTCCTTCCGCTTCACCTTGCCGACAGGCGATCGGGGCAGGGGGTCGGTCTGCATCTCGATCTTCGCGGGCCGCTTGTAGGAACCCAGCCGGTCCACGCAGAGCTGGATCAGTTCCTCCTCGGTCACCGGCGTCTTTCCGTCGATGACACATACCCCCATCGGGCTCTCGCCCCAGCGTTCGCTCGGGATGCCGAATACGGCGGCCTCGATCACCGCAGGGTGGGACGCCAGGGCATTCTCGATCTCGGCGGGATAGATGTTGAAGCCGCCGGAGACGATCATGTCGCCCGCGCGATCCAGCATATAGACATAACCGTTCTCGTCGATACGCCCGATGTCGCCAGTGCGGACCCAGCCGTCGATCATCCGCTCCGCTGTGGCTTCCGGATCCTTCCAGAAACCGGTCATCTGTCCGTCGCACCGGGCCACAAGTTCGCCCTCTTCACCGAGTGGCACCTCGTTGCCATCCGCGTCGCAGATCTTGAGGTCGGCGAAAGGCAGGGGCATGCCGCAGGCCTGCAGGGGCCTGGACCCTTCGACCTCGGCAAACCACTGGTCCGGTCCCATGACGGTCAACGGCACCGCCTCGGTCTGTCCGTAAACCTGCCAGAGGCGGTGTCCGAAGATCTCGTGAGCCTTAAGCGCGGTGGTCTCGGTGATCGGCGCCGCCCCGATCTGCATGCATTTCAGTTTCGGGAACTTCCGGTCGCTGACACCGGGGTGATGGACCAAGGTGTTCACCATGGTGGGTACGGCGAACATGATGCTGATCTCCTCCTGCTCCATGATGTCGAGCGTGTCACCGGCATCGAAATGGTCGAGCAGCACGTTGCAGCCGCCGCTCAGCCAGACGGGCACGAAGGAATAGCCCGAAGCGTGGCTGATGGGGCCGATGTGCAGGCACTTGTCGCCCGGCATGATCGGCGGAAAGAGGAAATGCCAGTCGCGGCCGGCAGCGAGCCAGGCCCTGTGCGTATAGGACACGCCCTTGGGCAGGCCGGTTGTGCCGCCGGTATGACGGATGATGAAGAGGTCATCGGCGTCAACATCGACTTCCGGATCGCTGTCATCCTGCCGGGCCAGCCAGTCCTCGTACCCCTCGTCACGGATCAGTACATGTTCCAGCGATGGCACCTCGTCCAGCAGCCCGGCGGCCTCCGCCGCGTGTTTGCCGGAGACCACCAGAACGCGGCAATCGGTATGCGAGAGCATGTGCACATGGGCTTCCCGCGCGTTCCGGGGATAGAGCGGAACGCGGACAATGTTCGCTGCTGCCGCGCCGAGAAACATGTCGGATGCCTCGATCGAATTGTCCTCCAGAACGCCGACCCGGTCGCCGGGCTTCAGACCCAGCGCCCGCAATGCGTTCGCTATCCTGAGACCCCGTTTCCAGGCCTCACCGAAGGTCAGCCGCCGGTCGCGCCAGACCACCGCTTCCCGTTCGGAATAGAAGCGCGCCGAACGCGCCATCAGGGTTCGCATGTCCATTCTGTTATCCTCCCCTTGCGTCCCGGCGTGGGGGCACAGTGGGCATGCTAGACCGGATTGGCGCAGCCAGGCACACGACTGTCGTAATGGATGGCATGCCCGAGAGTATTGTCAGATCAATCCGGACCTGGCGCGCCTGGGACAGCTCTGCGCGACCTCAGACGACCAACTGTCGCTCGCTTGCACGCGCTCGATCCTGGTGATGCTTGCTGAAGTCGATCAGGTGGCCGCGACAGCGATCAGCTATGAAACGCGTTTCAGGCCGACCGCAATTCCGGAACTGAGGGGGAAGTATCTCCGGGCTTCGGGAACCCGGAGACTGAATGAATGGTCGGGGAGAGAGGATTCGAACCTCCGGCCCCCGCCTCCCGAAGACGGTGCTCTACCAGGCTGAGCTACTCCCCGACCGGACCCTCAGTCGTGCGACTGCAGAGGCGAGCGGTGTATAGCCGCTGGGTGCTTTGCGGGCAAGGATCAATATGCGCGTTCGATGGTGAATTCGACCGCATCGATCAGGGCCGATTTCATCACGCCTTCCGGGAAGATGGCCAGGGCGTCGCGTGCCCGCGCCCCGTAGTGGCGCGCACGCTCGATGGTGTCGGCCAGGGCATCGTGGCTCTGGATCAGTTCCTGCGCGCGCGCAAGGTCATCCTCGGTCTGTTCCATGTCTTCCAGGCAGCGCCGCCAGAACTGGCGTTCCTCCGGCGTGCCACGGCGGAAGGCCAGCACGATGGGCAGGGTGATCTTGCCTTCCCGGAAGTCATCGCCAACGGTCTTGCCCAGCGTTGCCTGCCGGGCCGAATAGTCCAGGGCATCATCGATCAACTGGAAGGCGATGCCGAGATTGCGCCCGTATGAATCCAGGGCCTCGACTTCGGCCTTTGGTGCCTCCGCGACGATTGCTCCGACCCGGCACGCGGCGGAGAACAGGGCCGCTGTCTTGGCGGAGATCACGTCGAGGTAGGCATCTTCCGTCGTTTCGGTGTCGTTCGTGGTGATGAGCTGCAGGACCTCACCCTCCGCGATGACCGCAGACGCCTTGGAAAGGATCGCGAGAACCTCCAGCGACCCGTCCGCGACCATCAGCTGGAATGCGCGGCTGAACAGGAAATCTCCCACCAGCACGCTGGCCTGGTTGCCGAACACCGCATTCGCCGTGGCATTGCCGCGGCGCAGATCACTTTCGTCCACGACGTCATCATGCAGCAGCGTCGCCGTATGTATGAACTCGACACAGGCGGCGAGGCTGACCTGCCGCTCGCCGTCGTAACCGCAGAGGTCTGCCGCCGCGAGTGTAAGCATCGGGCGCAGCCGCTTGCCTCCGGCAGCGACGATGTGGCTGGCAAGCTGGGGGATCAGCGCGACCTCGGACTGCATCTTGTCCATGATCACCAGGTTGACCCGTTCCAGATCGCGCTCGACCAGCGACCGCAGTCGCTCAAGCCCTTTGGCAGACCTGGCCGTTTCGTCCTTCAGGGAAACCACGTTTGACACGCTGGATGCTCCATACACGCTGCGACTGGCGGAATTGAATGGCCGAGAATAGATTGGGACGAAGGTCCGTCAAGCGGCGGACGCGGGACGTGTTGTCGCCTCTGGCAGGAACGGACGGGGATATGGTCGAAGTCTTTCGCACCAACGATCTGGTTGCGCTTTCCTTTGCCGAGGCCCTGCTGAAGGGGGAGGGGATCGCGTCCCTGCGCTTCGACCAGAACATCAGCGTCATGGAAGGATCCATCGGAGTCTTCCCGCGCCGGCTGATGGTGGATGATGATGACGAGGCTGCAGCGAAGGACCTGCTGCACATCGCGGAACTGATCTGAGCCGGAATGACAGGCTTTACCGACGATCTGATCCTGGGAGGGCGCGTGGCCCTGCGGCAGCCCGCTCATGGGTTTCGCAGCGGTTCCGACGCCGTGATGCTGGCTGCGGCCTGCCATCCGCGACCGGGGGGACGGGTGCTGGAACTGGGTTGCGGCACCGGACTGCCGATGCTGTCACTTGCCGCCAGGCGGTCGGATGTCACCTTCGTCGGTTTGGAAGTGCAGCCCGCCATCGCCGCTCTGGCCGCGATCAACATTGCGTCAAATGCAGCAGAGGGGCGCGGGATGGTCTGTGCCGGTGATGTCGGCGTGGCGCCATTCGCGGACCATTCGTTCGATCTGGTGCTGGCCAATCCGCCCTACTTCGATGCTGGCCGTTTCCGCCGCTCACCTGACGCGGCGCGCGAGATTGCACGGTCGGAGGGTGCCGTACCTCTGGCCGGATGGATCGGTACGGCCGTCCGCCTGATTGCGCCGGGTGGCCACGCGGTACTGATCCTGCGACGTGAACGGCTGGCGGAGGTGCGTGATGCACTGCCTGCCGACTGCGCCCTGGATATCCGCCCGCTCGGCAGTCGTGCCGGGCGTCCGGCGAAGCGGGTGCTGCTGCGGCTGCGGCCTGGCGCGGATGGCGCGGTGCATGAGCTGCCTGCGCTTGCCTTGCATGAGGCGGACGGGTGTGACACGCCGCTGGCCAGTGGAATCATGCGCGATGCAGATCCGATAATGTGGTCCTGAGACCGCGCATCCCCTTGCAAGCCGGTCCCGGCTGCCGCACATCAGGGGCATGAACAGGAAACCAGGATTTCTTCAGCGCCCCATTGCCCGCTTCCGGAAATGGCGCGCGACACCCGTCGTATCGGTCCTGCGCTTGCAGGGCGTGATATCCCCCGGTGGCAGTGCGCCCTTTCGACCCGCCGCCCTCAACCTCGCTGCGCTGGAGAGCCGGATCGAGCAGGCATTCCGTCCGAAACGGCTGGCTGCTGTCGCGCTGGTCATCAACAGTCCGGGGGGATCCCCGGTGCAATCCGCGCTGATCGCCAGCGCCATCCGCCGCAAGGCGGAGGAGAAGAACGTGCCCGTGCTGGCCTTCGCGGAGGATGTAGCGGTTTCCGGCGGCTACTGGCTGATGACGGCGGGGGATGAGCTCTATGCCGACCGCGCATCCATCGTCGGTTCCATCGGTGTCATCTCCGCCGGGTTCGGTTTCAAGGGACTGATCGAACGGTTCGGGATCGAGCGACGCATCCACTCGGCGGGTGAAAAGAAGTCTTTCCTCGACCCGTTCTCCGCTGAGCAGGAAGAGGATGTGGAGCGGCTGAAGGAGATCCAGTCGCAGATCCACGATACCTTCATGGACCAGGTCAAGAGCCGTCGCGGCGACAAGCTGAATCGCAGGCGTTACAAGGAGATATTCTCCGGTGATGTGTTTCTGGGTGAGGAAGCGGAACGCCTTGGCCTGATTGATGGCATTGCCGAGGCGACATCGCTTCTGAAGGAGCGTTTCGGCAAGGATGTGCGGCTGCGGCCCATCGGGGTGCGTCGCTCGCCCCTGCGCGGCCTGCTGCGCGGCGGCGGCAGCAGTGCAGGGCAGATGACCGGAGAGGTTCTGGCCGGAATCGAGGACAGGCTGCACTGGAACCGGTACGGTCTGTAGGGCCGGGATGACCGATGGGGAGAGGGCTGATGGACATTCGCGCAACTCTGGAACAGGCGCGGGCAACGCCACCAAGTCCGGGGCGTGCTTCGGCGCTGCTGATGGAACACGGGACCATGACGCTGCGGTTCTATGCACCGCGCGGCACCGACCCGCAGACGCCGCATGATCAGGACGAGCTCTACATCGTCTCGCGCGGTACGGGGGTGTTCTTCATGAACGGGGAACGCGTCCCGTTCGGACCTGGTGACGTGCTGTTCGCACCGGCGCATGCCGAGCATCGGTTCGAGGATTTCACGGATGATTTCGAGACCTGGGTCGTGTTCTACGGCGCGGAAGGTGGTGAGGGGAGTACCGCAACATGATGGGTGACAAGGGCGCAGGCGCGTCGGCAATTGCAAAGGCGGACGCGGAAAGCGTCACGATCCGGGGCAGGGATCTGTGCGAGGAACTGATCGGGAAAGTGGACTTCACCGACTTCTTCTTCCTGCATCTGACGGGAACGATGCCGACCGAAAACCAGTCGTTCTTCCTCAACGCCGTTCTGGTGGCGCTGGCGGAACATGGCCTGACACCGTCCGCGCAGGCTGCGCGGATGACGCTGCAGGCCGGACCGGATGCCATGCAGGGCGCGGTTGCGGCCGGCATCCTGGGCTGTGGTTCGGTCATCCTCGGCTCGGCGGAAGTCGCGGGCAGGTTCTACAGGGACGGCGTGTCCCGTGTCCGCGCCGGAGAGAATATCGACAGCGTTGCCCGTGCCATGGTGCAGGACCTGCGCGACCGGAAGGCATTCCTGCCCGGTTTCGGCCATCCGGTCCACAAACCCGTCGATCCGCGCGCGGAGAAGCTGCTGGAACTGGCGGATGCACGTGGGGCCTCCGGCGATCACGTCGCCTTCCTGCGGGCCGCGCGCGCCGTCGCCGAGGAAATCTATGGCCGCAAGCTGGTGCTGAACGTCAACGGGCCACTGCCGGCGATCCTGCTCGATCTCGATTTCCCGCCCGATGCGCTGAAGGGCATCTCGATCCTCTGCCGCACGGCTGGTCTGATCGGCCATTGCCTGGAAGAACTGGAACGCCCCATCGGCTTCCGCCTCGCCCACCTGGGCGACCAGGGCACCGCCTACGACGGCGGCTGGCCAGAGGGACATCCGAACGCGGGATGAAGATGACGTCGCTGGCATCCGTGTGAGCAACAGACAAAGATGTTGCAAAGTCCGCAGACTGGCGGTTAATCGAAGGGATTGTCGAGGGTCGTCCTGACGGTCCTGGCCGCGCGCCATGCGTGTTCCGCCAACCTCTGCCCACCTGTCTGAAGGTCTTGCACGATCGTGTCCGGAATACGGGAATTTCTGGCCGGCCTCGGGCGTGGTCTCACCGAAAGCAGTCGGCTTTCCCTGATGGTCTGCCTGGTCGGGGCACTGGGCATGAGCGCTTTCTTCATGTTCGCCAGTCCGCGGCTGCTCGCTGCCGGATACAGGGTCATTCCCGGAATAGCCTATGCCGATGATGACCTCTTTGCATTTATGGAGGCGACCCGGTCATCAGCCGCAAGGGAACCCGGACGTGCCGCAGTCTTCATCGGGTCGTCATCGATGCGCGAGGCGCAGCACAGCCGAGAGTACGCAGCGTATCGGTTCCGGGAACACGGTCTGGATATCGAACCCGTGGACCTGACGACTTCCAGCCAACCCTTTTGGCACGGCATTTCGCTGGCCGAGGAGGCAGTTTGTCAACGCGGCGGGGTAATCTTCCTGGGTGTGAATCTGGCGCGGTTCGTCAATGACCCCATGACTTACCGCCGGGACAGCGCGATTGATCCGGAATTGCAGACTCCGGCCTACGCACGCAGCCTCACCATGCGGGCGGCACAGTTCGAACAGGCCGTGGTTTCCGGGACCAGGGGCTGGCTGCTGAGGCTGCCTACGGAAATCGCGAAGGTCAGGGGCACTGTTCCCGAAGACAGGAAGGTCGCGACGCGGTTTGATCCCGTTGATGGTCGTCATCACTATGGGCACCTTCCTGTCCCGGACGAGGCAATGGTCGCGAAGCAGGTTGCCGCCTATCTCAAGATGCTGCGCGATGCCGGGGAGTTTCATCGCGACGAGGTCGGACAGATGATCCTGGCACTGGCCATGCGGCTTGAGAAGTGTGCCGAGACAGCAATCGTGCTGACGGAACCGCCGATCAACCCTCTGGTCATGCAGGCCCCGGAAATGCAGGGATGGCAGGCGGATCATGACCGGTTTCTGAACCAGCTGGCGGCGCGCATTGATGCTGAGCGCCTGGACATCAACGCCAGTCTGCCGCTGCAGCCGGACTGGTTTCACGATATTTCGCACCTGCGCGACCGTCAGGCCATGAAGATTGTCACAGACCAGTTTGCCCGGAAGCTGGCAGAGATTGCTGCGGCACGGGGTTGGAAGCAGTGAGCAGGATGCAGGCAGGAGGGCGCGTTTTCGGCAGACTGGTGCGCGGGGTTGTGCTCGGCGCAGCGTTGACCTTCGCTGCCATTCTTGCGATTGCGACTACCGTGGATCGCGCGGTGTTCATCTACGCGGGATTCTGAGGGTGTGAGGATTTCATGAGTTCACCAAATGACAGGCTTGCACGGATACTGAGCAACGGGCTGGACCTTGGTTCAGGGCGACGGCTGGCGATCTCCGGCGCGAC
Organism: Minwuia thermotolerans; assembly: GCA_021604565.1. GTDB lineage: Bacteria > Pseudomonadota > Alphaproteobacteria > Minwuiales > Minwuiaceae > Minwuia > Minwuia thermotolerans_A. Next base: position 36,573 of record BQJF01000016.1, on the reverse strand, counting down.
CGAACTGCCTTATCGGACACTGGTCGAGCGGATCGGGCAGGGGCGAAGCCTGCTTGATCAACATGGCGTCACGGTCGGTGACCGTGTCGTCATTCTTTCCGCGCGGGATTCTGATGTCACGACGCTCTATCTCACTTGCCTGGCGCATGGTGCGGTTGCGGTTATCCTGGATCCACAGGCATCGGTTTCCGAGCTTCTGGTCCTGATCAACCATTCCGATCCGGCGGTGATCTTTGCGGACAGCAACATTGTCGAGCGCACCCGGTCGCTCACACAGACCGAACGTGCCGCCATCATCACGGTCGGGACGGAGGCCGCGAGCAAGCGAACAGGTTTCGGCCTGCTGCTGCGGCAGAAATCCGCATCTGGGGGAACGACATATCCCGCCATGCTGGCCGGGTTTGATCGCACCGAGGCGCCGAGCACCGCGCAGGATTCGGATCAGGCGCTGATCCTGTTCACATCAGGGACCACATCGACCCCGAAGGGTGTCTGTATCTCACGTGGCGCGCTCGCCATTCAGATGGAGTTGCTGCAGCGCCGTTTTTCGGTCGATACCGAAAGCCGCATCGTCAACCATCTGCCCTTCCATCACAGCGACGGGCTCAATCAGGGGCCTCTGCTCACGTTCGTTTCGGGTGCGGAGGTCATTCGACCGGAAGCCGTCAACATGCAGTCGGTGGGGGAGATGCTGGATCTCGTCTATCAGCGCAAGGCGACCCACCTGATTACCGTTCCGACAGTCTTGTCGATGATGGACCGTCTGTCGCCCGAATATGACGACAGCTTCTCCGATGATGCATTCCAGTTCGTCGAATCCACCGCCGGGCCGCTGGAGCCGGGTCTCTGGTCCCGGATCGAGGAGCGATTCAGGGTCAGGGTCGTCAACTGCTACGGTCTGACCGAGACGGTCTGCGAGGCGATGTACTGTGGTCCCTCCGATGACAGCCACCGGATTGGCACCATCGGAAAGCCAGACGGTTTCGAGGTACGGTTGGTTGACGAAAATGGCGCCGATATGGCGGTCGGGGAGGTCGGCGAACTCTGGCTCCGGGGGCCGGGCATGTTCAGCGGCTATTTCGGGAACGAAGCGGCGACCGCTGAGGTTTTTGTGGACGACTGGTTCCGGACCGGCGACCTGGCGACCTGTGATGCAGACGGATTCTATCAGATTGCTGGACGACGGAAGAACCTGATCATCCGGGCCTCCACCAACATCTATCCCGACGATCTGAAGGATGTGGCGCTGACCTTCGAGCATGTCACCGATGCGACTGTCGTAGGGGTGCCGGACGAGATGCTGGGGGAGAGGGTGGAGATGGTCGTTACACTCGACCATTCCGATGCCGCGAAAGGACGCCTCGACCTGTTTGAACATCTGCGCACAAATCTGGCCGCAGAGAAGATGCCGAACGAGGTCACCGTGGTCGAGAACCTGCCCTATGGCCCTTCCGGCAAGGTCGAGCTGGCAAAGGTGCGGGAAATGGTCTCCCGGCTTTCGGTGCAGGGCCAGGGCAGTGGGCTTGATGACAAGGTGATTGCGGAGGCGGCGGCGGCATTCCGCAGTTCGACCGACGGGCTCAGCGCAGCAAGCACAGAGGCATCAGTTGAAGGATGGGACTCGCTGGCGTTCCTGGAATTCGTCATGCGTCTGGAGCGGCGCTTCGATTTCCGCATGGCACCCAAGGATGTCATGCGCATTCGCAGTATCGGTGATGCGATCGGAATCGTTTCCGATCACGTCGACCGGGAAGGCGGAACAGTGTCATGAGCGGAGCCGCACCAGACGCCGGCGTGATCATCCTGGGGCACCCGCGCTCCGGAACTACACTGCTGCGGCGTTTGCTCGACGCTCATCCGGCTCTCGCGGCACCGCCGGAGACCCATCTGTTCAGCGCCGCCGCCCGATTCATCAAGGCTGACATGACGGCGCATGGCGTCGATATGGGCGTGCTGGCCGGCCTGGCGTTCGCTGGCTTTGATGATGACGTCGTTCTGGAGCGCCTGCGTGGACTGGCGTTCTCCTTTCTCGATGAATATGCCCGCTCGCAGGGGAAACGGAGGTGGGTTGAGAAGACAGCCTTCGACATTCACCATGTCGATGCCATTCAGCGCATATGTGGCACCAGCGTCTGCTATGTCGGTCTCATCCGGCATCCATTGGATGTGGCCGTGAGCTGCAAGGAATTCTGCGATGCTGTTGGTGCTTATCCTGAAGGGTTGCATCATTATATCCAGAAATTCCCACAACCGATTGAAGCATTTGTGCATTCCTGGATTGATACAACGAACGCCCTGATGCAACTGGGCGAGAAGTATCCCGAGAACTGCGTGATCTGTCGTTACGAGGATCTTGTGGCGGACGTGGAGGGCATGCTGGGCGACATCATCGCCTTCATCGGGGAAGAGCCTGACGGAAGTTTCGGGCAGCTTGGCGGCAGCGAGGTGCTCGGCTTTTCCGATCACAAGGCCTATGAGGCAGACCGGGTGGTGGAGGATCGTGTCAGCAAATGGCAGGGTCTGCCGACCGCGCAGGTTGCCCGATTGGCACCACAACTGAATCCCTTGCTGGAGGCCTGCGGCTACGAGCCGTTGGATGCCGGGTCAGGTGTCGATGCGACGGCGGCACGCCGGTCCTATCTGCTTGGCCAGGCAGCAGGGCTTTCGCGAGGCCGGAACGGGAACTGATGAGTTTCCTTTCCGGTTTCTGGCTCGCGACGATGGTCGTCGTCACCCTGCTCTACTGGGTGTTGCCTGCCAGGTTCCGGTTTCTGTTCCTGACAGGGGCAAGTGCGCTCTTCCTGGGTTACGTGGACTGGCTGTCACTGGTGACACTCTCGGTGATGACCATTGCGACCATTCTGTTCACCCGCTCATCATCTGTCAGCGGAACCAGGGCCGTCGCAGCCATCGCCGTCATCGCAGCCTTCTTTCTAGGCTTCAAGATCATCAGCGGGCCGCTTGATTTCCTGAACGCCGGCGACGTTCTGATCCCGCTGGGTATCGGCTACTACACGCTGCGCTGCATTCATTTCGTTCTTGAGCGCTACAAGGGCCAGATCGGACGCTTCGAGCCGCAGAACGTCCTATCCTACCTGTTCTTCGTGCCGACCCTGTTCATCGGACCGATCCACCGCTATCCCGAATTTGCGCGGGACTTGCGTCGCAACCGCTGGGATTCAGATACGTTCCTGGAGGGGATCGAAAGGATCATCTTCGGCTACATCAAGATCGCCCTGCTCGGCAATTTCCTGACTGTCCTGTTCCAGGATGCAGGAACGACGTTCTTCGCGACCCGATCCGCATCGGTCGTCGTCTATATCGAAATGGTGGCGATCGGCCTGAATCTCTATTTCCAGTTCTCCGGTCATTCCGATATCGCCATTGGTTTTGCCCGATTGCTCGGTTTCCGGGTCATGGAAAACTTCTCATGGCCATATCTGAAACAGAACATCGGCGCATTCTGGCGATCATGGCATATCTCCCTGACAAGCTGGTCGCGGGAGTATGTCTTTGCCGGTGTCGTCGCGATCACCCGCAGCCCGTTCCTGGGCACCCTGTGTTCGCTGATCGCTATCGGGTTCTGGCACGAGGTCTCGCTGCGCTACCTCCTGTGGGGGCTCTATCACGGGCTCGCCATTGTCGCCTGGCAGAGGTTCCAGACCGTTAAGCAGCGCTTGCCGGAGATCAGGAGCCTTGCACTGCGTCGCCTCTATGCCGGCCTCTGCGTGGTCCTGACGGTGCATTTCGTCTGGCTTGGGTTCCTGCTCGTCCGACAGGACGGCCCTCTGGAGATGTGGCAGACGCTTCGGACACTTCTGACCGGAAGTTGAACCCCCGAGTCTGCTACCGCTTCCGGCTCTTGACGCTGGGGCGGGCGCCGGGGCGGCCGGATTTGGTGCGGCCCTGGCCGTACTTGCTCGGGCCGCCGCCCTTGACCTTGGCCTGACCGGTCCTGGTGGCGCCGGGGGCATAGGAGGCCATGGCTTCCGCCAGGCCCTTCGGGCGGGCCATCGGATCGGCGAGGATCTCCAGTTCGGCGCTTTCCAGGCGCTTGATGGCGTCGCGCAGGCGGGCGGCTTCCTCGAACTCCAGATCCGCGGCGGCTTCCCGCATCCGGGTTTCCAGATCGGCGATATGGGCCTTCAGGTCCTTGCCGGTGAGCAGTTTCTGATCGTCATCCACGTCCACCGTCAGGCTGTCGCGGGCATAGACCGACTGCATGACGTCGGAGATGTTCTTGCGGATGGAGACCGGGGTGATGCCATGCGCCTCGTTGTAGGCCTGCTGCTTGGTACGGCGGCGCTCCGTCTCCGCCAGCGCGCGGGTCAGGCTGTTGGTCATCTTGTCGGCATAGAGGATGACGCGGCCATCCAGGTTGCGCGCCGCCCGCCCGATGGTCTGGATCAGGGAGGTCTCGGAGCGCAGGAAGCCTTCCTTGTCAGCGTCCAGAATGGCAACCAGACCGCATTCCGGAATGTCCAGCCCCTCCCGCAGCAGGTTGATGCCGACCAGCACGTCGAAGACGCCCAGCCGCAGGTCGCGGATGATCTCGATCCGCTCCAGCGTGTCGATGTCGGAATGCAGGTAGCGCACCTTCACGCCGTTCTCGTGCAGGTACTCCGTCAGATCCTCTGCCATCTTCTTGGTCAGGGTGGTGACCAGCACCCGCTGACCCTTCTCTGCGCAGATCCGCGCCTCCGCCATCAGGTCGTCCACCTGGGTGGCGACAGGGCGGATGATGCAGTCCGGGTCCACCAGCCCGGTGGGGCGGATAACCTGCTCGACAATCACACCCTCGGTCCGCTCCAGTTCCCAGGCACCGGGGGTAGCGGAAACGAAGACCGTCTGGGGGCGCATCGCGTTCCATTCATCGAACTTCAGCGGTCGGTTGTCGACGCAGGACGGCAGCCGGAAGCCGAACTCGGCCAGCGTCCACTTGCGGCGGAAGTCGCCCCGGAACATGCCACCGACTTGGGGCACGGTCACATGACTCTCGTCGATGAACAGCAGGGCCTCTTCGGGGATGTACTCGAACAGGCTGGGGGGCGGCGCACCGGGTGGACGTCCGGTCAGATAGCGCGAATAGTTCTCGATGCCCGGGCAGGAGCCGGTTGCCATCATCATCTCGATATCGAACAGGCTGCGCTGTTCCAGCCGCTGCGCCTCCAGCAGCTTGCCCTCCGCGTTCAGCTGCTCCAGCCGCACGGCCAGCTCGACCTTGATCTCCTTCACCGCCTGCTGCAGCGTCGGGCGCGGTGTCACGTAATGGCTGTTGGCGTAGAGTTTCACGTTGTCGAGGCTCTGCGCCTTCTCCCCGGTCAGGGGATCGAACTCGACAATCTCCTCCAGTTCGTCGCCGAACAGGGAGAAGCGCCAGGCGCGGTCTTCCTGATGGCTGGGGAAAACTTCCACCGTGTCACCGCGCACGCGGAAGGCGCCACGCTGGAACGCCGCATCGTTGCGCTTGTACTGCAGTTCCACCAGCCGCCCCAGCAGGGCGCGCTGGTCGACGCGATCCCCCCTGGTGATGTTCATGGTCATGTCGGAATAGGTCTCGACGGAGCCGATGCCGTAGATCGAACTGACCGAGGCAACGACGATGACGTCATCACGCTCCAGCAGGGACCGGGTGGCGGAATGGCGCATCCGGTCGATCTGCTCGTTGATGGAGGCGTCCTTCTCGATATAGGTGTCGGTCCGGGGCACATAGGCTTCGGGCTGGTAGTAGTCGTAGTAGGAAACGAAGTACTCCACCGCATTGTCGGGGAAGAATGACTTCATCTCGCCATAGAGCTGCGCCGCCAGTGTCTTGTTCGGCGCCATGATGACGGCGGGACGCTGCACCTCCTGAATCAGGTGGGCGACGGTGAAGGTCTTGCCGGAACCGGTGACGCCCAGCAGCACCTGATCGCGGTCCCCGGCCCGGACACCGGAAACCAGTTCTGCGATGGCCTGTGGCTGATCACCGGCCGGTTCGTAATCGGAAACGATCTTGAGTGCCTTGCCGCCTTCGGTCTTCAGCGGTCGGTCAGCACGCTCCGGCAGCCAGATCGGGGCCTCCGCCTCCATCAGGGCATGCTTGAAGGTACTGTCGAGCTCGCCCAGTGACGTTGCCATATCATTCCCGCGCCAAGATTACCGTGGTCAGGTCATGGGACCACAACGTGAACATCCATGCCCAATATGCGTCATACCCCGGCGGAAGGAAAGGGGGCGACGCGGATCAGTACGCGTGAGGTTCAGGCCCGGGCAGGAGCAGTGGCGTGGGCATCGATGCCCAGGGCGGAAACCACCGTGGTGACGATCTGCGGCGCGTTCAGGCCCGCCTGATCGTACATCTTCTCCGGCTTGTCCTGATCGATGAAACAGTCCGGCAGAACCATCGGACGCACCTTCAGACCGTCCAGCAGGTCATTGGTCGCCAGGAACTGCAGCACGTGGCTGCCGAAGCCGCCGACAGCACCTTCCTCGATGGTGACCAGCAGCGGATGCTCCCGTGCCAGCCGGGCGATCAGGTCCTCGTCCAGCGGCTTGGCGAAGCGGGCATCGGCGACGGTGGCGCTCAGGCCCATGGCGGCCAGATCGTCGGCGGCCTGCAACACTTCCGCGAGTCGCGCGCCGAAGGACAGGATCGCGACCGAGGTGCCTTCGCGCAGGATGCGGCCCTTGCCGATCTCCAGCGGCACGCCGGCCTGCGGCATGTCCACACCAACACCCTCACCTCGCGGGAAGCGGAAGGCGGAGGGGCGGTCGTCGATCTCCGCCGCTGTCGCCACCATGTGGACCAGCTCGGCCTCGTCCCCTGCCGCCATGACGATGAAGCCGGGCAGGGTGGCCAGATAGGTGATGTCGAAGGATCCGGCATGGGTCGGGCCGTCCGCGCCGACCAGTCCGGCCCGGTCGATGGCGAAACGCACCGGCAGGCGCTGGATCGCGACGTCATGGACGACCTGGTCATAGCCGCGCTGCAGGAAGGTCGAATAGATCGCGGCGAAGGGTTTCAGGCCACCTGCCGCCATACCGGCGCAGAAGGTCACCGCATGCTGCTCCGCGATGCCGACGTCGAAGGTGCGCTCCGGGAATGCCTTGCCGAAGATGTCCAGACCGGTGCCGGAGGGCATGGCGGCGGTGACGGCGACGATCCGCTCGTCCTTCTCCGCCTGCTGCACCAGCGCATTGGCGAAGACCTTGGTGTAAGCGGGCGCGTTCGACTTGCCCTTCATCTGGGTGCCGGTGACGACATCGAACTTGGCGACGCCGTGATACTTGTCCGCGGACTGCTCCGCAGGCAGGTAGCCCTTGCCCTTCTCGGTGACCACATGCACCAGGATCGGGCCGTGCTTCGCGTCACGCACGTTCTCCAGCACCGGCAGCAGGTGGTCGATGTTGTGCCCGTCCACGGGACCGACGTAGTAGAATCCCATCTCCTCGAACATCGTGCCGCCGGTCAGCATGCCGCGCGCGAATTCTTCCGCCCGCTCCGCCATCTTCTCGAAGGAGCGCGGGAACTTCTGCGCCAGTTGCTTGCCCACCTGACGCAGGCTGAGATAGGGCTTGCCGGAGATCAGGCGGGAGAGATAGGCGCTCATCGCGCCAACGGGCGGCGCGATCGACATGTCGTTGTCATTCAGGATGACGACCATGCGGCTCTTCATGCCACCGGCATTGTTCATGGCCTCATAGGCCATGCCCGCGGACATGGATCCATCGCCGATCACGGAGACGACGCGGTGCGGCTGGCCCAGCATCTGATGCGCCACATCGAATCCCAGCCCGGCGGAGATGGAGGTCGAGGAATGGGCGGCGCCGAAGGGATCGTACACGCTCTCCGCCCGCTTGGTGAAGCCGGAGAGTCCGCCAGCCGCGCGCAGCGTGCGGATACGATCACGCCGCTCGGTCAGGATCTTGTGCGGATAGCACTGGTGTCCGACGTCGAAGATCAGCTTGTCGTCCGGCGTGTTGAAGACGTAATGCAGGGCGGCAGTCAGTTCCACTACGCCCAGCCCGGCACCCAGGTGTCCGCCGGTGACGGAGACGGCATCAATGGTTTCCGTGCGCAACTCATCGGCAAGCTGGCGCAGTTTCGATGGCTCCAGCGTGCGCAGATCAGCGGGGGAGTTGATCGTGTCGAGCAGTGGCGTCTTGGATGTGTCGGCCAAGCATGGCCTCCCATTATTGTTCCCGGTGGCGTAATCCGTTGCGGCAGCAGTGTCGCAACGTCCGACCGTCAGGATCGGCGTTCGATCATGAAACGCGCGATGTCTTTTAATAGAAAGGCGTTTTGGCCAAACAAATCAAGGCGCGCAACCGCGGAATCCACCAGTTCGGCTGCGCGATTCCGCGCGCCCTCGACCCCCAGCAGGCCGATGAAAGTGGCCTTGCCCGCGTCGGCGTCCTTGGCAACGGCCTTGCCCATCTGCGCCACATCGCCCTCGATATCCAGCAGATCATCCGCGATCTGGAAGGCGAGACCGATCTCCAGACCATAGGTCGCCAGCGCACTGCGCTCCGCCTTCGTTGCGCGTCCCAGAATGGCTCCGGCCTCGACGGACCAGGAAATCAGGGCGCCGGTCTTCAGGTCCTGCAGGCGGGTGATCTGCGCCAGGTCATAGGTTTCCGTCGCCGCCTGCAGATCGATCATCTGTCCACCGACCATGCCGTCCGCACCGATGGCCCCGGCAAGCGTGCGAACCAGTTCCATGCGGATTTCCGCGTCCGGGTCGGTCTCTGGCTCCGCCAGCACCTTGAAGGCGAGCGGCTGCAATGCGTCTCCGGCAAGGATTGCCGTCGCTTCGTCGAATTCCCGGTGGCAGGTCGGCTTGCCGCGTCGCAGGTCATCGTCATCCATGGCGGGCAGGTCGTCATGGATCAGGGAATAGGTGTGCACCATCTCGACGGCTGCCGCGGCGCGTATCGCGTTCTCCACCGGCACACCCAGCAGGTCGGCGCTGGTCATCACCAGGAAGGGACGGAGGCGCTTGCCGCCCGCAAACAGCGCGTACCGCATTGCCGCGTGGACCCTGGCCTCCAGGGTGGCGGGCAGGGGCAGCAGCCGGTCGATCTCGGCCTCCACCGCCTGTGCGGTGCCTGCCAGGGCGGTCGCCAGTCGGGTTTCGGACATCAGCCGTCAGTCCGTTTCAAATGGAACCGCGTCGCCGGGACGGCCATCGGGACTGATCACCAGCTTCTCGACACGGGCCTCGGCGGCCTTCAGTTTCGTTTCACAATGGGCCTTCAGCAGGCTGCCACGGGCATACATGTCGATGGACTTCTCCAGATCGACTGAACCTGATTCGAGCTGCTGGACGATGGTTTCAAGTTCTGCCAGCGCGGCCTCGAAACTCAGCGCCGCAATGTCCTCAGGCATGGCCGTTTCGTCTGTCATGATCCCTCCGTCGGCGGTGCTGTTTCACCCTGCAGTGTCGAGACATGGACGCGTGTCGCTGATTGCAGGGCATCAAGGTCGTACCCTCCCTCCAGCACCGAAACAAGGCGACCGTCGCAACATTCCGTGGCGATGGTCATGATTTCTCCGGTGATCCAGCCATAGTCGGCATCGGTCAGGTTCAGACTTGCCAGCGGATCATGCTCATGCCCGTCGAACCCGGCGGAGATGATCACCAGTTCCGGCGCAAAGGCCCGCAGGCGCGGCAGACCGGTCTCGGACCAGACACGGCGGAAATCCTCCGTGCCTGCTGTCGGCTCCAGACACAGGTTGACCAGATTGTCGGCGACACCGGTCTCGTGCGCTGCGCCTGTCCCCGGATAGAGCGGCCACTGGTGAGAGGACAGGTACATCAGTTCAGGGTCATCGCGGAACCGGGCCTGGGTACCATTGCCGTGATGCACGTCGAAATCCACCACTGCCACCCGCCGGATTCCATGCGCCTGCCGTGCATGCAGGGCCCCGATCGCGGCATTGTTGAACAGGCAGAACCCCATGGGGCGATCAGGCTCCGCATGGTGGCCGGGGGGGCGAACCGCGCAGAAGGCATTGTCGGCGTCCCCGGCGAAGACCGCATCGACAGCGGCAACGACGGCGCCCGCTGCCCGCCTGACAGCCTCGGCTGATCCCGGTGAGACAACGGTGTCGGGATCCAGGTTGCGCCGTCCGCTCGCAGGTATCGCAGCAACGAGCTTCTGCACGTAGGCATCCGAATGGGCCAGCGCGAGTTGCGCATCGGTCGCCAGTGGTGCCTCCCGCCGCAGCAGGTCCGGGTATCCGGTCTCGTCAATGGCATGGAACACGGCACGCAGCCGATCCGGTCGTTCGGGGTGTCCGGTGCCGGTGTCATGGAACAGGCATTCGGTGTGTGTCATGAACAGGGTCGTCAATCGGGCCTCCCGCCGCCTGCCGGGCAAACATCCCGGCACCTGATCGTGACCGGGGGTACTGCAAATAGCATTTGCCACTGGTACACGACACGTTAACTTCGCGCGGGGACCGGGCGGTCTCAAGGTCAAATACCGGATCGCCTGACGGGTCCCGGGGCATTCACGGGGGTATCCGGCTTGCGTCTTGGAATTCAGCTTGTCGTCATCGCGGTGCTTGCGGTCGCTGGCTATCTGGTCTGGCAGTCGCGCGCCGACCTGCCGATCATCGGACCCTATTTTGCGGAGTCGAGTGCCGGTCAGCGTTTTGGTGGCGGGGCGGTTCTTGTCGATGTGGCGCCGGTCACGTCCGAGCGTCTGGTGGATACGATCCAGGCCATCGGCACCACCCGCGCCAACGAGGCGGTGACGATCACCAGCAAGGTCGCCGGACGTGTGGCAGATATCCGCTTCCGCGAAGGCGACACGGTGCGTCAGGGCGCGGTGCTGCTGCGGCTTGATGCGGTGGAGATACTGGCGGAGCGGGATGAAGCCATTGCGCGTCAGACCAGGGCCCGCCAGAACTACGAACGTGGCGTGAAGCTGCGCGACGCCCGCGCCGTGACGGCAGGCCGTACCGAGGAACTGGCCCAGGATCTGGCAGAGGCCGACGCCGCAGTCGCGCAGATCGAGGCACGCCTGCGCAATTACGAGCTGAAGGCACCCTTCTCGGGTCGCCTGGGCCTGCGGAAGGTCAGCCAGGGGGCGCTGGTCACACCGGGGGACGAGATCGTCACCCTGGATGACATCTCGGTCGTCAAACTGGACTTCGACGTGCCGGAAACCGCGCTGGCTTCCGTGCATCCCGGACTTCTGGTCACCGCCCGCACCGCCGCCTACCCGGATGTGGTGCTGGAGGGCGTGGTCGCCACGGTCAATACCCGCATCAATCCGGCAACCCGCGCTGTGACAGTGCGCGCAGAACTGGCGAACAAGGAGGGGTTGCTGCGCCCCGGCATGTTCCTGACCGTTGATCTGGCCTATGGCGCCAAGGACGGGGCATTGCTGATACCGGAGGAGGCGATCGTTGCCGTCGATGACGGCATGTTCGTCTTCGCGATCGTTGACGGGAAGGCGGAACGGCGGCCCATCACCATTGGTCGAAGGCGACCTGGCCAGGCCGAAGTGACCTCCGGGCTGGCGGCGGAGGATATCGTTGTCGTGGGCGGCGTCCAGAAGGTGCGACCCGGCGCGGAGGTGAGCATCCGCAAGAATATTGGTGATGCGGCTCAGAAACCATCAGCCTGACGTGATCTGAGCAGGCAGGGAGTTCGGCATGGTCCTCTCGGAAGTTGCTATCAAGCGACCGGTCTTTGCGACGGTGATCAGTCTCGTGCTGATGATCTTCGGCATCTTTGCCTATCAGGGCATGACGATCCGCGAATATCCCGACATCGATCCGCCCATCGTCTCCATCAACACCATCTGGCGTGGTGCATCGCCGGAAATCATCGAATCCCAGATTACCCAGGTTCTGGAGGATGAAGTCGCCGGTATCGGCGGTGTGAAGAAGATCAGTTCCACCAGCCAGGAAGGTTCCTCATCCATCTCGGTGGAGTTCAATCTCAGCCGTGACATCGATGCGGCGGCAAACGACGTGCGTGACCGCGTCAGTCGCGCCATCAACCGCCTGCCGGATGAGGCGGATCCACCACGCGTCGCCAAGACGGAGGCCGATGCCCGCGCCATGATGTGGCTGGTGCTGACCAGTGACAGGCTGAACGCGCTGGAACTGACGGACTATGCAGAACGCCAGATCATGGACCGGTTCAGTGTGGTGGATGGCGTTGCCCGCGTCCGCACCGGCGGTGGCAAGCGCTACGCCATGCGCATCTGGCTGCGAAAGGGCGAGCTTGCCGCGCGCGGACTGACAGTGACCGATGTCGAGAACGCGCTCAGACGGCAGAACATCGAACTGCCGTCGGGGCGCATCGAGTCTGTCGAGCGCGAGTTCGCGGTGAAATCGCGAACCGCGCTGCGCAGCGTCGATGAGTTCCGGAACATCGTCGTCGCCGACCGGGACGACTATTTTGTCCGCCTGAGCGAGATCGCCGATGTCGAGTTGGGGCCGGAGGATGAACGGACAAAGTTCCGCGCCAACGGCCGGACAGCCATCGGCATCGGGATCATCCGGCAATCGAAATCGAACACGCTGGCCGTCGCGGAAGGGGTCCGCGAGGAACTGAAGAACGTGACGCCGGGACTGCCGGTCGGCATGGAACTGGTTGTGTCCTTTGACCAGGCGGTCTTCGTGGAGGAGTCGATACGGGAGGTCTATCGCGCGCTGGGGATCGCGATGGCGCTTGTGGTACTGGTCATCTTCATCTTCCTGCGGTCCATATGGGCGACGCTCATACCGGCGCTTGCCATCCCGGTGTCGATCCTCTCTGCCTTCATCGTTCTCGGCTCGCTCGACTACTCGATCAACGTGCTCACCATGCTGGCGCTGGTGTTGGCCATCGGACTGGTGGTGGATGACGCGATTGTCGTGCTGGAAAACATTCACCGACGGATCGAGAACGGGGAACCGCCACTGCTCGCGGCCAAGCGGGGGGCGCAGCAGATCGCTTTCGCGGTCATAGCCACCACCGTGGTGCTGATCGCGGTGTTCGTCCCGATCTCGTTCCTTGAAGGAAACGTCGGGCGGCTGTTCCGCGAATTCGGTATTGCGGTCGCGACCGCCGTCATGTTCTCTAGCTTTGTCGCGCTGACCCTGACTCCGATGCTGTGTTCGAAACTGCTGCGGCCCAGCAGCAATTCGGGGCCGCTGGGGCGCGCCACCGAAGATGTCTTCAAGGGCATGTCGAGCGGTTACGGCTGGTTGCTGCGCCGTGCGGTTTCCGTCCCATTGCTCGTGGTTGGACTGGCCGTGGCCGTTTCCGCGCTTGCCTACCTGCTGCTGCTCGCGCTGCCGAACGAACTTGCCCCGCGGGAGGATCGCGGGATCATCTTCGTTTCCGTCTCCGCGCCGGAGGGCAGCAGTCTCGAATATACCGACCGCTATACCCAGGAAGTCGAGGACGCGCTGCAGCCCTATGTCGACAGTGGCCAGGCGGACCGCACGCTGATCATTCTCGCCCCCGGATTTGGCGGGCGGCCCGGCGATGTGAATTCCGCCTTCGGCATCGTGCGGCTGAAGGACTGGTCGGAGCGGTCGATCAGCCAGGGGCAGGTGATCGGCCAGGTGTTCCCGAAGATGCTCAGCATCCCGGGCATCAAGGCCTTTGCGTTTGGCCGCCCACCGCTGGGTCAGCGGTTCTCCCAGACGCCGGTACAGGTCGTGATCGGTGGTCCGAGTTATGAGGAGCTCGATGCCTGGGCGGAGCTTCTGCTTGCCGAAGCGCGGAAGAATCCGGGGCTGCGAAACCCTGACAAGGACTTCGACCAGACCGTTCCCGAACTCAGCGTTGCCATCAATCGTGACCGGGCCGCCGCGCTGGGCGTGCAGGTGGACGAGATCGGGCGCACGCTGGAGACCATGCTGGGGGAGCGGCGGGTGACGAACCTGGAACGGGGGGGCAAGCAGTACCCGGTGATCCTGCGGGCGCAGCAAAGCGACCGTGCCACGCCGCAGGACCTGCGCAACATGTACGTGAAGTCCGCCACGACGGGGGAACTCATCCCGCTCTCCAACCTCGTTACCTTGTCGGAAGGGGCGACAGCGGGCAGCCTGAAACGCACGGACCGGCTGCGGTCGATCACCATCACGGCGGCGCTGGCCGAAGGTTACACGCTGGGTGACGCGCTGAAGTACCTGGAGGATGCGGCACGCCGGTCCCTGCCTGGTGACGCCCGCATCACCTTCGCCGGTGAGAGTGAGGAGTTCCGTTCCTCAACCGGTGCGCTCTACTTCACCTTTGCCATGGCACTGGTGATTGTCTTTCTGGCCCTGGCGGCGCAGTTCGAGAGCTTCGTGCATCCGTTCGTGATCCTGACCGCAGTGCCGCTGGCCGTCACGGGCGCGCTCGGCGCACTGATCATCGCGGGGCTTTCGATCAACGTGTACAGCCAGATCGGCATTGTCATGCTGATCGGGCTGACAGCGAAGAACGCGATCCTGATCGTCGAGTTCGCCAACCAGCTACGTGACGAGGGCAAGTCGGTATCCGATGCCGTGCTGGAGGCCGCGATCATCCGCCTGCGCCCCATCCTGATGACCACGATCTCAACCGCGCTTGGTGCCTTGCCGCTGGCCATGGCGACCGGGGCAGGGGCCGAAACGCGGGAAGTTCTGGGCATCGTGATCATCGGTGGTATCGGTTTCTCCACCATCCTGTCGCTGTTCGTGGTGCCTGTCTTCTACCTGCTGCTGGCCCGTTTCACGAAACCTGCGGGCCACATAGAGCGCCGCCTGCGCAGGATGGAATCGGATTATCGTGATACGGACAAGGTTGCGGTCACGGATGGCAAATCCGGGGCAACGGAGCCTGCGCCCGCGGGCGACTGAATGACGGATTGATGAACGACGCCCGGGGAGGGGCAGGGGACGATGACGAATATCTATCTGGTGCGACATGGCAAGGCGGCGGCGGCATTCGACGAGGATCATGATCCGCCGCTGGACAAGGCCGGCATCCGTCAGGCTCTGGCAATGGCCGACACACTGGGGCCGCTCGGCCCCCTGCCGATGGTGACCAGCCCGATGCGCCGCACGCGGGAAACCATATCCGCGCTGGAGGCCGTCTGGGGAACACCGGCACGCATCGAGCCCCGCGTGACCGAAGTGCCGTCCCCGACCGAGGATCTTGGTGCACGGCGGCAGTGGCTGACCGGGATCATGGCCGGTCGCTGGTCCGACCCGGATGCCCTGCATCTTGCCGACTGGCGCGCAGCCCTGTTGAAGGCGGTGGAGGAGATCGAGACGGACACGGTGATCAGCAGCCATTTCGTCGCCATCAACACGATCGTCGGGCTGCTGACGGGCGATGACCGGGTCACGATCTTCCGTCCCGACAATTGTTCCATCACGCGTATCGAGCGTCGGGACGGAAAACTGACCGTGGCCGAGATGGGCAGGGAAGTCGAAACCGAGGTGCTCTGATGCGACTGGATCACGTGAATGTCCGCTGCCGCGACCTGGAGGGCATGCGCCGGTTCTTCGAGACGGTCGTTGGCCTGCAGTCGGGTGCGCGGCCTGACTTCGGTTTTCCCGGCTACTGGCTCTACGGCTCGGAACCGGGGGAGGCCATCGTGCATCTTGTCGGTGTGCCGGATGACGGTGGGGAGAACGTGCCGGGACCGGTGGATCATTTCGCCTTTCGCGGCGGCGATCACGCGACACAGGTCTCAGCCATCAGGGCCGCAGGCCTGGAGTATCGGGAAAACGACGTGCCGGGACGACCGATCCGTCAGGTCTTCGTACGAGGACCGGAAGCCGTGACCGTGGAATTGCAGTTTCCCGTCTGAGACGGGCAGGTCAGCCGAGCCAGCGCTTGCGGCGGCGATAGTGCTTCACATCGCGGAACGACTTCTTGCTGCCGCCTTCGCCGATGCCGAGATAGAACTCCTGGATGTCGGAGTTGGCCAGCAGTTCCTTGGCCGGACCCTCCATCACGATGGAGCCGTTCTCCATGACGTAGCCTTGATCGGCGATGGACAGGGCCAGATTGGCGTTCTGTTCCACCAGCAGGATGGTGACCCCGGCTTCCTTCCGCATCCTCTGGATGATGTCGAAGATCTCCTCGATGATCATCGGGGCCAGGCCCAGCGACGGTTCGTCGAGCATGATCATCTTCGGGTTCGACATCAGGGCACGGCCAATGGCAAGCATCTGCTGTTCGCCACCTGACAGGTAACCGGCCTGACCGGTGCGGCGTTCCTTCAGGCGCGGGAAGAAAGTGTAGACCTGATCGATCATGTCGCGGACGGTCTTCATGTCGGAGACGATATGCGCCCCGGCGAGCAGATTGTCCTCAATGCTCAGATGGGTGAAGACGCGGCGGCCTTCAAAGACCTGCACAACACCCTTCTTGACGGTTTCGTGCGGCGCCAGCTTGTCGATGCGTTCGCCGTTGAATTCGATGGAACCGCGTGTGACCTGACCGCGCTCCGGCTTCAGAAGTCCGGAAATGGACTTCAGTGTCGTCGTCTTGCCTGCACCGTTCGCCCCCAGGATCGTCGTGATCGACTGCGGCTTGACGTCAATCGAGATGCCTTTCAGCACCAGGACAACGTTGTTGTAGATCACTTCAATATTATTGATCGCGAGCATTTTCGCCTCTTTGGAAAAGGTATCAAGCGCCGGGCTGCCGCAGGGACAGCCCGGCAATAGATCAGGCCAGGATCAGTTCTTCATCTTGGCCGATTCTTCCTTGATGAGTTCGAAGACGACATCGCGATAGCCCTTGAACCATTCGGTAGCGGGCTCGAAACCGGTCTTCGTCACCTTGAAGACGCGGACCCAGCCGCCACCTTCATGGTCACCGCCTCCCAGGTTCAGCGGGGGAAGCAGACCGCCGAGCGAGAAGTCCTTGATGGCGTGGAAGCCGTCACGGACCTGCGTACCGGTCACGTCTGCCTTGCCGCCATTTGCCGCCACGGCGTGGCGAAGCGCCTCGACATGCAGGGCGCTGATCAGCAGGCCACGGTTGTAGAACACGGTTGAAGCCATGCTCTCCCGCACCTCCTTGCCCTGGGCCTTGAGCATCGCCTTGATGTCGCGGCGGACCTGGAAGTCGTCACCGACACCGGCGAACTGCAGGCCTGCATAGCCCTCGGCAGCTTCGAAGCCGCCAGCGGCGGCAACATCGGCTTCAGAGGCGCCCCAGACGAAGGAAACGACCTTGTCGAGAGAGAACCCGGCACGCTTCAGCGCGTTGATCTGCACCGAAGGCGCGCGACCGAACAGGTGGCTGATCACGAAGTCCGCACGGAAACGGCGGGCGATGTCACGGGCCTGGTTGTCCATCTCGATACCCGGTGCGGGGACCGGGAATTCGTTCAGGGTGTAGCCTTCCAGTTCGGCGAGCTTGCGCAGCACCGGCAGGCCCTCACGTCCTGCGGGGTTGTCATAGAAGAGGTAGGCGATCTTCTTGCCTTTCAGGCCACCCATCTGCTGCTTGGCATATTCCACCGCAGCGCCTGCCTGCGACCAGTAACTGGCTGCAGCCGGGAACAGGTAGGGGAAGGCCTCGCCATCAGCCGCCAGAGCGGTACCGAAGCCGGGGGTCGTCCCCGGGATCTTGTCCTTGGCCAGGTCGGCGGTCAGTGCCTGCGTGATCGGTGTACCGAAAAGGCCCACCAGAACCGCACCTTCCGACTTGAAGCGCTGATAGCCTTCAACCGCCGGCGGGACCTTGTACTGATTGTCGACTTCGACCAGACGGATCGTGTGACCGTTGATACCGCCCTGGGAATTGATCAGGTCGATGTAGTCCTGTGCGCCGTCGCCGACGGGATTGCCCACGTTGGCTGTCGGGCCGGTTCGGTCAGTCATCTGGCCGATGACGATCTCCCCGGCGTGGGCCGCGGTCATGGCGGCAAGACCACCAGCCACGGCAATGGATGCCAGTATGCGTTTCATTCTTGGTTCCTCCCTTTGGGTCATACCCCGTCGTTCTTGCGGGGGATTGGCGACAGTCTAGTACGAAAACGGCCAGACCCGGAAATAACTCCGGATATTCAGCCACAACCTGTTCAGGCCTTCCGGTTCAACAACCAGGAAGAACATGATCAGGCCGCCGAACACGACCAGCCGCATGTGGGACTTGATGCCCGAAAGGGCACCGGCGTCCTCGATCAGGTAAGGACCGACCGAGGTCATGACCAGATCGATGGCGATCGGAAGCAGGGTCACGAAAGTGGCCCCGAAGATGGCGCCGAGCACCGATCCCATGCCGCCGATAATGACCATTGCCAGGTAGTCGATCGAGACCACGAGGGGGAAGAATTCATTGTTCGCGACCCCCGAGTAGTAGGTGTAGAGCACCCCGGCGACGCCGGCATAGAACGACGATATGGCGAAAGCCATCAGCTTGTAGCGACGCACGTCGATACCGAGAATCTCAGCCGCGATATCCTGGTCCCGAATGGCGATGAAGGCTCGGCCAATTCGGCTGCGGGCAATGTTCAGGGCCACCACGATCGCGATCACGACCACCACCAGGATGAACATGTAAAGCTCGCGCTGCGTGTCCAGCACGGCACCGAATACAGTGGGGCGCGGCACCTGGATCGAGGCCTGGAACCCGCCCGATATTGCCGGAGTATGAACGATGATCCAGTCAATGATGAACTGCGCCGCCAGCGTGGAGATGGCGAGGTACAGGCCCTTGATGCGGACAGACGGGAAGCCGACGATGATGCCGATGGACGCGGCCATCAGGCCGCCGGCCGGCAGAGTGATCCAGAACGGAAGATCGAAACGGGTCGCCAGGTTTGCCGCCGTATAGGCACCGACCGACATGAACGCGGCGTGACCGATCGAGATCTGCCCGGTAAGGCCGAGCAGGATGTTCAGGCCGATGGCACCGACAATCGCGATCCCGACCAGGTTCAGGATCGTCAGGTAGTAGCTGCTGACCAGCAGGGGTGCGACGACGAAGAACAGGATGGCGAAACCGGCAACGGCAAAGCGGGCGATCGGCAGCGGGTAAAGCGCCGAGTCGCTGGCGTAGCTGGTCTTGTAGTATCCACTTTCACGATGAAACACGGCTTCAGACCCTTTCAATATGGACTTTGCCGAAGAGACCGTAGGGCTTGAAGAACAGCACCACGATCATCAACAGGTAGGGAAGGAAGTCCTTGGTGCCGCCACCTTCGAAGGGGAAGAACTCGCGGAACCAGGGCTGGGTCATGGCAGGGTCGATGTAGGTACCGCCCCAGGCTTCGATCACGCCGACGATGATGCCGCCGACGATGGCGCCGATGATGCTTTCCAGGCCACCTAGGATCACGACCGGGAACACCTTCAGTCCGACCACTGCCAGTGTATTATCGACGCCGATGGCACTGCCCCAGAGCAGACCGCCGAGCACGGCAACGACGCCGGCCATGGACCAGGCCAGCACGAAGTAACGCTCGACATTGATGCCCATGGCCATGGAAACCTGATGGTTGTCGGCCACCGCGCGCAGCGCAACACCCTTGCGTGACTTCATGAAGAAGATGGAGAACGCGCCGAAGAAGGTCAGTGCCACGGCGCCACCGACCACGTTGATCGGAGTCAGATAGATCTGTCCGATGATGATCGGATCATTGGGAATTCCCAGGTCCAGCGCGCGGGTCGTGGCCCCGAAGATCATCGGGAACAGCCCCTCCAGGAACGCTGCCAGACCAATGGTCGCCATGATGATCGCGACCACCGGCCGCCCGATCATGGGGCGCAGCACGATCCGCTCCAGCATCACGTTGAACAGGATCATGAATACAAGGGCGACGATCGCACCGACGACGATGGGTACACCATAATCAGCGGCGAGTGCCGCGACCATGACGCCCGAGATCATGACAAACTGTCCCTGGGCGAAATTGATGGCGTCGGTCGATTTGTAGATCAGCACGAAACCAAGCGCGATCAGGGCGTACATGAGCCCGATCAGGGCCCCGTTTATCGTCGTTTCCACGAAGTACCAGACGGCGAACATATCCATCTCGAATTCCCCCTCAGGCCGCTTCCAGAATGGTCAGGCGCGTATCGAGCATCGACTTGCGTCCGTCCTCGAATGTTACTTCCGTGGCCAGTTCGACCTCGGTGCCACCGTTGTAGAAGGCGTCAATGACCGGAGCGTACTTCTCGGCGATGAAGCCACGGCGCAGCTTGCGGGTACGTGTCACTTCCGCATCGTCTGCATCCAGATCCTTGGCAAGCAGCAGGAAGCGCTTGATTCTGCTCACTTCCGGAAGCGAAGGATTGATGCGCTTGATCTCCTCGCCAATCAGATCCCGGACTTCCTGCTTGTGCGTCAGGTCCATGTAGTTGGTGTAGGCAAGACCCAGTTTCTCCGCCCAGTTCCCCACCGTGTTCATGTCGATGGCGATCATGGCGCAGACGTATGGCTTTTCGTGACCGAAGGAGACGGCTTCGGAAATGTAGGGGCTGAACTTGAGCTTGTTCTCGACGAACTGCGGCGCAAACGGAGAGCCGTCGACCAGCTTTCCGACATCCTTGGCACGGTCGATGATCGTCAGCTCGCCTGTGCTTTCCAGAATCCCGGCATCGCCGGTACGGAACCAGCCATCTTCCGTTATGGCTTCCCGGCTGGCTTCCTCGTTCTTGTAATAGCCCTGGAAGACACCGGCACTCTTGATCAGGACTTCGCCATTCTCCGCGATCTTCACATTGATGCCTTCGCATGGCTTGCCCACGTGATCCGGCGACGCCAGCTCGTCACTCTGCAATGTCACCAGTCCGGAGACTTCCGTCGAACCGTAGACCTGCTTCAGATTGATGCCCATGGCCCGGAAGAATCGGAACGTGTCCGGTCCCAGCGGGGCACCACCCACATAAACCCAGCGGGCGCGGCGGAAGGCATACTGGTCGCGGACCGGACCGTAGACCAGGATCTCGCCGATAGCGCGCTTCAGCTTCATGCCCAGGGAAACGGACTGACCCTCCGCCTTCCGGTTCTCGATCTCCACGGCGACATCGCGGAAGGTGTTGAATACCCAGCGTTTCAGGCCTGAGGAGTCATTGGCCTTCACCTGGATTTCGGACAGGACCATTTCGAGACTGCGGGGGGCTGCGACGAATCCGGTTGCACCGAGTTCACGTCCGTCACGCCGGAATGCCTCCGGGCTCTCCGGGCAGTTGCAGGAACAACCGGACATCAGGCTGACCGTCGTGCTGTACATGGCCTCACCGACCCAGGCCAGTGGCAGGTAGGAGAACAGGTCGTCGCTCTCCCGCACTTCCTCGTTGGCAAGAAAGGTCCGGGCGGTTTCCACCATGTTGGCGTGCGAAAGCATGACGCCCTTGGGATTGCCCGTCGTACCTGACGTGTAGACCATGAAGGCAATGTCCGCGGCCTTCACCGCAGCCACGGCATCGCTGAAGGCCGAAGGATTCTGCCGCCCATACTCGACGCCTTCGGCCTGCAAGGCCTCGAAACTCATGACGCCCGGATCGTCTTCCAGCTCCGACATGCCGCGATCGTCATCATAGACGAGGAGTTCCAGACCGACGAGGCCATCGCGGAGCGAGAGCATCTTGTCCACCTGCTCCTGATCCTCGGCCACGATCACCTTCACTTCGGCATTGTTGAGCACGAACTGCAACTCGGTGGCGATGGCGTCCTGGTAGACCGGAACCGCCGTGCCGCCAAGACTGACTGCTGCCATTTCCGCCCAGTAAAGACGGGGCCGGTTATTGCCCGCAACGCAGAGCTTGTCACCGGCACCAAAGCCGCGTTTCGCCAGTCCCATGGCGAAATCGCGAACGTTCTGTGTGTACTCGGCCCAACTGTAGGTCCGCCAGATGCCGAGGTCCTTCTCGCGGATCGCGGGTTTGGTCGGACGTGTGCGTTCATTCTCCAGCAGCAGCGCGCCGAGGGTATCTGCATTGGTCATTCCAAGTCCCCCCTTCAGTTCGATGTGCCGAGATAGGCCTGGATCACGGCGGGATCGGCCTGAACCTGCGCCGGTGTGCCTTCCGAGATCTTGGTGCCCTGGTCGAGCACGGCGATATGGGTCGAGATGTCCATCACGACCCCCATGTCATGCTCGATCAGGATGATGGTGGTGCCCAGTTCCTCGTTCACGTCGAGGACGTAGCGGGCCATGTCCTCCTTTTCCTCGGAGTTCATGCCGGCCATCGGCTCGTCAAGCAGCAACAGGGTCGGCTCCAGCGCCAGTGCCCGTCCGAGTTCGACTCGCTTCTGGAAGCCGTAGGCCAGTGCGCCCGTCGACTGTTTGCGCAGGTCATTCAGCTTCAGGAAATCGATGATCTCCTCGCAGCGGGCACGATGGCGAACCTCCTCGCGCTGGTTCGGGCCCCAGTAGAGACACGCCTTCAGCAGGTTGGAGTTCATGTGGATGTGACGGCCCAGCATCAGGTTCTCGAGCACGTTCATGCCCGCGAACAGTGCGATGTTCTGGAACGTCCTTGCGATTCCGCGCTGTGCCCGTTCATTCGGCCGCAGTCCGGTGATGTCTTCCCCATTGAAGACAACCGAACCAGAATCCGGGGTGTAGAAACCGCTGATCATGTTGACCAGAGATGTCTTCCCCGCACCATTGGGTCCGATGATGGAAAAGATACTGCCCTTCGGTATGTCGACGGAGACATTGTCCACCGCCCGCACACCACCAAAGTATTTCGACACGCCGTTGACGCTGAGCGTCACCTCCCCGGCTGTCGATGCTGCTGGCATCGCCACTCAAGGCCTCCCCGTGTAAATAGCTTTTTGTTATTCTTGGTACGGGACTATACCAGTGGGTATTCCAAATAGCCAAGTGTGCTTTTCAGCTTTCGTTTCGGGCAATTAGATCGCCCGCTCCTTGATCGCGGGACCCGCCGGTTCCCGTCATCCGATGGAATGAGCTAGCGCTTGCATATGCGCGATTCGGGCAACCAGAGAACCGCGTTCGTCCCGACGTTCGGCTCGCTCTCCAGACGTAGTGTTCCACCATGCAGTTGAGCCAGGGAGCGCGAGAGCGACAGGCCGAGGCCGGTTCCTTCGAACCGGCGCGACAGGCCGGTCTCGCCCTGGACAAATGGCTCGAACACCCGCTCCTGCTGGTCGCTGGCGACCCCGATGCCGGTGTCGGTGACAGTGATTTCCAGGCCATCGCTGACAGGCCTGATGTCAATGGTGATCTGTCCGCCGGGCTGCGTGAACTTGATGGCATTGGACAGGAGGTTGATGAAGATCTGCTTGATCAGACGGCTGTCGGCCATGATCTCGGGGACATCGTGATCTGTGGCGTGATTGATGATCGTCAGGCCATCGGTGCCGTCGCGCGTGCGCGCGATTCGCAAGGCTGAATCGAGCAGCAACGGCAGGTCGACTTCCTGTTCGCGCAGTTCCAGGTGCCCCGATTCTGCCTTCGACAGATCCAGGATGTCGTTGATGACGGAGAGCAGGTGCGTGCCGCTGTGATGGATATCGCCGACATATTCGGCGTACTGCTGATTGCCGATGGCCCCGTACATCTCGTCGCGCATGATTTCCGAGAAGCCGATGATAGCGTTCAGCGGCGTGCGCAATTCGTGACTCATGTTGGCCAGGAACTCCGACTTCGCGCGGTTGGCCATCTCCGCCTGTTCCTTGGCCAGGTGCAGGGCCCGCTCGGCCTGGCGGCGTTCGGTCACGTCCCGGATCACCACCTGCGCCATGGGCTGGCCCTCGAAGGGGACGATCGAGCTTTCGATCTCGATCTCGAACCATTGCCCGTCCAGACGGCGACACTTCAGGATCAGGCCGCTGCGGGCAGAACCAACCCCTTCGGCGAGCATCTGCTGCGACCGCTCCCTCAGTTTCACGAGGTCGCGCGGCGCAACCATGTCACTGATTTCCTGGAACAGCAGGTGTTCCCGGTTGCGGGCGCGGAACATGCCGATCGCTGAGGCATTGGCGTAGCGGATCTGACCCCTGTGATGCACCAGGATCGCGTCGGGGCTGCGTTCCACCAGGTGGCGGTAACGTTCTTCCCGCTCCCGCAGCGTCTCGTTCATGCGCTGCCAGGGGGTCATGTCGTTGACCGAGAACAGCAGGCCGCCATCGGGCAGGGGGTCGCTGCTGATTTCCAGGTGAATGCCGTCGGGCCGACTGCGCTGATAGCGGAACGCGATGCCGTTTCGCGACATCTGGTAGCGACGCTCCATCTCCTGAATGCCTGAACCATAGGCATCGTCGGCACGATAATGGTCGAGTATGTCTGCGATGGTCCGGCGAACCGCGAAAAAGTCGGTCGGCAGGCCCATCAGTTCGACAAAGCGATGGTTGACATTTGTGACGACGAAATCAGCGTCACCTACACAGACACCGATGTGCAGCTTCTCGAAGACGGAGGCGAGCATCTTCGATTGACGTTGCCGTTCGAGTTCGCGGTGCTTGCGCGCTGTAATCTCCGTATAGACACCGACAATGCCCGCGCCACTGACCTCGTTCTCCGAAATCCGGTACCAGCGACCGTCCTGAAAGGCCACTTCGCCTTCATATCGGCCCCTGCGGTGCCCCTTGTGGCGTTCGTCCATGTTGTATGTGGCGCCGGATACGGTGGTGTCGATCTTGCCGCTTTCGAGAAGCCAGCCGATCCAGTCCGTGAAGGAAAGGCCGATCCGCAGCCTTTCCTCTTTCGGGTCAAAGGCCTGCTGAAACACCTTGTTGTAGAGACGGATGCAGTCGTTGCTGTCATAGAGGACAAAGCCCTCACTGATCGATTCAAGCGCGGCCTCAAGACGGCCTTCTGCATCACGCGCCCGACCGCGATCAAGAACGCTCTGGGTTATGTCACTGCCCGTGCCGCGATACCCCAGAAAGGTCCCGTTGTCGCCAAACACCGGTCTGCCGCTGATCTGGAACCAGCGAAATCCGCGTGGGGTCTCGCCGCCGTAGACGTAGTCCGTGAAGGGGCGGTGCGCCGCCAGGTCGGACAGGTGAGCCTTGAATTCCGGCGCTTCCGGATCACTGGCCATTTCCGCACGCGTGTTGCCCAGGAAAAGGTCGACATTGACGCCGGTAAGCTCCTGAAAACGCCTGGAAAGGAAGATGAACCGATGTGCAGCGTCGGTTTCCCAGAACCAGTCGTTCGCGATTTCGAGGAAATCCGCCAAACGGCGTTCAGGCGTGAAAGCCTGCTGGCCGTTGCCATCAGGTCGCCGTGGTGGCGTATTGGCGTTCATTTCCCCCGACGCGGCGGCATTGCTCCAGCGCCTTTCATTCAATCAAACGTTACGGCAGCATTTCGCGGCATCTGAACGTTTGTTCATGAACATAAATTTAACACGATACGTTGAGTCTTAGCCAGAACGCCGTGGAGACAGTGCAACCTCTTCCGCCCGTATGCGCCAGGCAAGCAAAGCCAGGTTCAGGATACTGAAGACGACCGCGACTTCCCACAGACCGATCATCAGCGGGACAACCGCGATTTCCCCTATCACCACCATGTAGTTGGGATGACGGAAAAACCGGAACGGGCCCCGCTTCACCAGTGGCGCGTCGGGAACCGTGATGATCCGTGTCGTCCAGTATCGGCCCAGGCTGGCGATGACCCATACCCGACCAAGCTGCAACGCCACGAACGTGATGAACAGCGGCGCACTGATCGTCGCATCTGCGGGGGTGAACACGGCCAGTGCCACCAGCCAGCCGCCATGCAGGACAACGAACAGCGGATAGTGGCCGCGGCCATGCTCCTGCGCGCCGGCCGCCAGCAGGCGGGCCGTGTTGCGCCTTGCCAGCACAAGCTCGGCCAGCCGCTGCACCACCAGGAAGGCGAGAACCAGATGGAACAGGTTCATCAGAGGTCGACGGTCATGAAGCCGGCGGTGAACCCCGGGCCGAGTGTGGAGAGCAGGGCACGCCCCTTCAGACCGTCGCGCTGAGCCGCCGCAATGACGAACATGACCGTTGCGGCGGACATGTTGCCGAAGTTGCGCAGGGTCTCGCGTGAGTGTTTCAGGCCGCCACTGGACAGGCCGAAGATGTCTTCCAGCGCATCCAGCACCTTGGCGCCACCCGGATGGCAGAGAAAGTGGTCGATATCGGTCAGGGCAAGCGTTTCACGCTCCAGGAAGCCGTGCAGTGCCTCGTTCATCTTGCTGCGCACATGGGTCGGGATGTCGCGAGAGAAGATGACAGAAAGGCCGTCGTCGGTGACATCCCAGCCCATGATGTCGAGGGAGTCCTCCCAGGTGTGCTCATGACTGGCCAGGATCTCGGCACCCTCGATGTCGGAGCCGACGACCGCGCCCGCGGCGCCATCGCCGAACAGTGCTGTCGCGACCACATTGCTCTTCGAATAGTCGCGGCTGCGAAAGGTCAGGCCGCAAAGCTCGACAACAAGGTAGAGGTAGTTGGCGCCCGGACGGCTGCGCGCCATCTGCGCGGCGCGGGCCAGGCCGACCACACCACCGGCGCAGCCAAGCCCGAAGATCGGCAGCCGCTCCAGATCCCGCCGCAGCTTCAGCCGTTCCATGACCAGTGCATCCAGGCTCGGCGTTGCGATGCCGGAGGTCGAGACGGTGATGATCCCGTCGATCTCGTCCAGTCCCAGACCGGCCTGATCCACGGCGCGCAGTGCCACATCCGCCAGAAGATCCACTGACGTCTCGATATACTGGCGATTGCGGGAACCGAAGCCATGGACTTCCTGGTACCATTCGATGGGCACGCTGGAATAGCGCGTCTCGATCTCGGCATTCTCGTAGACGGGCTTCAGCCTCTCGAAGACCGGCAGATTGCCACCGAAGAGTTCACCGGCGCGGCGCGCGACTTCGGACTGCTTCAGGACGTGAGGCGGATTCGCGGTCGCGATGCCACCAAAGGCGGCACGACCGACAGTGCCGGCGCGTTTGCGTTCGGGCAGAACAAGCATGACAGGTGGCTCCCGTGACTGGAACGAAGGATCTTGCCGGGCAAAGGCAGGATACGACTGTTCGATGGCATTCGCCAATGCGCAGGGGTGCCAGACATCGGTCACGCATTGGTGTTTCGACAACACCAGTGACCCAACGCACATGTCGCATTGCGAGATTGCGGTGCAGCAATCCCTTGAAATCTGCAGGGCAGGTGACATTCTTAAGCGCTCGGATCGTCGCTGACGGCGTGCTATGTCAGGGCCATGGAGTACAATACCAGATGAACCCGACCCCGAAGCCCATGCGATCGCCATTCATGGCGCGGATGCGCACGTACTTTTTCACTGGCGTGATCGTCGCCGCGCCGATCTCGATCACGATCTACGTCACCTGGTCGATCATCGAATGGTTCGACGAACAGTTCCTTCCGCTGGTTCCTGATCTGCCGCCACATATTGCCGAGCGGCTGAAACTGCCGTTCGATCTGCCGTTCGAGATTCCGGGACTCGGACTCATCGTGGCTCTGGTGGGGCTGACGGTCATCGGCTTCCTGACGGCCAACCTGCTCGGTCGCTCGATCGTGAAGCTGGGTGAGCGGCTGGTTGACCGGATGCCGATCGTGCGCGGCATATACAATGTCCTGAAACAGCTTTTCGAAACGGTCCTGACCGATTCCAGCAAGGCATTTCAGCACGCCGCTCTGGTCGAATATCCACGCCGCGGGCTCTACACCATCGGCTTCGTTGCCGGCGATACCAAGGGCGAGGTCCTGCGCCGGACGGAACTTGATCTGGTCAGTGTCTACGTGCCGACCACACCCAACCCGTCTTCCGGTTTCATCCTGTTCATCCCGCGGGAGGATGTGCGCGTGCTGGACATGACGGTTGAACAGGCCATGAAGTATGTCGTTTCGGTCGGTGTCGTGGTGCCGCCGGACCTGAAGACCCGACCGCTGCCGACCAATGACGCGACGTCCGGCGACGGTGATCCGGACGTGCGGCGCTCAGCCTGATTTCAGATACCGGATCGCGGCATCGCGTTCGAACAGATACAGCAGTGTCCGCAGGTCAGGGCCGCGCTTGCCCTGCAGTTCGGGATCGCTGTTGACGATCAGTCGGGCATCATCGTGGGCGGCGGCCAGCAGATCCTGATCCCGCTCCACCCGCGCAAGCCTCATTGGCGGCAGCCCGCTCTGCCGCGTGCCCAGCAGGTCACCACCACCCCGCAGCCGGAAATCTTCCTCGGCGATCAGGAATCCGTCGTCCGTGTTCCGCAGGACCTCCAGCCGCTTTCTTGCGGTTTCACCAAGCGGGGGACGGTAGAGCAGCAGGCAGTGCCCCGGCCTGTCACCGCGACCGACCCGTCCGCGTAACTGGTGCAACTGGGCCAGGCCGAAACGTTCCGCATCCTCGATCACGATCACGGTCGCCTCCGGCACATCCACACCGACCTCGACGACCGTCGTCGCGACAAGCAGGCTTGTCTTCCCCTCCGCGAAGGCCACCAGTGCAGCGTCCTTTTCCTCCGGTTTCAGGCGACCGTGGACCAGTCCGACCCGGTCGCCGAACTGTTGCTGCAGTTCCCTGAAGCGGGCTTCCGCCGCGGCGGCCTCGCTCTCGCTCTCGTCATCGACCAGCGGGCAGATCCAGTAGGCACGCTCCCCCCGGCCCATCAGCCCGCGCAACCGCTCCACCACCGCATCCGCGCGGTCGGTCGGCAGGACGCGCGTATCCACCGGTTTCCGGCCCGGCGGGCGCTCGTCCAGACGGGAGACATCCATGTCGCCATAGGCCGTCATCGCCAGAGTTCGGGGAATCGGTGTCGCGGTCATGACCAGCACATCGCTGGTCTTGCGCGCCTTGGCGGAAAGCAGCATCCGCTGATGAACGCCGAAACGGTGCTGTTCGTCGATGATTGCAAGGCCCAGGTCACGAAACCGGATTGCATCCTGGAACAGGGCATGGGTCCCGACCACCAGATCGATCTCTCCGGCATCCAGGCGCTGCAGGATCGCTGTTCGCGCCTTGCCCTTGTCCCGACCGGTCAGTGCCTCCACCCGCAGGCCGATCGCCGCGCCCATCTCCGTCAGTGTCCGGGCATGCTGGCGCGCGAGCACTTCGGTGGGAACCATCAGCGCGACCTGTGACCCGGCCTCCACCACCGCTGCGGCGACCAGCAGGGCCACGGCGGTCTTGCCACTGCCGACATCGCCTTGCAGCAGGCGCAGCATGCGGGTCGGGGCCTGCAGGTCCGCCATGATCTCCGCGATGACACGATCCTGCGCGCCGGTCAGCGGCCAGGGAAGGGCGTTGCGCAACTGCTTCATCCGGCCGTCCGGGCGCACATCCAGACCGCGTCCGCCCTGCCTTCGCATCCGTTGGCGTACCAGCGCCAGTGCAAGCTGGTTCGCCAGCAGTTCATCGTAGGCGAGCCTGCGCCGGGCCAGAAGGTCCGGATCATTGTCCAGGGCTGGATCCTCAACCGCCGCGCTTCCGTCTGAATGAACGGTGTGCAGCGCCGATTGCCAGTCGGGAAAGCGATTCTTCGCCCGGAACGCCGCATCCTGCCATTCGCTGATTTCCGGTGCCCGCTGCACCGCCTGCACCACCGCGTTGCGCAGGGACTTCGGCGCCAGTCCGGCGGTGAGCGGGTAGACCGGTTCGCGCAGCGGCACATCCTCCCCCTTGTCCGGGTTGGCCACATGCTCCGGATGCACCATCTGCAACTGGTCGCCATAGCGTTCCAGCTTGCCGCTGACGATCCGTCGCTCGCCGGGCGGGAACTGCCGCTCCAGCCAGTCGCGGCGTGGCCGGAAGAAGGTCAGGCCGATCACGCCGGTCTCGTCACCGGCGAAGATCCGATAGGGCTGCTTGTCGGTGCGTCCCGGCTGATGCTCCAGGATGTTCAGGGTCAGGGTCACCGTTTCGCCGGGAACCGCATCCTCCACATTCGGGCGCAGGCTGCGGTCGATGTGGCTGTGCGGCAGCAGCCAGAGCAGATCCAGGATTCGCGTGACTTCCAGTTTCTCCAGCAATGCGGCCACGCGCGGCCCCACACCCTTCAGGGTGTTGACCGGTGCAAACAGGGGAAAGAGGACCTCGGGGCGCATCGCCGGATCATCCGGCCATGGACCCTCTGACGCAAGCCGTGTGACTTTCCCGGCAACCGGTTTCGTACTATATCATTCCGACCCAACCGATATCGAAGGAGCCGCCCCATGTCGGAGCAGGAAGACAGACTGGCCGTGCGGCGCAAGAAGCTGCTCTATCGCTCCCAGTACACTGGGACGAAGGAGACCGATATTCTGCTGACGCGGTTTGCGGAGCGCAATCTGCCGACCTTCGGTGAACGGCAACTGGACCTCTACGAGGAGATGCTGAAGGCAGGCGATCCGGAGATCCTGGCATGGGTGATGGGGCGGAAACCGGTCCCGCCGGACTATGACAACGACGTCACCCGGATGCTGATGCAGTTCAAGTTCTACCAGTCAGCAAGTTGAAACCACTGATCGACATCCTGTCGGCGCCTGGCAGGATCACCGTCCAGAACGCGCCAGAGGGGCTGGAAGCACGCCTGCTTGTCGCCCTCGCCACCGCTGCGCGTCAGGGCGTGGTCCATATCGCACGCGATGACCAGCGCATGGCTGCGACGGCGGAGATGCTGCAGTTCTTTGCGCCCGGCCTGCAGGTTCTGACACTGCCCGCCTGGGACTGCCTGCCGTATGACCGTTCCTCCCCCAACCGGCAGGTCGTGGCCGCGCGGATGCGGACCCTGGGTCTGCTGGCGGAGGACGGGCTGGCTGGCCGTGTGCTGTTGACCACCGTCAATGCGGTGACCCAGCGTGTTCCGGCCCGGTCCACGGTGACCGACGGGCGCTTCGTCGCGGCCATCGGCGACAGGATCGACGAGGCGGCACTGACGACCTTTCTGGTCGGGCAGGGTTACACCCGCACCGGCACGGTCATGGAACCGGGCGAGTACGCCATTCGTGGTGGCCTGATCGACATCTTCCCCCCCAATGATTCCTATCCCGTCAGGCTGGACCTGTTCGGGCAGGAGCTGGAAAGCATCCGCCTGTTCGATTCGATGACCCAGCGCACACTGGAGAAGATCGGGCGTTTCGAGCTGACGCCGGTTGGTGAACTGGTTCTGGAACCGCCGACCGTGAACCTGTTTCGCGCACGTTACCGGGAACTGTTCGGGATCAGGGCCGAAGGTGACTCGCTCTACGAGGCGGTGTCGGAATCGAGAGCCCATCCGGGCATGGAACACTGGCTGCCGATCTTTCACCGGCGACTGGAAACCATCTTCGACTATGTGGGTGATGCACCCATCGTGCTGGATCATCTGGGTGATGACGCAACGGACTCGCGGTTCCAGGCGATCGACGACTACTACGAGACACGGCAGGAGGCGCTGAAGGCAAACGCGGGCGCGTCCGGCGTTGCCGGGGCGGTCTATCGTCCGCTGGCACCGGACATGCTCTATCTTTCCCGCAATGAATGGGCGGAGGCGCTTGGCGGGCATCCCGTCGCGGCCCTGACGCCCTTCACCATCACGGATAATCCGGGTGAGGCCTTCGACCTGGGCGGGCGACAGGGGCGTGACTTCGCGCCGGAGCGGGCAACCCCGGGCACGAATGTCTACGAAGCACTGATTGCGCATCTGAAACAGGTGACTGCCGACGGTCATCGCGCGGTCATGGCGAGCTATTCGGACGGGGCGCGGCAACGCCTGTCGGGCATGTTGCGTGACGGCGGTATCGCCGCCTTGAGCGATGTCGCTGACATGACAGAGGCCGAGAAGCTGCCGGCCGGAACTGTCGGGCTGACGGTGCTGCCGCTGGAAACGGGGTTCGAGAGCGGGGACCTGTTCCTGATCTCCGAACAGGACGTGCTGGGTGATCGTCTGGTGCGGTCGCGCAAGCGTTCCGCCCGACGCTCCGACAATTTCATCGCCACAGCGACGGAGCTGCAACTGGGTGACCTGGTCGTGCATGTCGACCACGGTATCGGCCGCTACGAGGGGCTACAGGCGCTTGACGTCATGGGCGCGCCGCATGACTGCCTGCTGCTGGTCTACCACGGCGGTGATAAGCTCTACCTGCCGGTGGAGAACATCGAACTGCTTTCGCGTTTCGGTTCTTCCGAGGGCGAGACCGTGCTTGATCGCCTGGGCGGCAAGAACTGGCAGGCCCGCAAGGCAAAGCTGAAACAGCGCCTGAAGGACATGGCGGAAGCCCTGATCCGTATCGCCGCCGGTCGCGAACTGGCGACGGGGCAGGTGATGGAGGCCCCGGCGGGTGCCTTCAACGAATTCTGCGACCGCTTCCCCTATCAGGAGACGGATGATCAGGCGAAGACGATCAACGATGTACTGGGCGATCTGGCCTCCGGTCGGCCGATGGACCGGCTGGTCTGTGGCGACGTTGGATTCGGGAAGACGGAGATCGCGCTGCGCAGTGCCTTCGTTGCCGCCATGGACGGGATGCAGGTCGCTATCGTTGCGCCGACCACCCTGCTGGCCCGCCAGCACTATGAAACCTTCACGGCCCGGTTCCGAGGTTTCCCGGTGCGGGTGGAGCAACTTTCTCGCCTGGTGACCGGCAAGGCCGCCACGGCGGTGAAGGACGGACTGAAATCAGGCACGACCGACATCGTCGTCGGCACCCATGCCCTGCTGAGCAAGAGCATCGATTTCAAGCGCCTCGGCCTGCTGATTGTCGATGAGGAGCAGCATTTCGGCGTGAAGCACAAGGAACGGCTGAAGCAACTGAAGGCCGACGTGCATGTGCTGACGCTGACCGCGACACCGATACCGCGCACGCTGCAACTGGCGCTGACCGGCATTCGCGATCTCTCGATCATCGCGACACCGCCGGTGGACCGCCTGGCGGTCCGCACCTTCGTGCTGCCGTTCGACGAGATCGTGGCGCGGGAGGCGCTGCTGAGGGAGCATTATCGCGGTGGCCAGAGCTTCTTTGTCGTGCCGCGCCTCAGCGACCTGAAGGAAGTCTCCGACTTCCTGAAGAACCATGTGCCGGAGGTGAAGTTCGAGGTCGCGCACGGCCAGATGCCGGCGCGGGAACTGGAAGACGTTATGCACGCCTACTACGAGGGTGCATTCGACGTGCTGATCTCCACCAACATCGTGGAATCCGGTCTCGATGTCCCGTCCGCCAACACGATGATCGTCTATCGCTCCGACATGTTCGGCCTGGCGCAGCTCTATCAGTTGCGCGGGCGCATCGGACGTTCCAAGGTCAGGGCCTATGCCTATCTGACCGTACCGGCATCGAAACGCCTGACGGACAGCGCGGACAAGCGACTGCGCGTGCTGCAGACGCTTGATCAGCTAGGCGCCGGGTTCACCCTGGCCAGCCATGACCTCGACATTCGTGGTGCCGGCAATCTGCTGGGTGAGGAACAGTCGGGTCAGATCAAGGAAGTCGGTGTCGAACTCTATCAGGCCATGCTGGAGGAAGCGGTGGCAGAGGCCCGGGGCGCCACGGATGCCGATGATCGGAACTGGTCACCGTCGATCAATCTCGGTGCACCGGTGCTGATCCCGGAATATTACGTCCACGACCTTTCGGCGCGGCTGGATCTCTATCGTCGTCTGGCCCATGTGCCGGACGAGACGGGTATCGAGGAGATTGCGGCGGAGATGATCGACCGGTTCGGACCGCTTCCCGGTGAGGTGGACAATCTGTTCGACGTGGTGGCGATCAAGGGTCTGTGCCGCGTGGCGAACATAGACAAGCTGGATGCGGGGCCGAAGGGCGCGACGGTGCACTTTCGCGACAATTCTTTCCCCGATCCTGCCGGGCTGGTCCGCTTCATCTCCGGTCAGTCGGGCACGGCAAAGCTGCGTCCGGACCACACCATGGTATTCCTGCGCGGCTGGGACGAGGTTCCGGTTCGGGTCAAGGGTGTCCGGCAACTGGTGCGCGGCCTTGCCCGCATTGCGGAGAAGGCTGCGGCCTGAAGTCTGGCGACGATCTCAGTCCGCGTCGGTCATTTCCGGGGCGGGAACGGTCTCGTTCAGGGCCAGGTCGAAGACCTTGTGGAACACCGGCACATCCTGCGCACCGGACACCGCATACTTCCGGTCGATGATGAAGCAGGGTACGCCGTTGATGCCCATGGAGCGGGCCATCGCATCTTCCTGACGCACCAGGTCCAGGTCGGTGTCATTGCGCAGGCGATCCCCGGCAACCCTGGGATCCATGCCGTTTTCCACCGCGATCCGGGTCAGCACATCGGCATCACCGATGTCCGCGCCCTGGGTGAAATAGGCAATGAAGAGGGCTTCGACGACGCGGTCCTGCAGGCCCTCCTGCGTTGCCCAGCGGATCAGGCGATGGGAATCCAGTGTCGAAGGCGTGCGCTTGATCAGGTCAAAACGGAACGGGATGCCCAGCTCGGCCCCCGCTGCCCGGATGGTCTCGTAGATCCGTGCCGCCCTGTCGGCACCGCCGAATTTGGCGGCCAGGTAGGCTTCACGCGACATCCCGGCCCGCGGCATCTCAGGATTGAGCTGGAACGGCCGCCAGCCGATTTCCGGCTGGACGTCGGGTCTGTTCTGCATGGCAGCTTCCAGCTTGCGCTTGCCTATGAAGCACCACGGACAGATGGTATCTGAAACAATATCAATCAGCATGTGATCAAGAGTAGGTCACCACCGCGCGCAGGGCCACTCAAATGATGGCGGCCTGGAGGAGAGGTTTTGACGATGGACAAGGAACTGACTGGCCAGGTGGCTTTCGTGACCGGCGCAAGCTCCGGACTTGGCGCGCACTTCGCGCGGTTGCTGACGGGGCAGGGAGCGAAGGTGGGCATTGCCGCGCGGCGGCGCGAACGGCTGGAGGAACTGGTGGCAGAGATAGAAGCAGCGGGTGGTAGCGCCTTCGCGGTTTCGCTGGATGTGACCGATGTAGCCTCCATCGACCCGGCGATCGACCAGGTGGAGCAGGCGCTTGGACCTGTCGATATCCTGATCAACAATTCCGGCGTGACAGTGCCCAACGCGTTGCACCGGATTTCCGAGGATGAATATGATCAGGTCCTGGACACGAACCTGAAGGGTGCATTCTTCGTCGCGCAGTCCGTTGCGAAGCGGCTGATGGCACGAAAGGCGGCGGGCCGTATCGTCAATATTTCCTCCACCCTTGCGCATCGGGTGATCGGCCAGCTTTCCATCTACTGCATGTCGAAGATCGCCATGGACCAGATGACGAAGGCCATGGCGCTGGAATGGGGCAAGTACGACAT
Source organism: Minwuia thermotolerans (assembly GCA_021604565.1). Classification (GTDB taxonomy): domain Bacteria; phylum Pseudomonadota; class Alphaproteobacteria; order Minwuiales; family Minwuiaceae; genus Minwuia; species Minwuia thermotolerans_A. Next base: position 1,467 of record BQJF01000016.1, on the reverse strand, counting down.
CAACACGAACGCGCTCTGCCCCGGCTATATCGAGACGGAGATGAACGCGGACTACTGGCAGACGGAGGCCGGCAAGGCATTCCTCAGCCGCTTCCCGCGACCGCGCGTCGGAACGCCCTCGGACCTCGATGGCATGTTGCTGGTGCTGGCCGGACCGGCAGGGCGGTTCGTCAACGGATCGGTTGTCAGTGTCGATGACGGTTTTGCGGTGGGCTTCAAGTAAAGGCGAAGCAGAAAGCGGTCAGCAGCCGACGGCGGCCTGATCCCTTTCGCCGCGCGACCGCTGCAGGATGGCGGTCAGGTTCTCGACCAGCGGTGTGCGCTGGATCGGCTTTGTCAGATAGCCGTCCATGCCGGCGGCAGTGCACTGCAGGCGCATGCCGGGTACATCGTGCGCGGTCCAGGCAACGATGGGAATTCGGGCAATCGTGCCGCCCATGCGCCGGATCCGCCGCGTGGCCTCCAGCCCGTCGATCTCCGGCATCGCGATATCCATCAGGATGATATCCACGTCGTTGTCGGCCAGTTCGCGCAGTCCGGCAGCCCCGCCATTGGCTTCCACCACGACGTGTCCTTCCCGCTCCAGGAAGACGCGTGCGACTTTCCTGTTGGCGTCACTGTCATCAACGATCAGAACCCGCATGGCCTGCATCGACCGAACTCCAGCCCGTGTCACGTGTTGCAGTTCTTAACCCCGTCGATGCCGAATGCGTTTCATTTGGCAAATTGGGAGAGGAACTGCCCACGTCATCTTGTCTGCCCCCAATGACAGCAAGCGCGATGCCAAGAGCGTCACAATTCCTCAAGAATTAACCATTCCCTAGCATATACCCGATTTCAATACGCGCGTGACGGGTGTTTCCCTGTCCGCCAGGGGGTCAATCGACCTGCCCATCCATGGCCGCGATCTCGAGGTACTCCCCGTATCCCTCGGATTCCATGTCGGCGAGCGGAATGAAGCGCATCGAGGCGGAATTGATGCAGTATCGGATTCCTGTCGGCGGCGGCCCATCGGGGAAGACATGTCCCAGATGCGAGTCACCGTGCCGGGACCGCACCTCGATCCGTATCATCCCGTGACTGACATCACGTTTCTCCACGATGTTGTCCGGTTCCAGGGGTCGGAAGAAACTTGGCCAGCCGCACGCTGAATCGAACTTCTGGGACGCGGCGAACAGGGGTTCCCCGCTGACCACATCCACATATATTCCGGCTTCCTTGTGGTCCCAGAACCGGTTGCGGAACGGTGGCTCCGTATGGTCCTGCTGGGTCACTGCATATTGCTCCGGTGTCAGGCTCTGAATGGCTCCTTCGGTCTTCTCGTATGTTCTGCTCATGCCTGCGCTCCCGTGCCGATTGAAAAGATCATGGGTAGAAGATAGGGAATAGCTCACGCGTATCGAGTCGGGAATTTCGGTACGCGGCATGAGACCACGTCAGCGCGGATGCTTCGCGGGATGAGTGTGG
>BQJF01000015.1 GCA_021604565.1 Minwuia thermotolerans | reverse complement strand
CCTAACCCTCGCCATTCATTCCTGAACGGCACTCACCTGGATCGTTGACGATTCGGCCTGCTCGGGCGGCCGCTCGAAGAATGTGTAGGACAGGGTGATCAGTTTCACCTCGTCCGCGTTGCTGTCGTCTTCCATTTCCGGGTCCACGAAGAACTGGACCGGCATGTCGACGGTCTGCCCCGGCTCAAGCACCTGTTCGGTGAAGCAGAAGCAGTCGATCTTGTTGAAATAGTACCCGACCTTCAGCGGCGTCACGTTGAATGTCGCCGTACCGACGACGGTGCGGTCGGTATTGTTGGTCGCACGGTAGTAGGCGATACCCGTCTCGCCCGTGCGCAGCTTCATCTCCCGCTGTGCGGGCCTGAAGTCCCAGGGCATGCCGCGGGCCACATTGGCATCGAACTGCACGGTCACCATGCGCTTGCCCAGATGGTCGGCACCACTCTCTGCCTGCTGCGTGGTGCCGCCATATCCGGTCACGCGGCAGAACAGGTCGTACAGGGGAACCGCTGCATAGGAAGCGCCGAGCATCAGGCCGACCATGCCGACACAGGCAAACACCAGCTTGCGATTGCGCCGGTCGCTTCGCTTGATCTCACCGCTCATCGGCCGATCTCCACATCCATCTGCGGGATGACGCCATTGGTCATCTTCACGACCGAACCGACAAAGATGAGAATCACGAACGCGGCCAGAGCCAGGGCTATGGCGCGATTGCGACCGTGACGGCGCTTTTCGTCTTCAGGGGTCAGGGCCATGGTGCTCATCCCGCCTGCATCAGGGCAGGGCCGAACGGCAGCAGTGCGAACAGCACGAACAGGTAGAAGATGGAGAACCCGAACAGGCGGCCTGCCCAGCGATAGGTTCCTTCCCGCTCCCGCAGCAGCATGAAGGCGACGAACAGGAACACCGCACCCAGAAGCGCGGCACCGGCCAGATAGGCGACACCTCCGATTCCGAAGTACAGCGGTGCGAAAGAAGCGGCGAACATCAGGAAGCTGTAGCCGACGATCTGCCGACGCGTCGACTTCTCCCCATGGACGACCGGCAGCATGGGCACATCGGCCCGCGCATAGTCACCACTGCGGAACAGGGCCAGAGCCCAGAAATGCGGCGGGGTCCAGAGGAAGATCAGCAGGAACATGGTCCATGCAGGCAGTTCGAGACCACCTGTCACGGCGGCCCAGCCGATCACCGGCGGGAATGCGCCGGCGGCGCCACCGATGACGATGTTCTGCACCGTCAGGCGCTTCAGCCACATGGTGTAGACAACGACGTAGAAGAAGATCGTGAAGGCAAGCAGCCCGGCGGCGGCCAGATTGACCAGCAACCCCATCGTGAAGACGGAAGCGGCGGAGAGGAACAGGCCGAACGTCAGCGCCTCCTGCGGGGTGATGCGGCCTTTCGGGATCGGGCGCTGCTGCGTCCGCTCCATGACCGCATCGATGTCCGCATCGAACCACATGTTCATGGCACCGGAGGCACCTGCGCCGACCGCGATGCAGATCAACGCGATGACCGCCATGGCCGGGTGAATTGTACCCGGTGCCACGATCACACCGATGAGGCCGGTGAAGAGAACGAGCGACATCACCCGCGGCTTCAGCAGGGCGAAATAGTCGCCCGCACTGGCCTGCCGTGAGGCAGCGAGGCTGCCTTCATCGGATGAATAGGTGATGTCGCTCATCATGTTCTGCCAATACCTGGTCGGATGGTTGGGTTCGATCAGCCCTGCTGGCGCTCACGCACCACGGGCAGATCCTCGTACTGATGGAACGGCGGCGGGGAGGGAAGCGTCCACTCCAGCGTCGTCGCGCCTTCACCCCACGGGTTGTTGCCGACCTTGCGCTTGGCCATGAAGGCCTCCGCAACACCGAACAGGAACACCAGCACGCCGACACCGGCGAGATAGGCACCGTAGGACGAAACCTCGTTCCAGCCCGAATAGGCATCCGCATAGTCCGGGATACGGCGCGGCATGCCGGCCAGACCGAGGAAATGCTGCGGGAAGAACAGGATGTTCACGCCGATGAAGGTCACCCAGAAGTGGGTCTTGCCCCAGAATTCCGAGTACATGTAGCCGGTCATCTTCGGGAACCAGTAATACCAGGCCGCGAAGATCGCGAACACGGCACCCATGGACAGCACATAGTGGAAGTGGGCGACCACGTAGTAGGTGTCATGCATCGCATTGTCGATACCGGCATTGGCCAGCACCACACCCGTCACACCGCCAAGGGTGAACAGGAAGATGAAGCCGATGGCCCAGACCATGGGCGTGCGGAAGGAGATGGAGCCGCCCCACATGGTGGCGATCCAGCTGAAGATCTTCACACCCGTCGGGACCGCGATGACCATGGTCGCAGCGGTGAAGTATGCCCGCGTGTCCACGTCCAGACCGACCGTGTACATGTGATGCGCCCAGACGACGAACCCGACCACGCCGATGGCGAGCATGGCATAGGCCATGCCGAGATAGCCGAAGACAGGCTTCTTCGAGAAGGTCGAGACGATATGGCTGATGATGCCGAAGCCGGGCAGGATCAGGATGTAGACCTCGGGATGGCCGAAGAACCAGAACAGATGCTGGAACAGGATCGGGTCACCGCCCATTTCCGCCACGAAGAAGCCGGTGCCGAAGTTGCGGTCGGTCAGCAGCATCGTGATCGCACCGGCCAGAACCGGCAGGGACAGCAGCAGCAGGAACGCGGTGATCAGCACGGACCATGCGAACAGCGGCATCCGGTGCAGGGTCATGCCCGGCGCGCGCATGTTGAAGATGGTCGTGATGAAGTTGATCGCGCCCAGGATGGAGGAGGCACCGGCGACATGCAGCGCCAGGATGGCGAAGTCCATCGCCATGCCCGGATGCCCGAGGCCCGAACTCAATGGTGGATATATCACCCAGCCTGCGCCGACACCGTCGCCACCGGCAGGTCCGGGAACGAAGGTGGAGATCACCAGCAACGCCAGAGCGACCGGCAGCAGCCAGAAGGAAATGTTGTTCATGCGCGGGAAGGCCATGTCCGGCGCCCCGATCATGAGCGGCACGAACCAGTTGCCGAAACCGCCGATCAGTGCCGGCATGACCATGAAGAAGATCATGATCAGGCCATGGGCCGTGATCAGGACGTTGAACAGGTGGTGGTCCCCACCAAGGATACCGTCGCCGGGCTCCTGCAGTTCCATGCGCATGGCCATGGACATGGCACCACCGATGATCCCCGCGATGATCGCGAAGATCAGGTACATCGTGCCGATGTCCTTGTGGTTGGTGGAGTAGACGAACCGCTTCCAACCGCGCGGATTGCCGTGGCTGTCGACGGATTTGCCGATGTAGCTCATCTTTCGGCCCTTTCTCTAACTAGGTTTCCGTTCGCGGCGGATCAGTCTGTGGTGACGCGGGCGACATCAACGGGCTCGTCCGTGATGCCCATGCTTGCCTGCTGGGTCTGCACCCAGGCGTCGAATTCTTCCCTGGTCACGGCCTTGACCATGATCGGCATGAAGCCGTGGTTGCGACCGCAGAGTTCGGAACACTGGCCGTAGTACATCCCCGGCTCCTCGATATAGAGGGGCAGGTGATTGATGCGGCCCGGCCATGCGTCGGTCTTGTGCCCGTTGGCAGGCAGTGCCCAGGCATGGCCGACGTCGGCGGAGGTCACGAGGACCTGGATGTTGGTCTTCACCGGAATGACGACGGGCGTGTCGGTCGTCAGCAGGCGAGGCTCGCCGGGCTGCAGTTCGTCATCGGCCTTCATGTAGGCCTCGAAGCTGATGCCGCCCTGGTCGGGATACTCATAGCCCCAGTACCACTGGTACCCGGTCACCTTCAGCGTCATTTCCGACTCGGTCACGTCGTCGGACTGATAGAGCAACTGGAACGACGGAATGGCGATGATCACCAGGATCAGCACCGGCACGACGGTCCAGACGACCTCGATCAGCGTGTTGTGCGATGTCTTCGACGGCACCGGATTGCGCTTCTCGTTGAAGCGCACCATCACCCAGATCAGCAGTGCCAGCACGAACAGCGTGATCAGCGTGATCACCACCAGCAGGATGTCGTGAAAATCGATCACGCTCTGCATCAGCGGCGATGCGGCTTCCTGCAGGTTGAGCTGCCACGGCTCCGCCTTGCCCATCTCGGCCATGGCCTGTCCCGTCATCGCGAACAGACCCACCATCGTCAGAAAGAAACGTTTCACGCGTTTCGCTCCCTCAATCCATTTGGCATTGGGACCCCGACCCTTCCGGTATCCCGACTGGCTGCGCACCACCCCAAGCGGTTCGACAGCCAGCAAAAAAGCACGGCAAACTATAGCCGGGCCGGACCTTAGTCCCGAGTCACGCGGCACCACAGGGGCGATATGTCGCATAATCCGAAGGGGGGCTGAAGCCCGCGGAAACCCTCGCTTCACGACCTGTTTCCGACCCCTGTTTCGGGGGCTGTCGCACCGCTCAGATAAGCCCCGAATTCCCGGTCCAGATGAGCCGCCATCAACCTCACCGGCAGGCTGTCACGCATGTCCCCGTGCATCGCTCGCCAGACCTCCAGCCGGAAGTTCAGCATGTCCGGCAGCACCCGTACCAGACCGGGGTCGCGGGTGGCCAGCGGAACCTGACAGCCGCCAATACCAAATCCTGCACGTATCAGGGCGACCTGTACCGACTCGACATCCACACGAATCGCGAAGTCCTGACGCTCCACTTCCATGCCCATGTGGCGCATGGCGCGTTCCAGGTAGGGTGTGGTGTCATATCCGATCACATTGTGCTGCTTCAGTGCCTCGAAGTCGGTCGGCATGCCGAACCTGTCGAGGTAGTCCTGGTGAGCGAACAGGCCGACCTCGACCGTTCCGAGCATCCGGGCCACCAGGCCCATCTGGCCTGGTCGCGCCATGCGGATCGCGATATCCGCCTCCCGCGTCAACAGGTTCAGCGGCGAATCGGACAGCACCAGTTCGATATCTATCTCCGGCTGCCTGTCCCTGAACCGGGCAAGCATCGGCGGCAGCACTTCGGTTCCGACGAACTGGCTGACCGTCAGGCGCACCGTGCCCCGTGCCTCACCGGCAACGCCACTGCTGGCCCGGATCATGGCGGCCGCGGCGGATTCCATGGCCTCGGCGTGCGGTCGCAGGGCCAGTGCGGTCTGTGTCGGCGTCAGGCCGTTCCGTGCCCGGGTGAACAGGGCCGTCCCTGTGGCTTCCTCCAACTGATCGACATGTCGCCCGATCGTCGGCTGGGTCAGGCCAAGCTGCCGTGCGGCAGCCGACAATGATCCGGTGCGCAGGACAGCGAGAAAGCTGCGGCATGTGTCCCAGGTGAATTCCATACAATATTGTATGGATAGAATATCTATTTAGGCAATTATCTTATGGATAATCATGCGCCATCTTTCTCTCACCGATTGAAGCAACGAGAGGGAGACCCAACTCATGACCCGACACATACTGATCATTGGTGCAACAGGTGGTGCAGGCGCCGCGTTGGCTGCGGCCTGCGTTCGGCAGGGGTGGCGGGTCACCGCGCTGACCCGCAGACACCTGGACGACCGGCCGGCCTCTTCGGCGGTTCGCTGGGTGCAGGGCGATGCAATGGAGGCGGCGGATGTCCTGAAGGCGGCGCAGGGCGTGGATGCAATCTTTCACGGTGCCAATCCTCCCGGCTATCGCGACTGGGCGAAGACCGTGCCGCACATGCTGGGCAACAGCATCGCCGCCGCCCGGACAGTCGGTGCGCGCCTGATCCTGCCGGGCAACATCTACAACTTCGGACCGGATGCCTTTCCCGTGCTGCATGAGGGCGCGCCCCAGAACCCGATCAGCAAGAAAGGCGCGGTGCGCAGGCAGATGGAGCAGATGCTCGACGACGCCTGCCGTGAGGGCATGCGGGCGATCGTGCTGCGCGCAGGCGACTTCTTCGGTCCCCATGCTCCGGCGTCGTGGCTGACGAACGGCATGGTCAGGCCGGGCAAGGCCCCCCGGGTCGTTCGTGATCCCGGAACCGCCGGGGCGGGCCACGCCTGGGCCTACCTGCCCGACTTCGCTGAGACAGTGGTGCGTCTGCTGCAGGTGCAGGACCGGTTGCGGGACATGGAAACTGTCCACATGGCCGGGCACTGGTTTGATGAAGGAAGCGATTTCGCGCGCGCTGTGGCCAAGGCCAGTGGCGTTCCTGGCGCGAAGGTCAAGCCGCTGCCCTGGTGGATCATTTCCGCGCTTTCGCCAGTGGTGCCGCTCTGCCGCGAACTGCGGGAGATGCGCTATCTCTGGCAGAACTCCATCGCGCTGGACAACACGCGACTGCGGGAACTGATCGGGACGGAACCCCATACCCCGCTGGAAGATGCCCTGCGCGATACGTTGGGCGGACTCGGCTGCCGTGCGGTGCAGGATCAGCCGCGCAGCACCGCCTCCACACCCGCGGCGACCTGAAACAGGACCCGGTCGTGATTCTGCATGCCCGTCAGCATCAGACCGACCGGCGCCTCCCCGGCCTGGTGGCAGGGCAGGCTGATCGACGGGCAGTTCAGGAAGTTGCCGACACTCGGGTTGCGCAGGCAGAGCAGGTTCAGTGTCGTGTAGGCATCGTCATCCCCGTCGAAGACGCTGAGGGGCGGAGCGATGATCGGCACCGTAGGGGTCAGGATGGCATCGCAGCCGCGCATGGCCAGTGCCACGGACTGCATCATCGCCTGCCGCGCGTCCATCAGATCGATGTAGTCGGCGGCACTGATCGCGGCACCGCGCTGAATGCGTCCAATGACCCTCGGATCATAGGTTTCGCCCCGTCGTTCGATCAGGCCCCGGTGCCAGGCAAAGGAGTCCGCCGCCGCGAAACCACCGGCGGCATTGAGGCCGGGCAGCTCATCGAGTTCTGGAAGGTGCACGTCGATGATGCGCGCGCCTGCGTCGGTCAGCCGCCGCCGCGCGCCATCCATCGCCGCGGCCACCGTGTCGTCCATACCGTCGAGCACATGGTTGGTGGGGGCCAGGAAGGTCATGCTGCGCGGGTCGCGTGGCGGTTCCGCCTTGCCCTCACCACCCGCCAGGATGTCATCCAGCGTGGCGCAGCAGGCGACACTGCGCGCCAGGGGACCAATGGAATCCAGGGAATGCGATAGCGGCACGGCGCCGGTCAGCGGCACCCGCGCCTGCGTCGGCTTGAACCCGGTCAGTCCGCAGAATGCTGCGGGTATCCGACATGAACCGCCGGTGTCCGTCCCCAGCGTTGCCGCGGCCATGCCGTCCGCGACACTGACCGCACCGCCGGAAGTGGAGCCGCCGGGAATGCGTCCTGTCTGCCGATCCCAGGGCGACAGGGGAGTTCCATGGTGCGGGTTCAGACCCAGGCCGGAATAGGCGAACTCCGTCATCACCGTGCGGCCGATGATCACCAGTCCGGCCCGGCGCAGACGGACCACAGTCGGCGCATCGGCAGCAGCAGGAGCGGCGTCGCTCAACGCCCTGGAGCCAGCCGTGGTGACGTGTCCCTGCTCGTCGAACAGGTCCTTGATGGTGAAGGGGATACCGGCAAGGGGGCGCACTTCCCGACCCGCCTTGCGCATCGCATCGATGGCTGCGGCTTCTGCCTGCGCGCGCGCTGCATGCAGGGTCATGATGGCGGTTGGTCCCTGATCGCGGCGGGCCGCATCGAGGCTGATTTCCACCAGTTCAGCCGACGTCGTCTCCCCCGCAGCCAGTGCTGCCGCAATCGCCGCCAGTCCCTGATCAAGCATTTCCCGTCCCCCAGTCGTGTCCGCCATGATCATGCATGGCCTTAACCGGTTCTCAACTGCTGTCTGTCAGGCTGTGTACATGTCCAGTCCTTCAGAGCTTCAGGTCCTGATCGCCCGCACTGCGGAAGAAGTCCGGGCCATTCAGGAATTGCGCTATCGCGTGCTGGTCGAAGGCATGGGGCGCAATGTTGCCTTTGCCGACCGGGAGGCAAAGCGCGTGGATGACCCCAGCGACCGCGGGGCGCTCCACATCTATCTGACCCATTCCGGGCGCACCGCCGCCGCCGTGCGCGTGATCGCCGGATCGCTGGCCGACATGCCGGCACTGGCGCGCGAACGCCTGCCGATGGGCGAGTTCTCGGCGCTGGTCGATCCGACTGTTTCGCTGACCGAACATCTGGTGGTCGACCCGGACGTTCCCGACAGCCGCATGACGCGCCTGCTGATGTCTGCCGCCTACAAGATCGCCACCGCCAAGAAGAGCGTCTTCGACTTCACCCATGCCACTGCGTCCGAGATCGCATTGCTGGAGCGGCTGGGCTATCGCCGCCTGGGCAACAGTTTCGAGGACGAATCGGGCGGCATGCGGACACCCATGGTGCTGCCCACCGGCGATCTGGGGCACATGGCGCAGGTCAAGTCGCCCTATCAGTCCATCGCCCGGACCATTGATCACGATGCCGATGCGGTGAGCTGGTTCCGGCGCACTTTCCCGGACGCCGTTGACAGCGCCCATCCGGCGGCGATGGACGAGGAAGCCTTCTGGTCCATGCTGACGCGGAAGCTCAACCAGGTGCCGCATCATGGCGTGCCGTTGCTGGTCGGGCTGGAATTTCGCGACGCCTGCAGCTTCCTGAAACTGGCGACCGTTGTCGGATGTGTCGAGAACGAGAAGATCGTCGCCAAGGGCGATGTCGGCAATGAGCTCTATGTGCTGCTCTCCGGCGCGGTCGAGGTTCGCGACGGCACGCGGCGCGTGGCCTCCTTCGGGCGTGGCGCGATCTTCGGCGAGATGGCCTATCTGAACGCGGCACCCCGTACCGCCGATGTCATCGCGACCGAACCGTCGGAACTGCTGATCCTGACCCAGGACACCATGCAGAAGGCGATGGACAGGATGCCTGCGGTCGCAGCGCGCATCCTCCACAATCTCTCGCTGATCCTGGTGGAAAGGTTGCACGAGACCACCACACGCTACGTGAAGAGCAGCAACCAGCAGGCCGCAGCCTGACCTGCGTCTGACCTGACCCTGCACACCGCCCGAAACGCTTGGGTGCCGGACGTTTTCCTGCCTATGATTCCGTCCACGATGCGCTTGCGCCTTTGGGGAGGGAAAGAATGAGCAACTGGCGAGACACCGCGCCGGACTGGTTTCGTGCGGCTGCGGAAAGCCCGTGGGAACAGCGGTTCGTCGAAAGCGGCGGCGCGAAGATCCATTACAGGCTGCGCGGCGCGGCGGGGGCACCGGGCATCGTCCTCTGCCACGGCAATGCGGCGCATTCCGGCTGGTGGGACTTCATCGCACCGGCCCTTGCCGAGACCCATCGCGTTGCCGCCATGGATTTCGCTGGAATGGGAGATTCGGAGGAACGGCGCAATGCAACGCCGGAAGGTTTCGCCCAGGACATCGCCAGCGTCATCGCCGACGCCGGTTTCGATGCCCCGCCACTGCTGATCGGACACAGCTTCGGTGGCGGCATGTCCATGTTCCTGGCCGAGACCCGGCCGGACCTGATCCGTGCCCTGGTGATGATGGATTCGCCGATCTATCCCCCGCCGGAGATTGCCGGTGCGCGTCCGGCCCCGCCGAAGATCGCCCCGCGCCGCTACCCGAAGCGGGAGATCGCGCTGGAACGGTTTCGCCTGATCCCGGAACAGCCGGTGGTGAACGCCTGGGCGGTGAACTACATCGCCGACACTGGCATCATGGAGACCCCGCGCGGCTGGATCTGGAAGGCCCGGACCAACATCTTCGGGCACCCGGCCTTCGGCGACAGCTACTGGCAGGACCAGCGCGACCGCTTCCCGCGTGTGACCGTGCCGCTGCACGTCGTCTGGGGCACGCTCAGCGCGCTCTGTACTCCCGACACCATGGCCTACATGCGCTCCGTCGCTCCCGCAGGCACCCGTTTCATCGAGATGCCGGACGCCTATCACCATGTCCTGCTCGACCAGCCGGAGGAGACGATCCGCATCATCCGGGAGATCGCGGCGGCATGACAGGCCTGCGCGGCGTCCTATTGACCGGGCGACCGTGCCTGCTAGCGTTCAGGGGCTCTCCATCGGGAGGGCGATGAGTCGTAAATTTGGCTTGATCTCAGGGCAGGGTGAAAATCCCGACCGGCGGTAAGTACCGGGTTCAGCGATGGACCGGTGCAAAGCCCGCGAGCGCCCGGACAGCGACCGCAGTCTTCTGTGGTCAGGGTTCGGGGTCAGCAGACCCGGTGTGATTCCGGGGCCGACGGTAACAGTCCGGATGGGAGAGATGCAGCCAGCATGTGTCGGAGGGAAAGGCGCGCCTGCGTGCCTGACCGTCGACCGTGTGTCGCCGAGTGGTGTCCGTGTCCAGTTGCGGGTCCGGCATCCGCGCGACCTGTTGCCCTGAGTCCGGCCGTCACGCCTGGAGGAGGGCAACGTGCAGACACTGGGTTATCAATCATTGCTGGATCAGTTCGGGACCGCCGTCGCGCGCGTCGATGCGGCCATTGCGGCGCTGGGGCAGGGGCGTGGCATCCTGATCGTCGATGACGAGGATCGGGAGAACGAGGGCGATCTGGTCTTCGTGGCGGAGACGGTAAGCGAACGCCAGATGGCCATGCTGATCCGCGAATGCAGCGGCATCGTCTGCCTGCCGATGCGCGGGCATCTGATAGACCACCTGGGGCTGGCACCCATGGTGACTCGCAATACCTCCCGCATGGGGACGGCCTTCACGGTCTCCATCGAGGCGAAGGAGGGGGTGACCACCGGTGTCTCCGCGGCGGACCGGGTCACGACCGTCCGCACCGCGATCGCCCCGCAGGCGCGGGCCGCGGATCTCGCCAGCCCGGGTCATGTCTTCCCGCTGCGCGCCGCCGACGGAGGTGTACGCGTCCGGCGCGGTCACACGGAAGCCTCCGTCGATCTGGCGGAACTGGCCGGGTTCAAGCCGGCCGCCGTGCTGTGTGAACTGGCCAACCCGGACGGCAGCATGGCCCGGCTGCCGGAGATCACCGAATTCGCCCGCAGGCACGACATGCCTGTCGTCGCCATCGAGGACATGATCCAGTGGATGGATCAACGGGAGCCTCGGACGAAGGCGTGACAGTTGGTCGAGCTGTTGGATTCCAGGAGGGCCTTCTCTTTCCCCCTTGCGGGGGAAGTGGCCGCGCAGTGGTCGATGGGGGGTGAAGCCGCATGCTATGGCGCTGCACCGAAACACTAATTCGGCTACGCCGATTCACCCCCATCCCGGCCTTCCCCCTTCAAGGGGGAAGGTGATCGTTGCCTCTTGTGCGATGGATTTAGGAAGTGCGGGCGCGGCCATTCTTCTCAGCCAGTCGGTGCCCTCTGTCGGCCCTCGACGACGAACACGAGCGCGGCGGCGAGGGTCATGGCGAGCATGACCAGCGGATAGGTCAGGACCGGTGCCTGCTCCTGATACAGGCCCACCAGCGCGCTGCCGACGGCGGCACCTGCCATCTGCAGGAAACCCATCATCGCGGATGCCGTCCCGGCGCGTTCGAGGAAGGCCTGCAGGGCATTGGCCATGGCGGTCGGCAGGAAGATCCCGAGGCCGGAGACGAAGATCACGATGGCGAGGTTGAAGCCATGCTTGTGGATGATGCCGGTCAGGGGCAGGACGACGCTGACCGCGGTGCCGATGATCAGGACCGCCAGTCCCAGATTGCAGATCGTGACACTGCTGACGCGCCCGGTCAGCTTGCTGACCGTGATGCCGCCGATGACGAATCCGACGGAGGCCAGCGGCGGATAGAACCCGAACTCCTTCGGGGTCACGCCCAGGATCTCGATGTACAGCTTCGGTGAGCCACCGAAGAACGCGAACATGGCACCGAAGATGAAGGCATTGGCGAGCGCATAGCGGCGGAAATGCGCGGAGCGCAGCACCACACCGTAGCCCACGAATACGGAGGCCAGGTCGAGGCGCGGCATTGGTGTCCTCAATGTCTCGGGGATGCGGCGCATCATCCAGACGAGGACGATGATCCCGGAAATGCCGGTCAGGGCGAATATCCAGCGCCAGCCCGCATATTCCTCGATGAGGCCACCGATGAAGGGCGACAAGCCAGGGACCAGCGCGAAGAACATGCTGACCAGCGCCATGACTCGCTGCAACTGGTCGCCCTCGAAGCTGTCACGCACCACTGCGCGTGCCACCACCAGGCTGGCGGCAGCACCGACTGCCTGCGTCACCCGCCCCGCAATCAGGATGTCCATGCTGGGCGCAAGCACGCAGACGAGGCTGCCCAGCGTGAAGACGACGGTGCCGTAGATCAGCAGCAGGCGACGGCCAAACCGATCCGAAATCGGCCCATAGAAAAGCTGCATGACCGCGAACCCGATCAGGTATGCGGTCAAGGTGAGCTGGGCCATGGTGTCGTTGGAGGCGAACTGGTCCCGGATTGTCGGCAGGGAGGGCAGATAGACATTGGTCGCGAACTGCCCGAGCGCCATCAGCGCCGCAAGCAGCGCGATCATCATTGCCGTCGCCTCGATCTTGCCCGGTCGGGCGGCGGTGTCGGTCATGCAGATTCCTTCCGGGGGCAGGCAGGCGGGGGCGGCACCAGTCAGCCGAACGTCTGAGCCAGCGCTTCACATGTCGCGCGCGGGCAATTCGGTCAAGCACATGACTGCTGCACAGATCGGTCGGGAAGCGGGTTTGTGCGGCTATTCGCGGATGATCTTGATCCGCTGGCCCGCCTGCAGCCCCTCATCGGGGCCGAGCGCATTGATGGCGCGGAACCGTTCCTCGTCAAAGCGGTCGATGTTCATGCGTGAGGCCAGTTCCGAAACCGTGTCGCCGCGCTGCACCGTGTAGGCATAGACGCGGAGCGGCCTGTATTCCGCAGCCTGCTCCGCCGTCAGCGACCGGAAGCTGTAGATTGCGTCGTCGAATGCCTTGGCATAGCGCCCCGCGACCTGTGTCGGGGCCGCCATCAGAAAGCGGAAGATCTGGCTGTCTGAGAACCGGATCGCGGCGATCTTCGCCTCGAACTGCTGGCCGTTCTGCGCGTTCATGAAGACCGTCGCCGTGGCAGCCGGGAACCCGCCGATCCGTGTGCTGCGCAGGTCACGGCCCCGCGCGCCTCGTGCCCACTTGCGGCTGATGTAATTTGCCATGTCCCGATGCTGTGCGATTGCGTTGCGATCCGTTTCCCGATCGAAGGCGATCCGGGTGCCGTCCGGACCGGCAGCCAGAACCGCGTCGGGCAGATTGTCCAGCTTGAAGCCATCAGGCACATCGAAGGCGAACCGCATGTTCGGATGCACGAAACGGGTGCCGCGTGCAAAGCCCTGCGCGGGACTGTCGCCGTAGATCATGCCGGAGATGGAGGTCAGATACTGGTCGCGACCTGTCACCGGGTTCTGGACGGTGGGCCCGACCTTCGCCAGTTGCACGGTGTTGGCAACGCGTTCCGGCGTCTGCGGGTGAGTCTGGAAGAAGTTGAACCCCTGCGCCTCGGCACCGCTGACCTTTGCCAGCAGGTCGCTGTGGCGGCCGATGGCCTCCAGCGAATGCGCCATGCCGAGCGTGTTGTAGCCGGTGCGACCGAGATAGCGGACACCAAGCTGATCCGCCTCCCGCTCGTTGTCGCGGCTGTAGCTGGCCAGGAAGCCTTGCGCTGCCACCTGTCCAAGCTGGGCCACCTGCCGGTTGCCGGTCAGGATACCGACCCCGGCGGCGAGGATGTTGGCGATGGTTCCCCGCGTCTGGCGGCGGGCGCCGTGCCGGGCCGTGACATGTCCGATCTCATGCCCCATGACACCGGCCAACTCCGATTCGTCGCTCAGCAGGGTCAGCAGGCCACGGGTGACATAGACATAGCCGCCCGGCAGGGCGAAGGCATTGACGACCGGTGAGTCGAGCAGGGTGAAGGTGAAAGTGTCTGCCGGAAGTTCTGCATTCTTCGCAAGGCTTTGCCCGATGGAGTCGACGTAGCTCTTCAACTCTGCATCACCATATTCACCGCCGAATTCGGCGACGACCTTGGGATGTTCCTGCGCGCCTATCGCCCGCTCCTGCGCCGGCGTGACGGTTGTCAGTTCGCTCTCGCCGGTGGCCGGATTGGTGACTGTCGTGCAGGCGGCGGCAAGGACCATGACCGCCATCGGCAGCCAGGTCGCAAGGGGCTTCCAGATACGCATTCTCACGCGACTACTCTCGTTCCGTTTCAACTGCTTCATCCAGCAGCTCGATCTGCTGTGGATGTGTTGCCTCTATCATAGGTCCGTTGCGGGACCGGAGCCAGCCACGGACACGCACCTTTGTTCCCGACCAGGTTGCTGGGTCGAGACCAGCGGCCCGGAACGCCTTCATGGACCGGCGGTCGATCATGGTCGTGTAGTCCGTGCGCCAGTCCTTTCCGTGGTTCAGGTAGACCGTGCCGCGCACCTCCGCCGCATCCAGGATGCGTCCCTCGACCAGTTGGAACGTGCCCACCAGGCTGGTGAGTTCCGCCGGGTCGGCTTCACGCAGGGCATAGAAGGGATGACTCCAGATGCCGAAGCGGGCATCGCGGGCCGACTGCTCCAGCGCAAGCATCTCATCGACCAGCGCCGTGTTGTCGGGAAAGGAATAGACCCGCGCCAGGCCCAGCCGCAGCATCTCTCCCTGAAGCCAGATTCCGCCGTCCGAGACCAGGTGCGCCAGTGCGCGACCGTGGCGGTCCATCTGGCGTCCACCGAAATGCGGGGTAAGGCGCCGGTTCGCCACCAGCGACTCCAGCGTCACCTTCGCTTCCTCTGCCAGCGGCCAGCTCCGGAAGCCGCGGCGGCCAAGCGGCAGCTTCGGTGCCTGGATACCGACCATGCGCACCTCCACGCCCGTGTCGAGCACGACCGTGTCTCCATCCACGACCTCCACCACCATGCCCGGATCGCCAGCGGGCAGGGACTGCGGTGAGGCGGCGAGAGCGGCTAAAGGGACAATCAGTCCGACGATCAGTGTTGTCGCCATCACGGTCACGGACCCCAGGGTCCGTCGCCAGGATTGCGTGAACCCGCCTTTGTCCTTACGACTTGCGGCGGTCGCGTTGGGGACGAGGGGAATCATCATGACTTGCATTCAACTGCTTCGGTCGGTTGCGTTCGCACTGATTGTCGCGCTTTTCGCCGGTCCTGCAAACGCGGGTGATCCATCTGAGGATGGACCGCTCTACAGCCTTTCCATCGGTTTCTTCGATGCCATCCAGCGCGAGGACGAGGGACTGGCTGCGCGCATGGAATATCATCACGACAAGGGGCTGAGCATCCTGAAGCCCTTTGGCGGTTTCATGGTGAACGATGCCGAGGCTGCGCACGTCTATGCAGGTGTGCTGATCGACTGGTTCCCGTCCGAGAATTTCGTCATCACACCCAGCTTTGCGCCCGGCATCTACATGAAGGGCAACAGCAAGGATCTCGGCTATCTGCTGCAGTTCCGGTCGCAGATCGAGTTTTCCTGGCGTTTTGACGGCGGCACCCGGCTCGGCCTGAGCCTGAACCACATTTCCAACGCCGGGCTCGGCACCCAGAACCCGGGATCGGAGACGGTCGCACTCAGCCTGATCATGCCGGTGAAGAACTGGTGGTGATGGCTATCGGCTGATGCCCCTCGGCGTACGGTTCTGTACCGCATAGCCATAGACCAGCCCGCAGAACAGTCCGCCCAGATGCGCCTGCCAGGCCACGCCGGTCCCGCCGGAGAAGGCCATCAGCAGGTTCATGACCACGACGATGCAGACCATCACCATCATCATCCTTGCACGCGGATCAACATCCCGGTTCCGGTAGAGCAGAACCGCCGCAGCGCCCATCAGGCCATCGACACCACCTGATGCACCCAGCATGACGCCATTGCCGCTCAACACCCAGAACGCAAGTGCGCCCCCAATGGCGCAGAGGCTGAAGATCAGCAGGAACAGCGTGCCGCCCACCGTGCGCTCCACATAGCTGCCGAGCGCCAGCAGCAGCGCGGCGTTGAAGCCGACGTGAACCACATCTGCATGGATCAGCGCGTAGGTCAGCAGAGTCCAGTAGTACGGAATACCCGCATCCAGCGCCGCCGGGACAAAGACCAGCAGGGAGCCGATGCTGTTGGCCAGATCGTCGGGCATCAGAAAGAAGGCGAGGTGGATCAGCAGCAACAGCCCCGCCAGTCGCAGGGACCATGGCGGTGCGTTGAACATCGGTTGGCGTGTGGTGCTTGTCATGGCCCCGATATGGCCGTGATTGCAGCGGATGAGAAGGGAAATGTTCCCTACGGCCTCCCGGTTGGGGCTGGCTGTTGCGCTGTTCCCTGTGCAAACTGCCGCCCAGATTGAAACATGGACCCGGGGAGGGGTGCAGATGCGCGGTGGTGTGATCCGGTTTTCGGAAATGGAACAGGTCATCTTCGGCCAGGCGGCGGCGGACGCGGTGAAGGCGGAGGCGCAGCGGCTGGACAAGAAGAAGGTTTTTCTGCTGGTCGGCAAGACCATGAACGACACCACTGACGAGGTGGATCGGGTCGCCGCGGCACTTGGCGACCGCTATGCCGGGCGTTTTGCCGGCATCCCGCCCCATACGCCCCGCGACAAGGTGGTGGAGGCGGCGAATGCGGCACGGGCCGCCGGTGCCGACCTGCTGGTGACCTTCGGCGGCGGCTCCGTCACCGATGCGGGCAAGGTGATGCAGGTGTGCCTGGAGCATGGCGTCACCGACATGGCCGAACTGGACGACTACTGCATCGGCACGACTGAAGACGGCAAGGTGACCATGCCGGACCTGCGTCCCGCGACAGTGCGCCAGATCACTGTGCCGACGACGCTGTCCGGTGGCGAGTTCAACCCGCTGGGTGGCTGCACCGACCCGCGCATCAAGGTCAAGCAGGGCTACCGCCATCCCTCCCTGGTGCCGCTGTCGGTCATCCTGGATCCGGCGCCGACCATCCACACACCCGAGTGGGTCTGGCTCTCCACGGGCATTCGTGCGGTCGATCATGCAGTGGAGGCCATCTGCAGTCCGCAGACCAATGCCTATTGCGACGGGGCGTCGCTGCATGCGCTGAGGCTGTTGTCTTCTGGGCTGGCGCGCGTGAAGGCCGATCCGTCCGACATGGAGGGACGGCTGCAATGCCTGCAGGGCGCATGGTTGTCCATGACCGCAGTGACGGCGGGCGTGCCCATGGGCGCCAGCCACGCCATCGGCCATATCCTCGGTGGCACCTGCGATGTGCCGCATGGCTATACCAGTTGCATCATGCTGCCCACCGTCCTGCGCTGGAATGCGGAGGAGGATGCGCACCGGGAACGCCAGAAGATCATCGCCGAAGCCCTTGGCCAGCCCGGTGCGCCTGCGGGTGATGTGCTGCACGAACTGATCGACGGGCTGGGCCTGCCGCGAAGCCTTTCAGCCGTCGGTGTTGGTCCGGACCAGTTCGATGTCGTGGCGAAGAACAGCCTGCATGACCGCTGGCTGCACACCAACCCGCGCAAGGTGAACGGGCTGGATGACGTCATGACGCTGCTCAACATGGCGGCGTGAGGTCGCGGCGACAGGGCCTGAACTGATCTGTATTGCGTATTGTCAGCAATACATACTTTTCAGAATCGGACCTGATTGCCCATGGCGGATGAGCTTCCACTCGGTCGGAACCTGGAGTTCCTGATCAGCGATGTCGCGCGCCTGATGACACGGGAATATGACCGCAAGGTACGGGACCTCAATCTGACCCGCTCCCAATGGTGGGTGCTGGTCTTCCTGATCCGCTATGACGGGCACAATCAGACCGAACTGGCGGATGTGCTGGATATCGGCAAGGTGGCGCTGGGCGGGCTGCTTGACCGTCTGGAGGCCAAGGGCTGGGTGGAGCGTCGTCCAGATGCGACCGACCGCCGTGCCAAGCGGGTCTATCTGACGGAACAGGTGAAGCCGCTGATCCGGGAGATGCAGGAGCGTGGCAGGGAAGTGCATCGCCAACTGACCAGCGGCATGGCCAGGGATGATCAGGATCGCCTGGTCGCCCTGTTGCAGGACGCAAAGGCGAACCTGGCGTCCCCCTCCTGATTCCTGCGTCACGACCAACGGGCATCCGGGAAATTGTGATCCGTCCGCCGCCACTGAACGTCTATCATTCAGGGCTTGATGAAGGAGGATGACATGCGCGCTCTGGCTCTTTCGGTGCTGATGCTGCTGGTCTCGGTGCTTCCGATGCAGGCGCTTGCCGACGCCGACGCGGAGTCCATCCGCGACGTGATCAACCAGCAGATCGAGGCATTCCGGGCCGATGACGGGGAGCGTGCGTTCTCCTTCGCGGCGCCCGTCATTCGTTCCAAGTTCGGGTCTGCCGACAATTTCATGACCATGGTCCGGACCGGCTATCCAGATGTCTATCGACCCAAGGCCGTGGAATTCAGGGAACTGAAACGCGATGGTGAGCGACTGATACAGCAGGTCTGGTTCCTGGGCACCGGAGGTGATTCGACCATCGGCACCTACATCATGGAGCGCCAGGAGGACGGGGCCTGGAAGATCGCGGGCGTCTACATGCGCCGCGCGCCCTCGCTCGGGGCCTGAAATGGGGGCCTGATCTAGTGGCCGAATGATCGCCATGCCAAAGCTGGTACTGGACCGTTCGCCTTCGCCCTGCTGTCATGCGGTGAACATTGGGGGAGAGAGCCATGAGACTTCAGAAGCCGCGTGTCGCACCGTTGCAGGACAGTGAATTCACCGAGGAACAGCGTGATGCGCTGGACTACTTCATCCGCGAAGGCTGGGTGCTCAACATCTTCCGCACGCTTGCGCAGGCACCGAAGGCGCTGAAGCGGTTCAACCTCTGGGGCGGATACGTGCTGTCGTCTCGCAACGACCTCAGCCCGCGCGACCGGGAACTGGTCATCCTGCGCACGGGCTTCATGTGCAAGTCCGGCTACGAATGGGCGCAGCACGTGGTGATCGGCAAGGACTGCGGCCTCACTGACGCGGAAATCGCCCGCATCAAGCGCGGTCCTGACGATGCCGAATGGAGCGACCTTGACCGCGCCATGTTGCAGGCGACGGATGAGCTGGTGACCGACCATTTCATCAGTGAAACCACATGGAAAGCCCTGTCCGGCCTGACCGAAAAGCAGCGCATGGATATTGTCTTCACGGTTGGCCAGTACACCCAGGTTTCGATGATTCTCAATACCTTCGGCGTTCAGCTTGATGAAGGACTTGAGCTGGATCCGGACCTGAGGCGATGAGTGTCGCGGGCCGGCTGGAGGGCAAGGTCGCCCTGATCTGCGGTGCCGGGCAGACGCCGGGCGAAACCACGGGCAATGGTCGGGCCATGGCACTGCTGTTCGCACGGGCCGGTGCCCGCGTCATTGCCGCCGACCGGGACCTGGAGCGGGCCGAGGAAACCGTGGCCATGATCGGGTCGGAGGGTGGACATGCCTCCGCGGTGCGTTGCGATGTGACCCAGACCTTCGATTGTGTCGGCCTGGTGCAGCAGACAATGGGGGCGGAGGGGCGCATCGACGTTCTGGTCAACAATGTCGGCATCGGCGGCGGCGGTGACGGCCCGGCGCATCGGGCGTCGGAGGAGGCACTGGAGCGTATCTTCGATGTGAACACGAAGGGTGCATGGCGGATGATCCGTGCCGCAGTGCCGGAAATGCGCAATCAGGGGGGTGGCTGTATCGTCAACATCTCCTCCCTCGCCGCATTCGGTGGCGGCAACATGGTCGCCTACGAGATGTCGAAGGCGGCAATGAACCGCCTGACCACCAGTGTGGCCATCGCCAACGCGAAGTACGGGGTGCGCTGCAATGCCGTTGCACCGGGACTGATGGACACCCCGATGGCGGTCAGTGGCGGTGCTGCCGCCCGTGGCCTGGATACAGAGACCGTGCGGCAGGAGAGGAACCGGCTGGTTCCCCTGCGCGGCCAGATGGGCACCGCGTGGGACACGGCCCACGCGGCGCTGTTTCTGGCCTCCGAGGAAGCCCGGTTCATCACCGGCGCGATCCTGCCCGTCGATGGCGGGGCAGGGGTCCGGGTCGGCTGAACTGATCAGCCGACCCTTCTGACGTCACCTTTCCGCGCGAATGCGCATATGCGGTGTTCCGTCGGAACGTTTCTGGGGTGAAACGCCGTCAGGACCGATCTGGCTCGTGACCCGCTTTC
Organism: Minwuia thermotolerans; assembly: GCA_021604565.1. GTDB lineage: Bacteria > Pseudomonadota > Alphaproteobacteria > Minwuiales > Minwuiaceae > Minwuia > Minwuia thermotolerans_A. The sequence goes on along the minus strand of BQJF01000015.1, from coordinate 39,562 downwards.
GCCACGACGAGAAACTCTCGAACGAGACGACATCGACGGCCTCGTCGAACTCGACGCTGATACGGGTCAGTCGATCCTTCGAGATGACGTTCACGGAACGCACCTCTCCACGAAACGGCTGTCCCAGATACTCACCCGCGACCCGGTCACCGGGCATCAGGCGCAGCACATTGGATTTCGACGGAGTTGCAGGCACATGCGCCGCCGCCGTGTTCCAGTCCCGGAAACCGTGCTGCCGGGCAACGGCCTCCAGCGCCTGGGCATGGCTGATGGCCTGGCCGGAACCGGCCAGAGTGGTGCGCAGGCGTCTTGCCTGCTGTTTCAGATTGTCGGCGTGGGTCTGAAGGTTCTCAGACATGGCTCGTCTCCGATCATGCACACCTGTTCTGTCGAATGCGTGGGAGCCCGTATTGCCACCGTTCAGAGTGTGCTGAATGGCAGACGTTCCGATGTCCGGCTTCACCAATGCTTTCGCAAACGGGCGGCAGGTGCCGAAGACCTGAGCCGCTATATGTTGACAACTGACCGCCGCGTCAAGTCCTCCAGTCGTCGGCGTAGCGCACGGAGCCAACCTTCACGAAGCGGCGGATGCGATCCAGTTCGGCTTCCAGCCGTGCATCGCGCCCGGCGGAGGCGCGAACACCGGGCTCCCACCAGAGCTTGCGGACGACCAGTGCGTCGGCGTCGGTCTGTCGTTTCATGTCGATCCGTCCGACCAGCCGATCCCCCTCCAGCAACGGGAAGACGTAGTATCCGTACTGACGTTTCTCGGCCGGTGTGAAGATCTCGATGCGATAGTCGAACCCGAACAGCCGCTGGCACCGTTTCCGGTCGCGGATCAGCGGATCGAACGGACTCAGCACCCGCAGGCGCGGAGGCAGGGCAATGTCGTCGGGTGTCTGGTCGAGCACGGCGGGATCGGCCAGCGCTGTACGAGGGCGCTGATCCAGTACACTGCCCACCATCACACGGGGAAATTCGGTGCCCGCCGCACTCTCGCTCCAGACCCTGGCCTCGGCCGGTGAGATGATGCCCCAGAACCCGGCGATCTCGCCCGTGGTGGCAATCCCGAGTCTCTGCAGGGCGGAGCGGCAGGCCCAGTCGATGAAGGCCTCCTCCTCCGGTGGGGCGGAGAGGTGTTCTGCCTGCATGACCCGTTCGGTCAGGTCATAGACCTTCTCGAAACCTTCCCGGTGGCAGACCGACAGGGCACCAGTGCGCCAGTGGAACTCCAGCGCGGTCTTCGACGGGTGCCAGTCCCACCAGCCCCCGGCGGGGCGGCCACCGGGGGCCATGTCGCGTGCCTTCACCGGACCATTGTCCTGCACATGACGCAGCACATCGTCGAATTGCTGTTCGAAGCCCGCCTCGCGCCACTTGCGCCAGCGGCCCAGGATGGCAGGTCTGTCCCGCAGGAACCGCCGCCGCCAGTAGGGGAAGAACCGCGAGGGAATGACGGACGCATCATGCGTCCAGTTCTCGAACAGGCTACGATCACGCTCCAGCAGCCGCTGCAGCATTTCCGGGCGGTAGGTATTGTTGCGCGCGAACAGGATCATGTGGTGCGCACGCTCGACCGTGGAGATGCTGTCGATCTGCACGAATCCGAGTCGTTCGATCAGGTCGAGCAGGCCGTCCCGGTCTATCGCTGTCCTTGGATTGTCGGCAAGTTGCTGTCGTTGCAGCAGAATTCTGCGCGCCATGGGCGCATCGACATGTTGCATGGCGGTGCTGTCCTGCTTCGGGCTGCCCGGAATCCAGTGATCGGGCGCTTCACTCATGCTTCAGGTTCTCGACTGTCCGCCGGGATGGCGCAAGCCCAAAATGCGAACATAAGGAAAACTTTCTGCTGTCCATCGGTGGATTGCAGGCGGATGGCTAATAACATGAACACGCATAGATTGATTTTACGAAGAGGAATTGTTGATTGGGGGAGTAATGCATTATGGTTCCCGATGTTTCTGCCCGGCCCGGCAGGATAGGGACTTCAGGGGAACAAGGTGAGCAGGGGTTTGAAATCGCCGGACTCGATACGCTCGGAGCTCTTCGGGGATCTTGGCAGCGCTGAACTGTCGCCATCCTATGAGGAGAAGTACAGGGACTGGGTGGATGCTCATGAACGGTCGGGTCTGCCACCCAGATCAATGATCGACCCATCCTGGCTTGGCCGACTGGTGAGCTCCTCCGTCGTCTTTCAGGTCGAGGGTGATGATCTGCGTCACCGGATCTGCGGGGAGACATTCCTGAACAGGAACGGACGGTTCAATCCCACGGGCACCACAGTGGGGGAACTCGCCCGGACCCGTCCGGTCGCCCGTCTGCTGTTGCCGCTCTATCAGCGTGTCATCCGTGACGGGGTGCCGGCACTGATCGGTCTGCGCTACCTCACCGTGAAGCAGAACCTGCGCAATTGCGACCTGCTGGTCCTGCCTTTCGGTTCCCGTGAGCCAGGTGAGGCCACGGTCGGGCATGTCCTGACAATCTACAATTTCCTGCCGGTCTCCGACGCCACGGAGTAGCGTACAGGCGGTCCGGTATCAGACGTGCTGGCCGCCGTTGATGTGTACTTCGGCACCGGTCACGTAGCTCGCCTGGGCGGAGCAGAGGAAATAGATCGTCGATGCCACCTCTTCCGGGGTGCCGAGGCGATGCAGGGGAATATCCTCCAGCATCATCTCCGTCCCTGGTGACAGGATCGGCGTATCGATCTCACCGGGCGCAATCGCGTTCACACGGACACCATGCGGGCCGAGATCGGCCGCCATCTCCCGCGTCAGTGCGGCAAGGGCGGCCTTGGAACTGGCGTAGGCCGAACCGGCGAACGGGTGGACCCGGCTGCCGGCAATGGAGGTGACATTGACGATGCAGCCCTTCGCCGCCTTCAGTTCCTGGAACAGTCCGCGGGCCAGCAAGACCGGCGCGAACAGGTTGACGTTGAAGACATGATGCCAGTCATCGGCGTCCGTGTTCAGCGTGCTGAGGCGTCCGCCATCGTCTGCCTTTGGCGAGATCCCGGCATTGTTGATCAGCGCATCAAGGCGTCCGTTGTCCAGCTTCGACCGCAGCAGTTCGATGCCCTGACGGATGCCGTCGACATTGGAGAGGTCGAGCTGGACATGGTTCTCCAGCCCGCCGTCCCACGGACAGTCCTCCGAGAACGCATGGCGGGAAACCGTGATGATCCGCCACCCCGCTGCGCCGAAACGCTTCACGGTTGCATGGCCGATGCCGCGACTGGCGCCGGTCAGGATGAGTGTCTTGCCACGTTCTGTCATGATCGCATCGTATCCTGTTGTCCGGCATCGGGGGAGGGCTGATTGCCTTCCTCCTGCGTATTGCTGCTACCCACCAGTTCGCTGGAGGTCACGCGCTCCATCGTGTCGGCGAAATCCTCGACACCGGCGGGATCCAGATGAACGAAGACTTCGGTCCCCGGATGGATCAACTGAACCTCCGCCTCGACCAGGTCGGCGATCACATGGGCGTGGAACAGGCGCATGCCGCCATCCAGTTCCACGTGGATCTGCACGAATGTGTCGATGCCCGACTGACGCGTGCGCAGGTCATGCACTGCGCGCACGCCATCCACTGCGACGGCAGCGGCCTGGATCCGGTCCCGTTCGTCCTCCGGCAGTTCCCGGTCCATGAGCTGGTCGAAGGCACTCATCGCGATCCGCCAGGCACCGCGCAACAGCCAGGCAGCGATCAGCAGGCCGATGATCGGGTCCGCGACGTGCCAGCCAAGGATACCCGAAAGCACCAGCGCCACGATGACACCGGCGTTCATCGCCAGATCGCCCGCATAGTGCAGCAGATCGGCACTGATCGCCACGGAACCGGAACGGTTCACCACGAAGCGCTGAAACATGACCAGCACGAAGGTCAGTGCGATGGAAACCAGCATGACGATGATGCCGATACTTCCCGCTGTCACCGGGTCCGGGTTGGCCAGGTTGGAGATGCTCTCCCAGGCCAGGAAGACTGCTGAACCCGCGATCAGTGCACCCTGACCCAGCGCGCCGAGGGATTCGGCCTTGCCGTGTCCGAAACGGTGTTCGGCGTCGGCTGCCTGCAGGCTGTAGCGCACTGCGAACAGGTTGATCAGTGAGGCGGCGAGGTCGAGCGCGGAATCCAGCAGGGAGCCGAGCATTGCCGTCGATCCGGTCATCGCGAAGGCGAAGACCTTGATCACGATCAGCACGCCCGCCGTGGAGGCGGAGGCATATGTCGCCAGACGCATCAGGCGTCCGGGGCTGCTGGGCTGGCTTGTCATGGCTTCCTGCTGTGCGGTCGTCCTGGTCGGGTGTCAGGGGTAGAGGATTTCCCTTGTCCAGTCCTCGGTGCCGATACGGCGGTAGATGTTGCGTTCATGCAGGCGGAAAGGCTTGTCACGCCAGAACTCGAAGCGGGTCGGCACCACGCGGAACCCTGACCAGTGCGGCGGGCGGGGAACCTCGCCGATGGCATGTTTCGCCGCGAACTTCGCGATCCGCTTCTCGAACTCGAAGCGTCCCTCCATCGGGCGACTCTGATCGGAGGCCCAGGCCCCGATGCGGCTGTCACGGGGGCGGGATGCGAAATAGGCATCCGCCTCCGCATCCTCCACCACTTCCACCGGTCCCTGTACCCGCACCTGACGACGCAGCGATTTCCAGTGGAAGCAGAGCGCGGCCTTGCGCGCGAACAGGATCTCCTGCCCCTTCTGGCTTTCGAAATTGGTGTAGAACGTGAAGCCCCGGTGATCCGCGCCTTTCAGCAGCACCATGCGGACATTGGGCATACCGGTCTCGTCGACCGTCGCCACGGACATGGCGTTCGGGTCGTTCGGCTCACTTTCGCTGGCTTCCTTCAGCCAGGTCTGGAACAGGTCGAAGGGATCTTCGGTATCCGTCATTGCGCTCGCCTCGGCATCGGAATGTGTGGACGCGAACATAGTGCAATTCGCGGCGATCTGTACCCCCCGGGACCATGCCGCACTGCAATTCGTTTGCGAATGCGAAAGGAATATGCTCTAAGCCTTCGCAGATGCACTGTGCGTAGAGGGCGATTCTGTTCGCTTGCAGTGCATGACTGCACGATTTTCCCCGTGAGATCGTTGCCTTGAAGCGGCGCCAGGTGCGCCAGACATCGGCGGCTGATCTACGCAAGCTCTTCCGAACAATGTGTACCGGGTTGCTCCGGGGCAAATGGCCCCCGACGCATCGTTCCCGGTTGATATGTGCCTGACCTGAGGGTCAGGTCACAGGAAAGTACTGACTTGACAAAATTTGATGAACTCGGCCTCGCCGAACCCCTGCTGCGCGCGCTCAATGGTGAAGGCTATTCGACGCCGACGCCGATCCAGCAGAAGGTGATTCCGGTCATGCTGGACGATCGCGACGTGCTGGGCACGGCGCAGACCGGCACCGGCAAGACCGCAGCCTTCGTGCTACCGCTGCTGCAGCGTCTGATTACCCATCCCGTGCCGCGCACGCCGCGCCATTGCGGTGCGCTGATCCTGGCACCGACGCGTGAACTGGCTGCCCAGATCCGCGACAGCATCCGCGTCTACGGTCGTCATATCCGTCCCTCCGTTGCGCTGGTCGTGGGCGGTGTGAAGCCGTTCCCGCAGATCAAGGCGCTGAAGCCCGGTGTCGACATCGTTGTCGCCACGCCCGGCCGACTGCTCGATCACATGAATACCGGCGCGATCAAGCTGGACATGGTCGAGACCGTGATCCTGGACGAAGCCGACCACATGCTGGACCTCGGCTTCATTCCGGCGATCCGCCGCATCATGCAGGCGGTGCCGACGGAGCGTCAGACCGCGTTGCTGTCCGCGACCATGCCGACGCCGATCCGCGCCCTCGCCAAGGATTTCCTTGACCGCCCGGTGGAGATTTCCGTGGCCCCGGTGGCACAGCCGATCGAGCTGATCTCCCAGCGGGTCATGATGATCCCGGCGGGTGACAAGAAGCGTGTGCTGGTGGATGTGCTGAAGGCGGAGGAAGCCGAACGCACGATCGTCTTCAGCCGGACCAAGCATGGTGCCGACAAGATCACCAAGCACCTGGAGCGCGAAGGCATCAATGCCGTGGCGATCCATGGCAACAAGAACCAGTCGCAGCGCGACCGCGCCCTGGGCCAGTTCAAGGACGGGCGTGTCAGCGTCATGGTTGCGACGGATGTCGCGGCCCGTGGCATCGACATCGATGGCGTGACCCACGTGATCAATTTCGAACTGCCGAACGTGCCCGAATCCTACGTTCATCGCATCGGGCGGACCGCCCGCGCGGGCAAGAGCGGTGTCGCCATCGCATTCTGTGACAGCGAGGAACGCGGACTGCTGCGTGATATCGAGCGGCTGATCGCCATGGATCTGAAGAAGACGGATGAAGATGGCGAGCCCGTGATCCTGCCGGCCCATGTGCCGCAGAAGAAGGGTGGCGGCGGTCGTGGCCGCAAGCCGGGTGGCAACAGCAACTCCACCCGTCCCTGGAAGCGCAATGCCGAAGGCGGCCGCAATGACCGTGGTCGCGCCGGTGCGCCCTCCGGCAATCGCGAAGGTGGCCGTCCCGCCGCCAAGCCCGGCAACCGCAAGCCGCGCCGCCAGCCACAGCGCGCTGCAAGCTGAGTCCGGTTTGACCCTGCCTCCTGATCGGGGGCAGGGTCAGCCTGCCGGTCTGACCCTCAGTCCGCCGCGTCCGAGATGACGCCGCGCGGGTCGCCGAAGCGGTCGCTCATCACCTCCGCAAGGCCTGTACCCTCCGCCGCTATCGCACCACCGCTGCGCGTCGTGTAGGCGTCTGGCGTCCGGGCCGCCTGGGGCCTTTCCCCTGCGGCCAGATCGCGCGCCAGTCCCATGATGAGTTTCCGGAAACGCACCACGCCCTCGTCCGACGGTGTCAGGGTCTCGCGTGTCCTGTCGGCAATGCGTCCCTGACTGTCCTGAACGCAGGCATCCTGCTCCGACAGTCCGGTGATGCCGGTGAAGGACACTGTCTTCTGTGCGTCCCGGTCGATCATGTAGTCGTTGGCGCGGCGGCGCAGCGGCACGTAGTTCTCGTCTACTTCGGCATGCACGCTGCGCCCGGAATTGTAGCGGAACAGCTCTTCCTCGTTCAGCGGGCGGTCCGGGTTCCAGGCAGTGGTGAAGATCCAGCAGTTCTCCTCATCCACCGGCACCCATGTCTGCGCCGTGTAGGTCTCGCCCGGCATCGCGTTGGGTGCGGTTGCATGGTTCGGCACCATGTACTGGCTGATCCGCCAGTAGGTTTCGCCCGGATCACCGCGCCGGGCGCCGCCGAGCACCAGACCCGCATCATGCTCCAGAACCTCGTAGTAGGGTGCGCCGTCGGCATCGATCCAGGCCGCGCGCTTGTCGGCATAGACGGACAGATGCATAGGGGGCGGTGTCAGGTTGCGATGCACGAAGGTGAAATGCGCGGTGTCGATGGCTCCCTCCAGCGCCTGCGCCCAGTTGCATTCCTGCAGCTTCTTCGAGACATAGCGGTGCGAATCCGGGACCAGGGCCCACTCGACGCGGGGCAGGTCGACCGCCTGCGCCGGATCACCCATCCATGCCCAGACCATGCCGCCCCATTCGCGCACCGGATAGCTTCGGATGCGGACAGATTTCAGGAAATTGTCGCGCAGCTTGCCGGGAACCATGTTTGGAATGTCGGTGCAGTTGCCGTCCACATCGAACTTCCAGCCATGATAGATGCAGCGCAGTCCGCACTCCTCGTTCCGGCCCCAGAACAGGTCGGCCCCGCGATGCGGGCAGCGAGGTTCGACCAGCCCGAGACGGCCGTCGGTCTGCCGGAACAGCAGCATGTCCTCCCCCAGGATCTTCAGCCGCTTCGGTGCCGCGTCAGCTTCCGAGACTTCCGCCAGCAGTGCCACCGGATGCCAGAATTCCCTGAACAGGTTGCCCATCGCCGTTCCGGGTCCCGTCAGTGTCAGCAGTTCATTGTCCGCCATGCTCAGCATTTCCAGTCCTCCCCTGTCATGCCGGGTCCAGCATATCGGAGCGCCGGGCCGCGGCAAATCTGCTATTCAGCGGGGGTGGGCAGGTGACGATTCGTCAGGCACCTGCGCCCAGACGAAACAATAGGCGGAGCGGACATGATCGCGCGGCTGAAGGGCAGGGTGGACCGGCTGGGGGAGGAACACGCCATCATCGATGTCGGTGGTGTCGGCTATCTCGTTTTCTGTTCGGGCCGGACGCTGCAGCAACTCGGTCAGGTCGGCGATGCGGCGGTGCTGGAGATCGAGACCCACGTGCGGGAGGATCATATCCACCTCTACGGCTTTGCCGAACTGGCGGAGCGGGACCTGTTCCTTGTGCTGCAGACCGTGCAGGGCGTCGGCGCGAAGGTGGCGCTGGCGATCCTTTCGGCCCTGACTGTCACGGACGTGCAGAACGCGATCAGTACCGGCGACGTGGCTCTGCTGACCCGGGCGCAGGGAGTCGGAAAGCGTCTGGCGCAAAGGCTGGCGAGCGAACTGAAGGAAAAGATGGGGGGTATCGCGCCCGCTGCGGATGGTGCGGTGCTGACGGCGCCCGCCGGACCGGTTGGTGCTGCCGCTGACGCGGTCTCCGCGCTGGTCAACCTGGGCTATCGCAAGGCGGAGGCAGAGGTGGCCGTGCGTCGCGCAAGGGCAGCAGTCGGTGAGGATGCGGACGCGTCGGCCCTGATCACCGCCGGACTGAAGGCGCTGGCGACATGAGCGAGGAGCGGCTGATCACCGGCGAACGGCGTGACGAGGACACGGGGGAGGCGACCATGCGCCCCCAGGTCCTGAACGACTTCATCGGCCAGCAGAAGGTCCGGGAGAACCTGGATGTGTTCATCTCCGCCGCCCGCGGGCGGTCGGAGGCGATGGACCATGTGCTGTTCTTTGGCCCGCCGGGGCTGGGCAAGACCACGCTGGCGCAGATCGTGGCGCGGGAGCTGGGGGTCAACTTTCGGGCGACATCAGGCCCGGTCATTGCGCGGGCAGGGGATCTGGCCGCGATCCTGACCAACCTGGAAGAGCGCGATGTGCTGTTCATCGACGAGATTCATCGCCTTAATCCTGCCGTAGAAGAGATTCTATATCCGGCCATGGAAGACTTCCAGTTGGACCTGATCATCGGGGAGGGACCGGCGGCGCGATCCGTGAAGATCGACCTGCCGCCGTTCACGCTCGTGGCTGCGACGACGCGGTCGGGTCTGCTGACCACGCCGCTGCGGGACCGGTTCGGCATTCCCTGTCGGCTGGAGTTCTACAAGCCGGCGGAGCTTGAACGCATTGTCCGCCGTGGCGCGGATGTGCTGGGGCTGAGCCTGACCGAGGACGGCTGCGCCGAGATCGCCAAGCGGGCGCGGGGCACGCCGCGTGTGGCGGGCCGCCTGCTGCGCCGGGTACGGGACTTCGCGTCCGTGGCCGGGGCCGAAACGGTGAACCGGGTGAAGGCCGATGCGGCCCTGACACGGCTGGAGGTCGATGGACTGGGTCTGGACGGCATGGACCGGCGCTACCTCACCTGCATGGCGCAGTCCTATGGTGGCGGCCCTGTGGGGGTCGACAATCTGGCTGCGGCCCTGTCGGAGCCACGCGACGCGATAGAGGATATCATCGAGCCCTATCTGATGCAGCTCGCCCTGATCGTCCGCACGCCGCGCGGGCGCATGATGACGGCGGCTGCCTGGCAGCACCTGGGACTTGCCGCGCCCTCACCGCCAGCAGGCCATGATGGGACTCAGTCCTCCCTCGACCTGCCGGACGGTACCGATGACTGATCCGGCCGTGTCTGATCCGAACGGTGCCACGGGCCGTATCAGCGGCGACGCGCATCTCATGCCCGTCCGTGTCTACTGGGAAGACACGGACGCAGGCGCCATCGTCTATTATGCGAACTACCTGAAGTTCACTGAACGGGCACGGTCGGACATGCTGCGGGTGCTGGGGATCGACCAGCGGGCGATGATGGAGCAGGACTCTGGCGCAATGTTTGCTGTCAGGGATGTCACAGCCAGTTATCTGGCTCCGGCGCGGCTCGACGACGACCTGGTGGTCGAGACGCGATTGATTGAAATGAAGGGGGCAACACTGTCCCTGTCGCAGAACGTGATGCGGCAGGCGGAGATGCTGGTGCAAACGCAGGTTCGCGCCGCATTCATCGGGCTGGACGGGCGGCCACGGCGGATTCCTGCCGAGGTGCGTGAGCGGCTGACAGCGCTGACAAAACGAGGCGGAGAAGTGAAACAATGAATCAGGAAGTTGTGGCAGCCGGAATCGAGGGGCTCAACGCCGCCGACCTGTCCATGTGGGCGCTGTTCCTGCGTTCGGACATCGTGGTGCAGCTTGTGATGCTGGTGCTGCTTGGTGCCTCGATCTGGTGCTGGTCGATCATTTTCGAGAAATGGGTGCGCTATCGCCGTGTCTGGCGTCAGGCGGACAGCTTCGAGAAGGAATTCTGGTCCGGCGGCAGCCTGGAGGCGCTGTATGACGAGATCGGCGCCAAGGCCAATCATCCCATGGCGGTGCTGTTTGCCGGTGCCATGCGTGAATGGCGACGCACGGCGGAGCGCGGTCTGACCGGTCGGGATCACCTGCGTGCCGGGCTGCAGGACCGCATCGGGCAGGTCATGCGCATCAGCATCGATCGGGAGGTCGAGCGGCTGGAACGCTATCTGGGCGTGCTGGCAACTGTCGGTTCGACCGCGCCGTTCGTCGGTCTGTTCGGCACTGTCTGGGGCATCATGGACAGTTTCCAGGCCATTGCCGCCACCAAGAACACGTCCCTCGCCGTCGTGGCACCGGGCATCGCGGAGGCGCTGTTCGCGACGGCGCTGGGTCTGGTTGCCGCCATCCCGGCAACCATCGCCTACAACAAGTTCTCCAACGACCTCGGGCGCTACGCCACGCGGCTGGAAGGCTTTGCGGGCGAGTTCTCGGCAATCATGTCGCGGCAACTGGATGAAGGGGACAGCAACTGATGGGAGCTCAGATGCAGGGCGGGCGGTTCCGTCGCAAGCGCTATGAGCCAATGTCCCAGATCAACGTGACGCCATTTGTCGATGTCATGCTGGTCCTGCTGGTGGTCTTCATGATCGCGGCCCCTCTGCTGTCCGTCGGTGTGCCGGTTGAACTGCCCAAGGCCGTGGCCCCGACACTTCAGGGACTGGATGAACCCCTCGCGATAACCATTGACAAGGACGGCCGGATCTTCCTGCAGGAGAAGGAGGTCCAGCTTGGTGATCTGGTGCCGAAGCTGACCGCGATCACTGATGCCGCACAGGATCGCAGGATATTCGTACGGGGCGACAGGACAATCGACTACGGGCGCGTGATGGAGGTGATGGGCACCATCAACGCCGCCGGCTTCACCCGTGTCGCACTGGTTGCACAGGCACCCGGTCGCGTCGACGCCCAATAGTCTCCCCGGGTCCAGGGCTGGACCGCAACCGGACAAGGACAGGTATCCAGAGCTGTGATCCGCTCCGCCACCATATCGGTTGTCTTTCATCTGGCTGTTGCCGGGGCGCTGGCGCTTGACCTGCCGTCGTTCGATGACAGGGAGCCCGTGAATGCCGAGACCATCGTCACGGTGTCCTATGAGACGGTCGGGCCGGAAACGAACCTGAAGACGGCGGGTGAGCCCGAGGAACCTGCGCCTGACGTGCCGATCAGCGCCCCGGACCAGCAGCGCCAGCCGCCACCGGAGACCGCACCGCCACCTCCGCCGCCACCTGTGGAGACCGAGACGGCGGAGGTCGCCCCGGCGCTGGAACCTGTTCCCGCACCGCAGCCGGAACCGGAAGCCGAGGCACCGCCACCACCGGCTCCGCGACCGGTCGTGGAGCTTGATCCCGACGGGACCCTGGCCCCGCGGAAGCAGGTCGAGGAGAAGGTCGAGAAGCTGGCGAAACTGGAGCCGCTGCCGGTGCCCGAACCGAAGCCCGTCGAGAAGGCCACGCCCAAGCCCCTGCCTGAAGTGCCGAAACCCCGGCCCGAACAGGTCGCCAAGGCAACCACGCCGGTGCCCGAGGCACGACCGAAGAAGACGCCGGAGAAGCAGGAGGCACTGTTCGATCGCCTGTCGGCCAAGCTGGACCGGCTGAACAAGGACAAGCCAACGCCGCCGGTGGAGAAGAACGAGACGCGCATCTCCGACATCCGGATCGGGGAAGGGGGGACTGCGCGCAACCGCATAGAAGCAGTGCTGACGGTCTCAGAGCGTGATCTGCTGCGCAGTCACATCGCCCGCAACTGGTTCCCGAACCATGGCGCCCCGGGGATTCAGGAGATGCGTGCGGACGTTCACCTGTTCCTGAACAAGGATGGCACCCTTGCGCGGCCTCCCGAGCTGATCGACGTCCATGATGCCGGTCAGAGCGACCGCGTTGTGCAGGCATTCACCAGCAGTGCGGTTCGCGCGGTCCAGAAGGCTCAGCCCCTGCCCATGCCACCGGAGAAGTTCGAACAGTGGCGCGAGATGGTATTCACCTTCTCGCTCAAGGAAGTCTACGGTCAGTGAAGGGGAGACTGGAACCATGAGCAGGCTGGCCGCAATTCTGGCTGTATCGGTGTGCGCTGTCTTCGCGTCCCTTGCGGCGCTGGCGGAGCCGTCGGATCTTGGCGAGAAACTGCAGCGACATGTGACCGACAACTGGGTTGTCCCGGACGTGTTCGGTGACGCTGAACTGATTCACGTTGTTGCCGTGCTGCAGATGAACCCGGACGGCACAGTGGACGGCGCGCCGGAGCTGACCGTGACGGATGACGGCGGTCAAACTGACGCCACAGTTCAGTCCTATGTCGACAGCGTGCGCGCGGCCATTGTCAGCAGCCAGCCCTTTCCGCTGCCTGCTGACAGTTTTGACGTCTGGCGCACCATCGAGATCAGTTTCAATCTGAAGGAAGAATCCGGGAAATGAAGCTTCTGAATGCAGCGACCCTCGTGATGCTGTGCCTTGGCGCCCTGGCTGCCACACTCAGCCCGGCGGCAGCGCAGTTGAGGATCGACATCACCAGTGCCTCCGTCGATCCGTTGCCGGTGGCGGTGACCGATCTGCACGGAGAAACGGCGACGACCCGCGAGCTTGGCCGCGAGATCGCGGAGGTCGTCCGGGGTAACCTTTCCCGCACCAGCATCTTCCGCCTGATCAATCCGGCCGCCTATCTGGAATCGCCGGAGGATGTGCTGGTCCGCCCGAACTTCACCAACTGGCGTCCGCTGGATGCGCAGGCGCTGGCCACCGGCAGTGTCCGGATCGAGAGTGATGGACAGCTACGGACGGAATTCCGCCTCTGGGATGTCTTCGGGGCCAGTCAGCTCACCGGTCTCGTCTTCCGCACCACACCGGAGAACGCCCGGCGCATCGGCCACATCATCTCCGACGCCATCTACAAGCGTCTGACGGGGGAAGAAGGCTACTTCGACACGCGCATCGTCTATGTCGCCGAATCCGGCCCGCCGGACCGGCGGGTGAAGCGCCTGGCCATCATGGACCAGGATTCCGCCAATCACAGGTATCTGACGGATGGTTCCAACCTTGTCCTGACACCGCGTTTCTCGCCGACGCAGCAGGTCGTCACCTACATGTCCTATGTCGGCAACCAGCCACGGGTCTATCTGTATGACATCGATACCGGACAGCAGGAGATACTGGGTGAGTTTCCAGGCATGACCTATGCGCCGCGCTTCTCTCCGGACGGGGAGAAGGTGGTGATCTCCATGGCCCGCGACGGCAATTCCGATGTCTATGTCATGGACCTGCGGACCCGGGTCACAGCGCGGCTGACGCGGCATCTGGCGATCGACACATCCCCCAGCTTTGCGCCGGACGGTGATCGTCTGACCTTCAATTCCGACAGGTCGGGGACGCAGCAGATCTACACCATGGCCGCAGACGGGTCCGATGTGCAGCGCATAAGCTTTGGCGAAGGGCGCTACGCGACACCGGTCTGGTCGCCGCGTGGTGACCTGATCGCCTTCACCAAGCTGCTCAACCGGCGCTTCTATATCGGTGTCATCCGCCCCGACGGCACCGGTGAACGGATCCTGACCGAGAGCTTTCTCGATGAAGGACCCACATGGTCGCCGAACGGACGTGTGCTGATGTTCTTCCGCCAGATACCGGGGGACGACAATGGTCGCGGCGGCAGCGTGCGGCTCTGGTCGGTCGACCTGACCGGGCAGAACCTGCGGGAAGTGGCAACGCCGATCGATGCGTCCGACCCGGCATGGTCGCCCCTGACCCCGCTGGAGGAGTGATAAGTGATGGATAGCGGGAGCGACATCTTGACAAACATGTCGTGAGGTCACGCCGTTGACACAGAGACCGGTTCCGATTCACCGGACTTGATGGTAATACCGGGTCAATGGTTGTCGGGGGGCACCTGCCTGTGACATCCGCGTACATCGTGATTTGATCATCGTCCGGACCTTACTGATCCTGACGCAGCAGGGAGCTGAATTCATCATGCCTCATGGTTTTCTGATCAAGGCTGGCAGCATGGTTGCCGCACTGGTTATTCTCGCAGCCTGTGCCGACGAGCCGCCGGCAACCGACGCCTCCGACGCAGGTTCGGGCGGCGCGACGCAGACTGCGGCCCCCGCACCGGCACCTGCGCCCGCACCGAAGGTCGTGACCCAGCCCTCCGGTCCGAAGGATGGCTCGCAGGAGCATTTCGTGCTGAATGTGGGCGACCGTGTCTTCTTCGCCTTCGACAGCCATGAACTGAACCGTGACGCGCAGGATGTGCTTCGCCGTCAGGCCGCCTACCTGGCCCGTTTCCCCTCCAAGCGGATCGTTCTGGAAGGCCATGCCGATGAGCGTGGCACCCGCGAATACAACCTTGGTCTGGGCGAACGTCGTGCCAACGCGGCGAAGGAATATCTCGCCAGCCTGGGTATCGCACCGTCCCGCGTGACCACGATCTCCTATGGCAAGGAGCGCCCGATTGCTCTGGGCCATAACGAGAGCGCCTGGGCCCAGAACCGCCGCTCGGTCACGGTCATCTCCAACTGATGTCGTGAGATGCCGCCTCCGGGTGGCAGCAAGTGTTTCTCGCCCGCCGTTGCCGCGCGCAACGGCGGGCGATTTGCGTCTCGGGGCCGTGTTTCGCATTTTCGTCGCATTTCTGCGCCATTGAAGATGCATTCACGTCAATGACGGGTCATTCTTGTCCGTGAAGAGGAGAATCCGATGGTGATGGTGTCTGGTCGCGGGGGGCTGATGTCCCTTGTTCTCGTGCTTGGTTTGGCGGCACCGCTGGCGACGCCTGCTGTCGCGCAGGATCTGGCCCCCCTGAATGATCGGGTCCAGCGGCTGGAACGTTCCGTCACCGACCTGAAGGCACATCTGCTGGGCGGGCGCCCCCTGCCTGCATCCCCGACGACGGAAAGCGGTGGTTCAGGCCCGGCGACAGTTGCCGAACGCGCTGACGCCGCAGGCCTGACCCTGAAACTGAATGCGCTGGAAGAGGAAATGCGGAACCTCACCAACCGCGTCGAGGAAGTCGACTTCAAGCTGCGGCGGATCGACAGTCGCATGACCAAGCTGGTGGAGGACGTGGATTTCCGCCTGACCGCCATCGAGAAGAACATGGCCGCGGCACCGGCGCCTGCCGCAACGACGAATTCGACCGACGGTGGCAGTGCCCCGCCCGTCGCGGGTGCGGCCCAGGGCGCGCAGGTGCTGGGGCAGGTGACACCGGAGGAAGTGGCCCGCCTGCCGCAGGGCAATGCACCCGCAGGCACTGGCGTGCAGGTGGAAGCCGCCGCCCCCTCGGTGAACCAGCAGACGAACCAGCTCGCTGCCGCGCCGGCCGCCAGCACCCCGCCGGCGAGCGGAAATCCGATCGATCAGGCACTGCCGGAGGGTGAGCCGAGGGATCAGTACATCCATGCCTTCGGCCTTTTGCAGGCCAAGCGGTTTGCCGAGTCCGAACAGGCCTTCAAGGCATTCCTGGAACTGCATCCGGAGCATGAACTGGCGGGCAACGCCCAGTACTGGCTGGGGGAGAGCCACTACGTGCGTCAGGACTATGAGGCTGCGGCCTCCGCCTTCCTGACCGGCTATCAGAAGTACCGCACCAGCACCAAGGCACCGGACAACCTGCTGAAGCTGGGCATCACGCTGGTCGTGCTGGATCAGAAGCAGGACGCCTGTGCTGTATTCAACGAACTCTCTGACCGCTATCCCACTGCATCGAGCAGCATCAAGCGCAGGATGCAGAGGGAGAAGCAGAAGGCCGGTTGCGCCTGATTCGATGACCGAAGCCGAACAGCGCTTTCAGGAGGCGATGGCGGCACTGCCTGATCCCGGACGTTCTGTAGCCGTTGCCGTTTCAGGCGGTCCTGACAGCGTGGCGCTCGGCGTTCTCCTGCGTGACTGGGCACGCACTCGGGAGCGAGATCTCACTGCGCTGATCGTCGACCATGGCATCCGGGCCGGGTCCGACGCCGAGGCAGGGCTGGTTTCGGAACGACTGTCTGCCGCATCCATTCCGAACGTGGTGCTGCGCTGGGACGGTGTGAAACCCTCCACTGGGCTTCAGGCCCGGGCACGGGACGCCCGCTATGCGCTGATGCTCGACTGGTGTCGGGAGCAGGGCGTCGGCAGCCTGTTCGTCGGACATCACGCCGACGACCAGGCCGCGACCGTGACCATGCGGATCGCGCGCGGCAGTGGCATCGACGGGCTTGGTGCCATGCGGCCCGTGACAGAGCGCGGCGGGGTGCGCATCTGCCGTCCGCTGCTCTCTGTGCCCAAGTCGGCGCTGATAGCATTCCTCGGCGGGCAGGGCCTGGCATGGGTTGACGATCCAACCAACGATGACCCCCGGCATGAGCGCAACAGGATCGACAAGGAACTGGCTGCCCACCCGGATTCGGCGCAGCAGCGGGTGCGGTTGAACCGGCTGGCGGGCCGTGCGGCACGTGCCGCCGATGCGTTACAGGTCTGGACCGACCGGGTCTGGGCGGAATCCACCATCACCGGCGCGGCTGGCGATGTCACCCTGGATCTGGCCGCGTTTCAGGCGGTGCCGGAGGAAATCCGGCTGAGACTCCTGCTCAGGGCGGCGGCGCAGGCCGGGGGAATCCCGCCCGGACTGGAAAAGGCAGAACGCGCCATCGCGCGCCTGGACCAGGGCGGGGGCCTGCTGACCATGACCCTTGGCCATGCTCTCGTTCGCCAGTCCCGCAAGCGTGTGCGGGTGGTGCGGGAGCGGCGGAATCTGCCGGTTCATGACTGGCTGCCGGGCGCGGCCCGTAGCCTGCTCTGGGATGGCCGGTTCCGGCTTGAAGCATCCGCGCCCCTGACCGGTCCGATCGCCATCGGACCCGGCACTGCGGAGGGTGCGTTGTTGCCCTGCGTCTACAGGCAGCATGAAGCGCTCGGCTGTCCGCTCACGGACGCCGTTAGGCTGCCGGGCGACGTGCTGGTGCATGCCACACCCCTGTTCGCGGCCCCGCGCTGAAACATGTTTCACTTCTCTGGCTTGTGCGTCGCGGAAACCGGACTATCTGAAACATGTACGAAGTCCTGATTGCAGTGGAGTCCGCCTGCCGCTAGGGGTATCGTATTCGCTTGTTTTGCACCTGCTCTCGCAGGTCACCCTGAGTTCAAGGACATCTGACAGTTGGCACCTTTCGGCAGGAATATCGCGTTCTGGATCATCATTGTCGTGCTGGCGCTTGCGCTGGTGAACCTGTTCCAGACCCCTTCGGTGAAGGAATCTGGCTCCAGCCTCAGCTACTCCGAGTTCATGAACCGGGTGGATGAGGGTTCCGTCCGCAACGTGACGATCGAGGGGCGTTCGATCACCGGTAACCTTTCCGGTGGACAGGCGTTCCGCACCTATGCGCCGTCGGACCCGAACCTGATCCAGAGCCTGCGCGAGCGGGGCGTCGACATCGATGCCAAGCCGCAGGAGGAAAGCAACGGCCTGTTCACGATCTTCGTGTCCTGGTTCCCGATGCTGCTTCTGATCGCCGTCTGGATCTTCTTCATGCGCCAGATGCAGGGCGGTGGCGGCAAGGCCATGGGATTCGGCAAGTCGAAGGCACGGCTGATGACCGAACGCCAGGGCCGCGTGACTTTCGAGGATGTGGCCGGCGTCGACGAGGCCAAGGAGGAACTGCACGAGATCGTGGAGTTCCTGCGCGATCCGCAGAAGTTCCAGCGGCTCGGCGGTCGCATTCCGAAGGGCTGTCTGCTGGTCGGCTCCCCCGGTACCGGCAAGACGCTGATCGCGCGCGCTGTCGCGGGTGAGGCCAACGTGCCGTTCTTCACTATCTCCGGTTCCGACTTCGTCGAGATGTTCGTCGGTGTCGGTGCCAGCCGGGTGCGTGACATGTTCGAGCAGGGCAAGAAGAACGCGCCCTGCATCATCTTCATCGACGAGATCGACGCGGTGGGTCGCCATCGTGGTGCCGGTCTCGGCGGTGGCAACGACGAGCGTGAGCAGACGCTGAACCAGTTGCTGGTGGAGATGGACGGCTTCGAGGCGAACGAGGGTGTGATCCTGATCGCCGCCACCAACCGTCCCGATGTTCTGGATCCGGCACTGCTGCGTCCCGGCCGTTTCGACCGGCAGGTGGTGGTGCCGCTGCCCGACATTCTCGGTCGCGAGAAGATCCTGAAGGTTCACATGCGCAAGGTGCCCCTGGGGCCGAACGTGGATGCCCGCGTGATCGCGCGTGGTACCCCCGGCTTCTCCGGTGCCGACCTGCAGAACCTGGTGAACGAGGCCGCGCTGCTGGCCGCACGCAAGAACAACCGCCTTGTCACCATGTCGGAGTTCGAGGACGCCAAGGACAAGGTCATGATGGGCGCCGAACGGCGCTCCATGGTCATGGACGAGGACGAGAAGAAGCTGACGGCCTATCACGAGGGCGGTCATGCCATCGTTTCCATGTTCATGCCGGCCTCCGACCCGATCCACAAGGCGACGATCATTCCGCGCGGTCGTGCGCTTGGCATGGTCATGCGCCTGCCGGAGAAGGATCAGCTCTCCATGCGTTACGAGCAGCTGATCTCGCATCTCGGCGTTGCCATGGGTGGCCGGATCGCGGAGGAGATCATCTTCGGCAAGGACCAGATCACCACCGGAGCAGCCAGTGACATCTCGCAGGCGACCAGTCTGGCGCGACGGATGATCACGGAATGGGGCTATTCCGACAAGCTGGGCCAGGTCCGCTATTCCGCGAACGAGGAAGAGGTCTTTCTGGGGCACTCCGTGACGCAGCAGAAGAACATCTCAGAGAACACCGCACAGCTGATCGATGCCGAGATCCGTCGGCTGGTCGATGATGCCATGGAAACCGCCCGGCGGATTCTGACGGAGAACATCGACCTGCTGCACAAGCTGGCCAAGTCCCTGCTGGAGTATGAAACCCTGACGGGCGAGGAAATCATGGCGCTGAAACGCGGTGAGGAACTGAACCGTCCCGACGAGAACGCCGAAGGCCGTGGTGACGGCTCCGGACCGTCCTCCGCCGTGCCGGAGACCGATGGCCACGGTGAAGAGAAGCCGAAGGGTGGCGGCATGGAGCCGGAGCCGCAGCCCGGTAGCTGACCGAACCCGGCACCGATTGCCCCGAGGGCGAGTGTGCCCCCGGGGCGCAGAGACAGAGGCCGCTGTGAAACGCGATCTGCAACATGGAAATGGCAACACCGGCGACGTTGATGCCTTTCTGGCAAAGGTCGCTGCCACGCCGACGCCGCAGGCCGGTAGCGGGCAGCGGGGCCGCCTGATGTTCGCCATGGATGCAACCGCCAGCCGCCAGCGCAGTTGGGATCAGGCACTGCATCTGCAGGCGGAGATGTTTGAGACCACACGCAGTCTCGGCGGTCTGGATGTGCAGTTGCTGTTCTATCGCGGTTTCGGCGAATGCAAGGCCAGCAAGTGGTTCGGTGACGCGACGGCCCTGCGCAATGCCATGCTGAAGGTGCAGTGCATGGGCGGGCGTACGCAGATCGGACGGATTCTTGCCCGGGCGCTGAAGGAAACCAGGGACAGGCCCGTGCAGGCAGTTGTCTTCGTTGGCGACAGCATGGAAGAGGATGCGGATGCGCTCTGTCATCAGGCGGGGCAGCTTGGCCTGCTGAAGGTGCCGCTGTTCCTGTTTCAGGAAGGTCACGACCCGGATGCGACCAGCGTCTTCCGTCAGATGGCGCGGCTGTCCGGCGGGGCCTGGTGCCCCTTCAATGCGTCCAGCGCAAACCGGCTCAAGGAACTGCTGGCGGCGGTGGCTGTCTATGCCGCAGGCGGGCGGAAGGCACTTGCCGATCACGGACGGGGCAGGGGCGACGAGATCGCCGGACTGCTGGAGCAGATCAGGTAAGCGTCGGCGGAATTCGACCGCATCCGCTACAGGGCTTTCGTTCTGGCGATGGCTCGTGTAAGAGACGGCGACACTCAGAAGGGCTGAACGGCAACACCCATGATCATCATCGTACTTGTCATCCACGTATTGATCGCAATCGCGCTGACGGGCGTGATCCTGATGCAGCGTTCCGAAGGCGGCGCGCTCGGCATTGGTGGCGGTGGCGGCGTGATGTCCACCCGCGGGGCCGGTAACCTGCTCAGCCGGTCGACGGCGATTCTGGCGGTGGCCTTCTTCGCGACCTCGATCCTGCTGGCCATTCTGACCGGCAATCATGGCGAGCCCGAATCGATCATTACCGCTCCGGCAACGGAAGCACCCGCAGAACCGAGTGGACCGGTCATTCCCTTGGCGGATTGATCCCAACAGAATCAACGCCTGGCGCCGATAATCCAAATCGGCGCTTTTGTGCGTGCGCGCTTTCGACTAAAGGGGAGGTCCATGACGCGGTTCATCTTCATCACCGGCGGCGTGGTCTCCTCACTTGGCAAGGGCCTGGCATCCGCATCACTGGCGGCGCTGCTGCAGGCGCGCGGCTACAAGGTTCGTCTGCGCAAGCTTGACCCCTACATCAATGTCGATCCGGGCACGATGAGCCCCTATCAGCATGGCGAGGTCTATGTGACGGAGGACGGGGCGGAGACCGATCTCGATCTCGGCCACTACGAACGCTTCTCCGGCGTCGCGGCCAACAAGGCCGACAATGTAACCACGGGCCGCATCTATCAGACCGTGATCGAGCGTGAACGGCGTGGCGATTATCTGGGCGCGACGGTCCAGGTGATCCCGCACATCACCGACGCCATCAAGGAATTCATCAGGGCAGGGACGGACGGTCTTGATTTCGTGCTGGTGGAGATCGGCGGCACGGTCGGTGATATCGAGAGCCTGCCCTTTCTGGAGGCGATCCGGCAGTTGGGGCAGGAACTGGGCCGCGACCATGCCCTGTTCATGCACCTCACCCTGGTGCCCTACATCTCCGCCGCCGGGGAACTGAAGACCAAGCCGACGCAGCATTCGGTGAAGGAACTGCGCTCCATCGGTATCCAGCCCGACATCCTGATCTGCCGTTGCGAACACTCGGTGCCGGAGAGCGAGCGCAAGAAGATCGCCCTGTTCTGCAACGTCCGCCCCGACGCGGTCATCCAGGCCCCGGATGTGGACAGCATCTATGCCGCCCCCATCATGTTCCATTCGGAGGGGCTGGACGTGGAGGTGATGCGTCACTTCCGTCTCGACGTCTCGCTGGAGCCGGAACTGAGTCGCTGGATGCGGATTCTTGAGCGGGTGCGCAATCCGGAAGGCACCGTGCGCATCGGCATCGTCGGCAAGTACATCGAACTGCCAGACGCCTACAAGTCACTGGCAGAGGCCCTGCGCCACGGCGGCATCGCCAACCATGTGAAGGTCGATATCGACTGGGTGGATTCCGCGATCTTCGAGGAAGACGGCAGCGCCCTGCACCGGCTGGAGAACGTGCATGCGATCCTGGTCCCCGGTGGCTTCGGGGAGCGGGGTTCTGAGGGCAAGATTCGCGCGGCCGGTTTCGCGCGGACCCACAATATTCCCTACCTCGGCATCTGTTTCGGCATGCAGATGGCGGTGATCGAGGCTTGCCGAAGCCTGATTGGCCTCAACGGCGCCGGGTCCACCGAATTCAATCCGGACTGCAGCGAGCCCGTGGTCGGCCTGATGACCGACTGGGAGGGCGAGGGCGGCCAGCGCGAAACCCGCACCGATCGCTCCAACATGGGGGGTACTCTGCGTCTCGGGGCCTATCCGGCCGAACTGCGGCCGGGCAGCCATGTGGCGGAAGTCTATGGCTCGGAGCGGATCAGCGAGCGCCATCGGCATCGCTATGAGGTCAATATCAACTACCGCGAACAGCTCGAAGCCGCCGGCATGATCTTCTCCGGCGTGTCACCGGATGGTCGCTTGCCGGAGATCGTGGAGATCACGGATCACCCCTGGTTCATCGGCGTGCAGTTCCATCCGGAGTTGAAATCGCGTCCGTTCGAGCCACATCCCCTGTTTGCCAGTTTCGTCGAGGCCGCCATTCGCCAGTCGCGTCTGGTATAGTTGCCTTCACGGGCCGTCTCCGACGGTCGAACCCGACAGGAAAGTACTGCACATGGCCGATACCGTGAGAGGCGCTGCGCCGGGCGTCATGACCGTCGGCGACATTCGCATCGGCAATGACCTGCCGCTGGTGCTGATTGCCGGACCCTGCCAGATGGAAAGCCGCGAACACGCGCTTGAGATGGCGGGTGCGATCCGGGAAATCGCGGACCGGGTCGGTATCCGGGCGATCTACAAGTCCAGCTTCGACAAGGCCAATCGCACCAGCGTGGGCGGCAAGCGTGGCCTTGGTCTGGAGAAGTCCCTGGCGGTCTTTGCCGAGGTCCGGGAGAAGACCGGGCTGCCGGTACTGACTGACGTGCATACGGCGGAACAGTGCGCGATCGTCGCCGAGGCGGTCGACGTGATGCAGATCCCGGCATTTCTCTGCCGTCAGACCGACCTGCTGCTGGCGGCCGGGGAGACGGGCTGCGCCATCAACGTCAAGAAGGGCCAGTTCCTCGCCCCCTGGGACATGAAGAACGTGGTCGAGAAGCTGCGCAGTACCGGAAACAACAATATCTCCGTCTGCGAACGCGGTGCCAGTTTTGGCTACAACACGCTGGTGACGGATTTCCGCGGCCTGCCGATCATGGCGGAGCAGACCGGTTGCCCGGTGGTCTTCGACGCCACCCATTCGGTGCAGCAGCCGGGCGGGCAGGGCGGCAGCAGTGGCGGTCAGCGAGAATTCGTGCCGGTACTGGCACGTGCCGCCGTCGCCGTCGGTGTCGCCGCCGTCTTTATGGAGACCCACGAAGACCCGGACAATGCCCCTTCCGACGGCCCCAACATGGTGCCGGTGGACGAGCTCGAGGCGCTGCTGCGTCGTCTGATGGCCTTCGATGCCGTCGCAAAGGACGTCCAGAAGGCCTGAGCCGTACTTTGCCGAACGTGCCTGGCTGCTTCCGGTCCGGGTTTCTGGAGTACTTCGAGGTTCAGGTGCTGCCCATTCCGGCCAGCATCGCGCCGAGCGCCACGATATGGATCAGCATGATGGCCCTGTCATTCCAGAACACCCCGACGGTGAACCAACCGAGGACACCCACAACGAACAGATAGAGGTTCCAGGGCGTCCAGCCGAAGGCCGTCGCCGTGTACCCCATGATCTGGATGACCGACGCTGCCCACTTGATAAGGAACGCTACCCGGTCCCTTGATTGAATTGAGACGCTTGCTTCAGACGGCACGAGTCAGGCCGCCGTCGATCCTCAGGTTCTGACCGGTCATGTAACCGCCCTGTTCCGATGAGAGCCAGGAGATCAGCGATGATACTTCCTGCGCCCGGCCATAGCGCCCGAGTGGGATGCGCGCGCGTCGATCTTCGGTTTCCGGCAGGCTGTCGATGAAACCCGGAAGAACATTGTTCATGCGAATATTGTCGGCAGCATATCTGTCGGAATAAAGCTTGGTGAAAGCGGCGAGGCCGGCGCGGAACACACCGGATGTCGGAAACAGCGGATCGGGCTCGAAGGCGGCGAAGGTCGAGATGTTTATGATCGCACCACCACCCTGTGCCTGCATCAGGGGTGTCACCAGCCGCGTCGGCCTGATCACATTCAACAGATAGACATCCATACCGAGATGCCAGTCAT
Source organism: Minwuia thermotolerans (assembly GCA_021604565.1). Taxonomy (GTDB): domain Bacteria; phylum Pseudomonadota; class Alphaproteobacteria; order Minwuiales; family Minwuiaceae; genus Minwuia; species Minwuia thermotolerans_A. The sequence goes on along the minus strand of BQJF01000015.1, from coordinate 15,481 downwards.
CATCGGATATCTCCAGCACCGGGCCTTTCGGACCGTGACCCGCAGAATTGACCAGAACATCAATCCGGCCCCAACGGTCATTTGCGCCGTCAATCAACGCGGTGAGGTCGTCAGTTGATAGGTTTGATCCGGTCAGGCCGAACCCGCCAAGTTCTTCGGCCAGCCGCTTTGCCTTGTCAGTGGAAGACAGGATGCCGATCCTGAATCCATCCTCAGCCAGACGCCTTGCCGCGTCGGCGCCCATTCCCGATCCACCCGCCGTGACGAGCGCAACCTTTTCTATAGCCATGCAAACCTCCTCTGGTACAGCCAGCATATGAGTAAAGCGATTTATGGCTCAGTACAGGCTAGAATTGAAATTCAAAGACAATAGAAATATTACTGTCTCATGCCTCAACTTCCCTCACTCAACGCCCTGCGTGCCTTCGAGGCAGCGGGACGGCATCTGAATTTCCGATCGGCAGCAGAGGAACTCGGCGTTACCCAGGCGGCTGTGGCTCAGCAAGTCCGATTGCTCGAAGACCGGCTGGAAATTCCGCTGTTCGAGCGCTTGCCGAGGGGATTGGCATTTACCGCCCCAGGACGTGGCTATCATGCGCGGGTCGTGGCTGCATTCGAGGCATTGCGGGAAGCTACCGATCAGTTGCGCCCGGAACCGGGGACAGTCCTCATCAGCGTGACGCCAACATTTGCCTCGCGCTGGCTGATCCCGCACCTGCCGGATTTCTCGGCTTCCCATCCGGACATTGACCTGAGAATTCTGGCGACCGAGAAAATTTCGAGCTTTCATGGTGAGGGTATCGATCTGGCCGTTCGTCAGGGGCAGCCTCCGTTCGGTGCCGCGCTGGAGGTCGTACGCCTGTTCCGACAGGAGGTCATTGCCGTGGCTGCGCCGAGCCTGCTGGCACGAACAGACGCGGTGCCCGATGCGCATGCGATATCTGATCTGCCGAAGATCCATGATACGCACGACCTCTGGCCGCCATTTCTGTCTATGTCGAAACTTGGGGAGCGGAGCGGCAGGGGATTGCGGCTGAGCCAGACCGCGCTCGCCATAGACGCCGCGCGCGAAGGGCAGGGCGTCGCGCTCGTCAGCCGGTTCCTTGTCCAACGCGAACTCGAGGCAGGCCAACTCGTCCAGGTCTCCGAGACCATGCTTCAGGGAACGGAGGACTTCTATTTGCTGGCTCGTCGCGCGCAGAAGCGGAAGCGTGCAACAAGCGTGGTCATGGAATGGCTGTCGTCGAAGGCGACGGAAGGACGCGACCTGTAACCGCTACGCTTTTTGCCACTGACAGAATCCACTGTTTGTGGTCTACCTCTCCCCAGCATCACAGAGACATATGCAACGGAGGGCGCCGATGACCGCCATCATCGACATTGTGGGACGTGAGATTCTGGACAGCCGGGGCAACCCGACGGTGGAGGTCGATATGCTGCTGGACAGCGGCGCCTTCGGTCGTGCCGCTGTTCCCTCCGGTGCCTCCACTGGGTCCTATGAGGCGGTAGAGAAGCGTGACAACGACGACCGCTATGGCGGCAAGGGTGTGCTGCAGGCCGTCGAGGCGGTGAATGGCGAGATCTTCCAGGCGCTGTCGGGCATGGATGCCAGTGACCAGCTTGCCATCGACCGGATGCTGATCGAACTGGACGGCACGCCGAACAAGGCGCGGCTGGGTGCCAATGCCATTCTGGGCGTCAGTCTGGCAGCAGCCAAGGCGGCGGCGGACGCGCTGGAGCAGCCCTTGTGGCGCTATGTCGGTGGCGTGTCGGCGCGTACCCTTCCTGTACCGATGATGAATATCATCAACGGTGGTGCCCATGCGGACAATCCGATCGACATCCAGGAATTCATGATCATGCCGGTAGGCGCATCCAGCTTTGCCGAGGGGCTGAGGTGTGGTGCGGAGGTCTTCCAGGCGCTGAAGAAGCGACTGCAGGAAGCCGGACACAATACCAATGTCGGTGACGAGGGTGGTTTCGCGCCGTCGCTGGGCAGTGCCGAGGAAGCACTGGAGTTCATCATGGCTGCCATCGCCAAGGCCGGTTACCTGCCGGGCGAGGATGTCTTCGTGGCGCTGGATGCGGCCTCGACCGAGTTCTTCCGCAAGGGAAAATACGAACTGGAAGGCGAGGGCAAGTCTCTCGATCAGGGCCAGATCGTCGACTACTACGCCAACCTGTGTGCCCGGTTCCCGATCATTTCCATCGAGGACGGCTGTGCGGAGGATGACTGGGAAGGCTGGGCCATGCTGACGGAGCGGCTGGGCGACAAGGTACAGCTTGTCGGCGACGACCTGTTCGTCACCAACCCTGCACGTCTGGCCGACGGCATCGCACGCGGCGTCGCCAACTCCATCCTGGTGAAGGTCAACCAGATCGGCACCCTGAGCGAGACGCTGGAGGCCGTGGACATGGCCCATCGCGCCTCTTACACTGCGGTCATGTCGCACCGTTCGGGCGAGACCGAGGACTCGACCATCGCCGACCTCGCGGTCGCGACCAACTGCGGGCAGATCAAGACCGGTTCGCTGGCCCGCTCCGACCGTACAGCCAAGTACAACCAGTTGCTCCGCATCGAGGACATGCTTGGCCCGGACGCGCTCTACGCCGGACGCTCGGTCCTGCCGGAGTAACCGGCAGCGGCCCGATACGGGCGTCTCTGTCTTCGGAAATTCCCCGCCCTGTCACTGGTTCCGGTGACGGGGCGGGGTATCTTCGGTCTGCCAATCAGGTGATGACTGTCGCCAGGATGCGGTCGGCAGCCGCGCCACGCAGGCGCCGCTTCACATCCGCCACCCCGTCAGGGTCAAGTTTCCTCATGCTCTCGGCAGCTTCGGCGAGTGCATCTTCGAAATTGCCCGGAACCGCCACCTGATCCAGATAACCGACCTCAACTGCTTTCTCGGGCGAGTAGAGTTGGGCGCCGATGGTCGCCATGGTCAGCGCGCGACGGTCGAGACGTGCTTCGGTCAGCGCGATCGCAAAGTCGGGCAGGCTGAGGCCGATGGCAGTCTCGTTCAGGCCGATACGGAAGTCGCCATCAACCCCGATGCGGTAGTCCGCTGTCAGCACCAACAACGCCCCTGCCGCCACGGCATGGCCGGTAACCCCGATCAACAGCGGTTGAGGGTGAAGCCAGGTCTTCATCAGCAGTTCCTGACCTGCAGTGACCAGGGCCGGAACATCAGCCGGGTCGCCGCGGATGACCTTCAGGTCGAAGCCGCCACAGAGCACACCATCGCGTCCGCGAATGACGGTGATGCTGGCCTCTTCGGCCGCACGATCCAGCGCTGCCGACAGTGCCTGCATCATCGCATGGCTGAAGGCGTTGGCCTTTCCGTCGTCCATGCGCAGCGTCGCGATACCGTCTGCCAGGCTGTAATGAACCAGATCAGTCACTGAACTGCTCCACCAATGCCATCAGGTTCCGTGCCTGCTTCAGATGCGGCATGTCCAGCATCTTGCCGTCCAGGCCGACGGTGCCGAGACCCGGATTGTCCTCGAACGCGGCAATGACCCGTTTGGCGTGGGTGACCTCCTCCTCCGTCGGGGTGAAGGCGCGGTTGATGACTTCCGACTGTGCGGGATGAATGGCGATCTTGCCGATGAAACCTGACCGCTGGTCACGGCGGCATTCCGCCTCCAGCCCCTCCAGATCGCGGAAGTCGACGTAGACCACGCCCACGGGCTGCGCGTCGATGGCGCGGGCCGTGGTGAGGCAGAGCGTCTTGGCGAGCTGGAACGGCGTGTCGTAGTCGCCGGTATCAGGATGCCGGTTGGTGCTGGCCCCCAGCGCCGCTGCCAGGTCCTCACCGCCCCAGGTCAGGGCCGTCAGCCGCTCCGAGACATTGTCCAGATAGGTATGGAATGTCAGCAGGGACTGCGCCGTCTCCGTGGCGACACAGAGGATACGGGTCGAACCGAGTTCCAGTCCCTCCCGCGTTTCCAGCGCCGACAGCATGGTGGCGAGCGTGTTCACGTCCGCCGCCGAATAGACCTTCGGCAGCACGATGCCATCCGGTGCGCCGGGCATGACCGCGACCAGATCGGGCAGGGACAGGGGCGTGTCGAGCGGGTTGATGCGCACCCACAGTTCCTGCCGCGAGCGGTCCGGGTGGGCCTTCAGGAAGTCGCGCGTCATCTCCCGCGCGATCTCCTGCCGGTCGTCGGATACGGCATCCTCCAGATCGAGGATCAGCGCATCGGCGGGATTGTCCGGCCCCTTGGCGAGCTTGCGCTCGCTGTCGCCGGGGACGAACAGCCAGGATCGGTTCAGCCTCATGCCGGGCGCTTCTTCATGAAGGCAGTGCGGACACAGTAGGCCACTTCCTCGTCACGCTGGTTGAAACCGAAATGCTCGAACACGACCATGCCGGCGTCAGGGCGCGACTTGCTCTCCCGCATGCTCTTCACCTTGGTCACCGCACGCACGGTGTCACCATGGAACACCGGCTTGGCGAAGCGCACGTCGGTCATGCCGAGGTTGGCAATGGTGGTGCCGAGTGTGGTGTCCCCCACGGTCACGCCGATCACCAGACCCAGCGTGAAAAGGCTGTTCACGATCCGCTGCCCGAACTCGGTGCCCTTGGAGAATTCCTCATCCAGGTGCAATGGCTGCGGATTGTGTGTCATGGCGCAGAACATGACGTTGTCCATCTCGGTGATGGTGCGTGTCAGGGAATGGTTGAACTCCATCCCGACCTCGAACTCCTCGTAGTACAAACCAGACATAGCGTGATCCTCCCCTTTGCATGTTGGTCAGTGGGCATCATTCGACGGATTGGCTCAGTTTTCCAGCGCTGCCTTGATGCGCGCGGCGTCATAACCCAGTTCGTCGAGTATCTCGGGTCCATGCTCGCCCAGTCCCGGCGCCGGGCGCGATGATTCGGGCTGGGTTTCGGACCAGGTGGCCGGGTATGCCATCTGCCGCAGCATCCCCTCGCTCGGGTGTTCAACCTCCCGGAAGAAACCGACATCCGCCAGGTGTGGCTCCGCGATCAGGCCATCCAGGTCGTTCAGGGGACCTGCCGGAACGTCGAGCCGGTCGAAGGTCTCCAGCCATTCGGCAGTGGTGCGGGTCAGCAACAGCTCCGCCAGTTCCCCGTACAGGCTGCCGATATTCTCGGTCCTGCTGGTCATGGAGCGATAGCGCGGATCATTGTTGAACTCATCCTCCCGCCCCTGGTCGCGCATGAAGTCGCGCCAGTGCCGGTCGGTATAGAGCATCAGGCAGACATGGCCGTCCTTCGTGGGGAAGGGTCGGCGATCCGGCACCAGCAACCGGGGATAACCGCTCGGTCCCAGGTCGGGACTGAAGGTCGCGCCACCCATGTGGTCGCCCAGGACGAAACTCGCCATCATCTCGAACATCGGCATGTCGATGCGCTGGCCCTGTCCGGTACGAATCTGATGCACCAGTGCCGCGTTGATCTGCCCCACCGCCCACAAGGCCACCCCGCGATCCACAAGCGCTGTCGGGGCATAGGTGGGCGGGTGCCCGCTGGCACGATGGGACAGGGCAGGGATCGCCACCCCGCCCTGGATCAGGTCGTCGAAGGCGGGCTTGGCCGCATTGCGCCCGTTCTGGCCATAGCCGAAGAGACCGGCGTAGATCAGGCGCGGATTGAGCGCGCTGACCGTTTCCCATCCCAGCCCGAGCCGCGCCATCACCTTCGGGCGACGGTTGTAGATCAGCACATCGGCGTCACACAGCAGGTCGAGCATTGCCGCATGGGCATCAGGCCGTTTCAGGTCGAGAACGATGCTGCGCTTGCTGCGATTCACATTGAGGAAGATCGCGCCCATGCCCGGATTGCGCATTGGCCCGATACCACGAACCGGATCGCCGCCAGGCGCCTCCACCTTGATCACGTCCGCGCCCATGTCGCCCAGGATCTGGCTCGTGTAGGGGGCCATGAGCATGTTCGTCAGGTCGACTACCCTGATGCCGGTCAGCGGGCGCTGGCCCATCTCCGGCGGCTTCGTGCTTGCTGTCATGGGTCAGTAGGACTTGGGCAGGCCCAGCACCCGCTCCGCCACGTAGCAGAGGATCAGGTGCGGCGTGATCGGGGCAATGCGATGGATCAGGGCTTCGCGCAGATAGCGCTCGACGTGATACTCCTTGGCATAGCCCATGCCACCATGGGTCAGAATGGCCGCGTTGCAGGCCTTGAAGGTTGCTTCCCCGGCCAGATACTTCGCCGCGTTGGCAAATGAACCGCTGTCCTCGCCCCGGTCGTAGAGCTGCGCCGCACGGAAGACCATCAGGTTCGCCGCCTCCAGTTCCATCCAGTTCTCCGCCAGCGGATGCTGGATCGCCTGGTTCATCCCGATGGGACGACCAAAGACTTCCCGCTCGTTCGCATAATTGGTGGCGCGGCGCAGGGCAGCACGGCCAAGACCCACCAGTCCGGCGGCAATCAGGATGCGCTCGGGGTTGATGCCGTGCAGCAGATAGCGGAATCCCTTGCCCTCATCCCCGATCCGGTTCTCGACCGGAATCTCCAGACCGTCGATGAAGACCTGATTTGAATCAACGCACTTTCGACCCATCTTGTCGATCTGCCTGATCTCCACCTTTGACCGGTCGAGGTCGGTGAAGAACAGGCTGAGGCCATCGATCGGCTTTTCCGTATCGGCCTCATCGGTGGTGCGGGCGATCAGCATGATCTTGTTGGCGACCTGTGCGGTGCTGATCCAGGTCTTCTGGCCATGCACGATGTAGCGGTCGCCCTTCCGCACCGCGCGTGTCTTTAGCCGTGTGGTATCGAGACCCGTGTTCGGTTCCGTGACGCCAAAGCAGGCGATGTCCTCCCGCTTCATCACGGGCGGCAGCATCCGCCGTTTCTGCTCCTCCGTGCCGTAGCGCACCACCGGATTGAGGCCGAAGATCCCGAGACTGACGGACGAGACGCCGCCGTTTCCCGCACCGGACTGGGAAATCGCCTGCATCAGGATCGCCGCCTCCGTGATGCCGAGACCGGAACCGCCATATTCCTCCGGCATCGCGATGCCCATGAAACCCTGGTCGGCGATGGTGCGACAGAAGTCTTCCGGGAACCGTCCGTCGGTATCCCGCGCCAGCCAGTATTCATCATCGAAGTCGCTGCACAGGCGTTCGACGCTGTCGCGGATCTGCAATTGTTCCGGCGTGAAATCGATGCTCATGAAATCTCCCTCCCCAGGGCTGTATCGCCTGTGTCTTTCTGTGTCGGCAGGAACCCGAACGCCCGACAGCGCGCAGCGGCACGGCGCATTGCGGCTTCATGCTGCGTCGCGGAACGCCGCATGCGCTCGCTCGGTCCCGCGATCAGGACGGTTGCCGACACAGCGCCGTCAGGCCCGAACACGGGGACCGCAAACCCGCTCGCCCCGGCGATACGTTCGTCCGAGGTGCGCGACAGTCCGTCCTTCCGGATCTGCTTCAGTTCTGCCAGCAGCTTTCGCCGGTCGGTGATGGTGGTCGGTGTGAAGCGTTCGCGAACAGCCGTTTCCAGATAGGTGTCCAGTCGCGATGGCTCCATGTAGGCCAGCAGCAGCTTTCCGCCCGCAGTACAGTGCAATTCGCGCTGATCGCCGGTCTGCACCGTGTAGCGAATGGGGTTCGGGCACTCTACCCGGTCCAGATAGGTGATCATCCGCTGATCTGCGGACAGGACACCCAGCACGGCGGTCTCGCCTGTTTCGGTCATCAGTTCGGCGAGCACGGGACGCAGGATGTCCACCATCTGCTCGCCAAAGACTGCGTGGGTTGCCAGGCGCAGGAAACGATCACCCAGCGAATAGGTGCCGTCGGAACCACGATGGACGCATCCTTCGTCCTGCAGACCCTGCAACAGTCCCAGCAGGCTCGATTTCGGCGCACCGGTCGCGTTGGCAATATCGCCCAGGCTCAGACCCGCCGTTTCGCACCCGCGTGCCGCGACCAGCCGTTCCAGGATCAGCAGCATGCGCCCGATGGATTGCGGGGCAGTGCGCTTGCCGGGGACTTCGCTGGTTTCATGGATCGTGTTGGTTCGCATAAGTGAATGTTATGCGCATATGCGAACTCAATTCAAGGCCTGGTACGTGGCGTCATTCCAACCGGGGTCCTGCGCGCAAGCTGTGCCTCCCGCCGTGTCGTGTAGACGGTGGCGATGAAGATGATCGCGGCACCGGCCCACATCCACGGGTCAGGCACCTCTGCGAAGGCCCACCAGGCGAGCCCGACGGACAGGGGCAGGCGCACGAAATCGAAGACTTGCGCCAGACTGGCGTCCCCGGCAGAGATCGCGCGCTGGATGCCGTACATGTTCATGTTCGCGGCGATTCCGAGACCGATGATCCACAGCCATTCCTCCCCCTGCGGCACCTGCCAGAAAAGCACGGCGGGGACGAAGGAGATCGGCAGGTTGAAGATCGACAGCATCAGGATGACCAGCTCCGGTCGCTCCGTCGCTGAAAGCTGCTTGCCGAAGATCACCACGAAACCGAACAGGATCGACGATGCGATGGCGAGCATGGCGCCCAGGCTGACAGCCTCCTGACCCGGTCGCAGCATGACCAGTACCCCCAGGAACCCGACGAAGAGCGCGGCAACGCGGCGCGGTCCCACCTTCTCCTTCAGCATCACCGCCGCCAGCAGGGTGGTGAACAGGGGCGCGGTGAAGGTGATGGCCGTGGCCTCCCCGATGGGGATCAGCACTGCCGACCAGAGCAGCATCAGCGATGACGCCACCATGACGACCGACCGCAGCGCGAACAGCGGCAGGCGCTTCGTGCGCATCGCACCGAAGCCGACCCGCATGATCCAGGGCGCGAACATCAGGATGGAGAAAATGCTGCGCCAGAAATTCAGGACAAAGGGATCAAGGTTCGCCGACAGATGGCGGACGATGACCATGATCAGGGCAAAGCCGACCGCCCCGAACAGCATCCAGGCGGCGACGATCAGAGGGCGTGGCATGGTTTGCTGTCCGCCGGTCAGTAGGCGTATTCGCGGAACACCCGCCGTACGTCGCCTTTCCAGTCGCCACTGAAACGGGCCAGCAGTTCATCCGCCGGTGTCATGCCGGAATCGACAATGCGTTTCAGGGTGCCGATGAAATGGCGTTCGTCCTGACCCATGCCGTCTTCGCGGTGTCGATTGATCAGGCCGCGTTCCGCAATCGCGACCGCGTCCCGGGCCACGTCCAGCACCGTGCGCCCGCCGGGGGCGGGGGCCTGCAGCGCGTGGGTCGGCACTGCGTTGCGCATCGCGTCCACGTCATCGGCGGTCCAGTCACGGATCAATTCCGATGCCTCGCCACGCGCGGCGTCATCGTAGAGCAGGCCGACCCAGAAGGCGGGCAGGGCACAGATGCTGCGCCACGGGCCGCCGTCGGCACCGCGCATTTCCAGGAACCGCTTCATGCGCACTTCGGGGAACAGGGTCGTCAGGTGGTTGTCCCAGTCCTTGATCGTCGGCTTCTCACCGGGCAGGGCGGGCAGCTTGCCGGCCAGGAAATCGCGGAACGACTGACCTGCCGCCTCCACGTACCTGCCATCGCGGAAGACGAAGTACATCGGCACATCAAGGGCGTAGTCGGCATATTGCTCGAACCCGAACCCCTCTTCGAAGATGAACGGCAGGTTGCCGCTGCGGTCCGGGTCCGTGTCCGTCCAGACGTGGCTGCGGCTGCTGAGCATGCCCGTTGGCTGCCCCTCCCGGAACGGGGAGTTGGCGAACAGGGCGGTTGCAATCGGCTGCAGCGCCATGCCGATGCGGAATTTCTCCACCATGTCCGCTTCGGATGCGAAGTCGAGGTTCACCTGGATGGTGCAGGTCCGGTACATCATGTCGAGGCCGAGATTGCCCTTGGTCTGCATGTAACGGGTCATGATGTCGTAGCGGGCCTTCGGCATCATGGAGATCTCGTCACGACGGGCCAGCGGATGGTGCCCCAGCCCGATGAAACCGATCCCGAGTTCGCTAGAAACGGCCTTCACCTGATCCAGGTGCGTATTCACCTCCCCGCAGGTCTGGTGCAGCGTGGAGAGCGGCGCACCGGAGAGTTCGAGCTGTCCGCCCGGCTCCAGGCTGATGGCCTGACCGTCCATGTACATGGCAACCGCATAACCACCCTCGATCACCGGTTCCCAGCCGAAGCGCTCCAGTCCCTTGAACAGGGCCTTGATCCCTGCGGGACCGTCATAGGGAATGGGTTTCAGCGTCTCCAGATCGAAACCGAACTTCTCGTGTTCCGTCCCGATGACCCAGCGGTCGGCCGGCTTGCAGCCGGAGGCGAGGAAGTCGATCAGCTGCGTGCGGTTCTCGACAATCGTTGACGAGTGCGCACGGGCTTCCTCGCTATCCAGCATGGTCGACATGGGCGATTCACTCCGAAGCGTTTTCTTGTTCCGCGAACTTAGGGCGCGCGGCATGGGTATGGAAGGGCAAGCGGTCAGTTAGTGACCATGCGCGTCAGGCGGGCCAGCCGCCGTCGCCGCCGCGCCAGTCCCCCAGATGTGCCTGCCACAGTGCCAGGGTGGCGAAGACTGCCGTGTCCGCACGCAGCAGGCGTGGCCCCAGGCTGACCGGCACGCAATCGGGCAGGGCACGTACCATCTGCTTCTCGGCCTCCTCGAAACCGCCCTCCGGCCCGATCAGGACAGCCGCGGACGGGACCCCCTCGATACGGCTCGCCTCCTCCGCCAGCGCCCTGGCGATCGGCGTCGCGTCCGCGCGTTCATCGGCGAGATAGAGACGGCGGCCGCCCGGCCAGTCTTCCAGCACCGCGGAGAGGTCGCGCGGTTCTGCCACCTCCGGAACGCTCAGGCGCTCGCATTGTTCCGCAGCCTCCATCGCGTTGGCCTGCAACCGCTCCACATTCACCCTGCTGACCACGGTGCGGCGGGTCAGCACCGGCAGGATCCGGGAGACGCCGAGTTCCCCTGCCTTTTCCGCGATGGCATCGACGCGCTTGCCCTTGATCGGCGCGAACAGCAGCCACAGGTCAGGTTCCGCAACCTGCGGCCGCAACTGCTCGCCCAGGACCACTTCCGCGTCCCTGCGTCCCATGTGATCGATGGTGCCCCGCCACTCGCCGTCGCGGCCATTGAACAGCTTCACAGTCGCACCGGCCCCCAGCCGCAGCACCTTGGCCAGATAGTGATGCTGGTTGCCGGTCAGGGTGAGGGGCTGATCCGGTTTCAGGTCAGCTTCGATGAACAGTCGCGGTTCGGTCACGTCACGCGTCCCCTGCATGGGATGATTGATCGGACAGAAGGTTCAAGCCGCTGCCGCAATGCTGATAGTATCTGACGAATAGGTGACAGACAGGGTGGGGAGAGCGCAATGCCATACGCGACAGGGCGGCTGTATCACGATGCGGACGCACACATCATGGAGACGGCGGACTGGCTGCGCGACTATGCGGCGCCGAAGTTCCGTGACCGGTTGCCGGATATCTTCACCGGCGCACTGGCACCGGGGGAGCATGAACGGGTCAGCGACGATATTGCCCTGCACGGCGACGCCAGCTACCGCGCGGAGGATGAGGCGGAGCTGATGAACCGCAAGAACTGGCGCGCCATTGGTGCCACGCTGAAACATGACCGCCCGAAGGCGCTCGACCTGCTCGGCTTCGCGTCACAGCTTGTCTTCAACACCTTCACCAACAAGCCGATGCAGGAGGCGGAGCATGGTCGCGACGCCGACTATGCCTACGCCATGGCTGACGCGCACAATCGCGGCATGCTGGATTTCTGCGAGGTGGACCGGCGGCTGCTGTCGACCGCCTACGTTCCGCTGATGGATCTGGAGCGTGCGCCGCAGGTGGCGAAGTCCCTGATCCGCGATGGTGCGAACTCCCTGATGATCGCTGCCGCCTGTCCGAAGGATCACAGCCCCAGCCACGTCGCCCTGGACACCGTCTGGGCGCAGGCGGAGGAGGCCGGGGTACCCATCGTCTTCCACGTCGGCTCCGGCGGCACGTTCTTCGACCGGACCTATTTCAACAATGGCCTGCCGATGGAAAAGGACTTCCACGGCGGCGCGGAGAACTTCCGCTCCATCGACTACATGGCGATTCCGAATCCGGTGATGCAGACGCTGGCGACGATGATCCTGGACGGCGTGATGGACCGCTTCCCGCGCCTGAAGTTCGGGGTGATCGAGCAGGGGGCAAGCTGGGTCCCGAGCTGGATGCGTTATCTCGACAGCGCCTATGACGCCTTCCTGCGGCACGAGCAGCGCCTGCAGAAGCTGTCGATGCGCCCGTCGGAATATGTGCAACGCCAGATCAGGGTCACGCCCTATCCGACAGAGGACGTGGGCTGGATCTCTTCGCAGGCGGGCGATGCCGTCTGCCTGTTCTCCTCCGACTATCCGCACGTGGAGGGGGGACGGAACCCGTTGGGCAGGTTCGAGGCATCGCTTGCAGACGCCAGCGAGACGACACGCGACCATTTCTTCGCGGGCAACTTTGCTGACATGATGGGACCTTCATTGCAGCGGGCACTGAACTGACCGCATGAACCCGACAGCCTGGGGAGGATGACAGGATGACCGCAGAGAATGCCGCTTCGACAGATGTGACTGCGAACGAGGACCTGCTGTTGCGGGACGACCGTGGCGCAGTGACCTGGCTGACCCTGAACCGGCCGGACGCCTTCAACAGCCTGTCGACCGGGCTGATGACGCGAATCCAGCAGGAACTGGATGCGCTGGCCGACGATCCCGCCTGCCGGGTCATCGTCATCGCCGGGGCAGGACGCGGGTTCTGTGCCGGGCATGACCTGCGGGAAGTGCGTGGCAACCAGCAGGATGGTCCCTTCATCAAGGCAATGCTGGAGCAGTGTTCGACGATGATGCAGTCCATCGTCAATCATCCGAAACCGGTAATCGCGCGGGTGCATGGCATTGCCACGGCGGCCGGTTGCCAGCTTGTCGCCAGTGCCGATCTGGCCATTGCCGCAGATGACGCGAAGTTCGCGACGCCCGGCGTGAACATCGGCCTGTTCTGCCATACGCCGATGGTCGCGCTGGGGCGCAATGTCAGTCGCAAGCATGCCATGGAGATGCTGCTGACCGGCGAGTTGATGAGCGCCGATGATGCTGTGCGCTTCGGTCTGATCAACCGCACGGCCCCGGCCACGGAACTTGACGATGCCGTCACCGCGATGGCGGAACGGATCGCGTCGAAATCGTCCTATACGCTGAAGGTCGGCAAGCAGGCCTTCTATCGCCAGCTTGAGGCCCCGGACCTGAATGCCGCCTATGACTATGCGTCGGGCGTGATGATGGAGAACATGGTTGCCCGCGATGCCAATGAAGGCATCCAGGCCTTCATCGACAAGCGCCCGCCGGTCTGGGAGGACCGCTGAACATGGCAACCGCCGGAGCTGCGGGCATCGAGATGGCGCACGACAGCTACTCTGATGCCTATATCCGGGAAATCCTGCAGACCGTGAAGGTCGTGGCGATGGTGGGCGCGAGCGCCAACTGGAACCGCCCCAGCTACTTCGCCATGAAGTACATGCAGGAGAAGGGTTATCGGGTGATTCCGGTGAACCCGAAGGAAGCGGCGGCAGGCACGGTCATTCTCGGTGAACCGGCGGTGGCCACGCTCGACGACATCGATGTTCCCGTCGACATGGTGGACTGCTTCCGCAACTCCGATGCCATACCGCCCATTGCCGATGACGCGATCCGCATCGGAGCGAAGGTGCTCTGGCTGCAGCTTGGTGTGAGAAACGACGCGGCGGCGGCAAAGGCAGAGGCCGCTGGCCTGAAGGTCGTCATGAACCGTTGCCCGAAGATCGAATACGGTCGCCTGTCAGGGGAAATCGGCTGGTTCGGCGTCAATACCGGCGTCATCTCGTCCCGACGCAAGCGCGTGGTCTGACAGGGCCGGTGCAATTCCATCATTTGATGGAACGATCTGAGCAAGCCGATGCTGGGGCCATTGATGTCCGGCAATGCGAAGGGGATCTGCAGTTTGGAATTCGCCGGAAAGTTTCCGCTTCTGTTCGGTGCCGACATGCTCGCTGCCGTGGCATTTGCCGTCACCGGGGCACTTGTCGCCTCTCGCAAGGGCCTCGACATGATCGGGTTCATGTGGCTGGCGATCCTGACTGGCGTGGGCGGGGGGACATTGCGGGACCTCGTGCTTGATGTCCCGGTTTTCTGGGTTGTCGAACCGGCCCATGTCGTGGCCTGCCTGTTGACAGCCGTTGTCATGTTCTATGTCGCGCCCAAGGTCGAGTCGCGGTATCGGCTCGTGCTGTGGTTTGACGCCCTGGGGCTTGCGTTCGTCACCGTGGCCGGAACGGTGAAGGGACTCGACCATGGTGCCGGACCGCTCATTGCCGTCGTCATGGGTGTTGTCACCGCTTCCTTCGGCGGGATCGTGCGAGATGTCGTTGGAGATGAGCCATCCGTCATCCTGCGCCGCGAAATCTACGTGCTGGCCGCGCTGCTGGGGGGATCGACCTATGTCATTCTGTCGTCCCTTGCCCTCGAACGCTTCGAGGCAGCGATCTGCGCCTTTGTGGTCACATTCGTCGTACGCGGTCTGGCCATCGTGTTCGGCTGGTCGCTGCCGAGCTATTATCGGGAACCGCGCCCGATCGATGATTCCACGCGCCGGAACAGCAAGTGAGCCTTTCCACGCCGGCGGCGAATGCCGCCGGTGTTGCGTATCCAAGGGAAGAGTGCGGCCGTTACCGGTTGAAATCCTCCGCCCAGGCCGCGATTTCGACGCGGGCATGGTCGAGGCTGAGGAACAGCGTCTCGTCGAACCGTTCGTCTCGCAAGTGTCCGTTGAAGCTCTAGATCGTTCCACTATTTGATCGCGGCACCGGCCCGCTGCCCCACCCGGCCACCCATTCAGCATGATCCCGTGGGTGGTCGGGTGGGGGAGCGGGCCGGTGCGCCTCCATCATTTGATGGAACGATCTAGTCGTCAATGATCGTGATGAAATCGATGGCGACCAGAACCTGGTGTACGCAGGTACCATCAGTCGACAGGGGGAGGGCGACCAGCTCGCAGCGCTTGAAGTCCTGATGCGGTCCGACATAGGGCATCGGTCTTGTGCAGGGCAGGCCCAGTTCGGCGACCTGGCGCAGCATATCCCAGTATTCACCGGGGCCGGCCTGATGCGGCAGTTCGCTGACGCGGCGGCCCTTCAGCGGCCCCTGCATGTTTTCGTCGATCAGTGTTCCGGTCAGACGATAGACGAAATCCAGCGGATCACGCTCCACGCCCAGGATCATCACGTTCGGCAGATGCTCGACGATGTCCATCGGATTGAGATCGCGTCGGAGCGGCCAGATGCGCTCTCCGCGAATGAACTCCCAGTATCGGAGTGTCTCGAGTGTAACGGTCGAGGAAAGCTTTCCGCAGACTTCACTCACCGCGTCCCTGATCTCTGGCTCGCGTGCCCTGGTCAACATATCTTGCCCGGTCATTGGTGGTCATTACCGGGGCCAAAACTTTCGGTCCCGGTAATGCAACAC
>BQJF01000014.1 GCA_021604565.1 Minwuia thermotolerans | reverse complement strand
TACTCCTCCGGCAGGCCAACGGCCAGCCAGCCAAGCTCGGCGAAGGTCTTCCAGTTGTCGCGGCTGAAGCCATCGTCACTGTTGGCGGTCTTGCGCCGCTTCTCGAAGTCGTAGTCGTCCAGAACGAACCGGTCGACGCTGTCTTTCAGCAGTTGCTGCTCTTCCGAAAGGTTGAAATCCATCGGGCCCTGTATCCTCCCCGCCACATGATCTTGGAATGCCGCCAGCGCGGCACCCAGCTACAATCCTAACACCATCTTCGCGATGATGTTCTTCTGAACCTCACTCGACCCGCCGGCAATCGTGATTGCCCGCATGAACAGGTGCTGCCCCATGACGCCCTCAGCCGCATCCGGTCCGACAGGGGACCAGTTGCTGCCCGGAGTCCTGTCTGCCAATTCATAGGGCGCGGCATAGTAACCCAGAGCCTCCACCGTCAACTCGGTAATGGCCTGCGTCACCTCCGAACCCAGCAGCTTCAGCATACTGGCCTCCCCGCCAGGGGGCGATCCCTCCTGCATAGCGGCGAGGATACGCAGATTGCAATACTCCAGCGCCGTCAGCTTGATTTCGGTCTCGGCCACCTTGCGGGAAAACACCGCATCATCCAGCAGCTTCTCGCCGCTTGCAGGCGTGTCCGCGGCCATTTCCTTCAGCCGCTGCAGCAGCTTCTTGTTCCAGGCCACTTCCGCGATCCCTGCGCGTTCATTGCCGAGCAGGAACTTGGCGTAGGTCCAGCCCTTGTTCTCCTCCCCGATGCGGTTGGCGACGGGGACGCGCACGTTCTCGAAGAAGACCTCGTTCACGTGATGGCCCTGATCCATCAGGATCAGCGGGCGCACCGTGATGCCCGGTGTCTTCATGTCGATCAGAAGGAAGCTGATGCCTTCCTGATGCTTACCGTCCTTCCGCGTGCGAACCAGGCAGAAGATCCAGTCGGCGTGGTGGGCCAGCGAGGTCCAGATCTTCTGGCCGTTGATGACGTAGTCGTCGCCGTCGCGCACCGCCGCCGTCTGCAGGCTGGCAAGGTCAGAGCCCGATCCCGGCTCCGAATAGCCCTGGCACCACCAGTGTTCGCCGGACAGCAGGCGCGGCAGGAAGAACTCCTTCTGGTCCGGACGACCGAAGGTATAGATCACCGGGCCAACCATCTGCAGCCCGAACGGCAGCAGCGGCGGCGCATCGGCGGCATGGCATTCCTCGTCGAAGATGTGACGCTGCGCCGGGGTCCAGTCGCAGCCGCCATGTTCCTTCGGCCATGAACCGGCGATCCAGCCCCTTGCGTGCAGTATCCGTTGCCAGCGCAGGTAATCCTCGCGCTCCAGTTCCCGGCGTTGCCGGACCTTGTGGCGCAGATCATCAGGCAGTTCCGCGTCCAGAAAGGCGCGAACTTCAGCGCGAAATGCCTGTTCGTCGGGCGAGAACGCCAGATCCATCTCTCATCTTCCTCCCCAGGAACCGATCATCTGCGGGCGACAATATTGGGCTGCGTCAGGGCTGTCGAGCATCTGCGCAACAGGATCATCATGCTCAGACACCCAGTTCGTCAGCCAGGGCGCGCATCGATGTCCCGGGACTGGTCATCACCGGGCGCCGTGCCAACCGTGCCGCCGGTGCCATTGATGCCTGGGCCAGGGCGATCGCGTCATAGTCATCGGGGGTGGCATCGACCGCATTGGCGATGGCACGGGCATAGCCGGTGGTGTCCCCATCCGACAGCAACTGGGCGGCACCTTCGACGATGATCAGGTCCAGCCGGATATGGCGGTCCAGCTTCTCGGCGACCGACTGAAACAGGTCACGGGTCGGTTCGATGGTGGAGTTCAGCGTGACCAGCACCGCGATACGGGTTCCCCTGGTCACTGCCGCCTGCGCCAGCGCCCGGTCAACCCGGATCACGGGACGTCCCATTCCGGCCAGGGTGTCCACCACCGGTCCAAGGGTCGAACAGGTGCAGATCAGGCGATCCGCGCCTTCCAGGGATTCGATCATCTGACTGGCTGCATTGCTGCGAATGGTCTCGTTCAACCCCCCGGCGATGCGGGCGGAATCCAGCAACGCCGGTCGTACCACATGACGGCGGGCACCGGGCAATCCGGCGGCCCGCGCCGCGGTCTCGAAAAGATCGACGTTGCTCTCCGCCGTATGGAAGAATACCAGTTCGCCCAAGACATGATCCCCCCGACAGCGGCCCGGTCGCCGCGTCTTCCCCTGTGAACCACAGAGTGCCCTGATGCGACAAGCGACAACACGCGCAACCGTGATCGGAGTTGGTGCAGTGCTGCTCTGGGCCCTGCTTGCCCTGATGACTGCCGCAAGCGGTTCGGTGCCGCCGTTGCAACTGACGGCGATGAGTTTCGCGATTGCCTTCCTGATCGCGCTGATGATCTGGATCCGACGCGGCCAGAACCCGCTGCGACGGCTGCGGCATCCACCATCGGTATGGCTGCTGGGGGTCACCGGATTGTTCGGGTATCACGCCATGTACTTCGTGGCGCTGCGCAATGCACCGGTGGTGGAGGCGAGCCTGATTGCCTATCTCTGGCCGCTGCTGATCGTGCTTTTTTCCGCCCTGCTTCCGGGGCAACGCCTGAAGGTGCTGCATGTCGTGGGGGCGCTGCTGGGGTTCACCGGCGCAGTGCTGATCGTTGCGCGCGAGGGACTACGCTTCGACCCGGCATTCCTGTCAGGCTATCTCGCGGCTATGGCCTGCGCGCTGATCTGGTCGAGCTATTCCGTGCTGAACCGCCGCTTTGCCGAGGTGCCGACCGATGCCGTCGGTGGCTTCTGTGGCGTGACCGCCATCGGCGCCCTTGTGCTGCATCTGTCGTTCGAGATCACAGTGGTGCCGGTGGGGATCGAATGGCTGGCGATCCTGGGCCTGGGCCTCGGGCCGGTGGGGGGCGCGTTCTTCCTCTGGGACCATGCTACCAAGCGTGGTGACCTGCGTGTCCTCGGCGCCGCAGCCTACCTTGCCCCGCTGCTCTCCACGCTGGTGCTGGTGGCTGCGGGGCAGGCGGTGGCGACCTGGCAGGTCGGACTTGCCTGTCTGCTGATCACGGGCGGGGCGGTGCTGGCCAGTCTCGACATGCTGCGTCGTGCGCCGCATGATCCCGTCTGAACCGGACTTCGCTGGAACCGGGCACGGGACACGAACCTGACACGGGAACTGCAGGCGACACATGTGGCGTCCGGACATCATTGACCTCAGCCAGTTCTATTCCGCGCCTCTCGGGCACCTGGTCCGTCGCCATGTGCGGCAGTCGCTGGCCCAGCTCTGGCCCGATGTTCGCGGACAGAAGGTGCTGGGTATCGGCTATGCCACGCCCTTCATCCGGCCGTTCCTGGAACAGGCCGAGCGGGTGATGGCTGCAATGCCCGCCAACCAGGGCATCCAGCACTGGCCCCGCGAAGGTCCGAACCGTGTCTTTCTGGGCGACGAGCTGGAGCTGCCGCTGCCGGACCAGAGCATGGACAGGATCATCGTCGTCCACGCACTGGAGACGACAGAAGCCGCCCGGCCGCTGCTGCGCGAGATCTGGCGGGTGATGGACAGTGGCGGACGTGCCCTGTTCATCGTGCCCAACCGCCGCGGACTCTGGTCGCGGGCGGAGCATACGCCGTTCGGGCATGGCCATCCCTATACCACCGGACAGCTTTCACGGTTGTTGCGCGCCAACATGTTCCTGCCGGAGCAGACCAACATGGCGCTGCATTTTCCGCCCCTTGGCTGGCGACCGCTGCTGCGCGCCAACCGGCTGTTCGAGCGTGTGGGAACGCGCGTCTGGCCGGGTTTTGCCGGGCTTGTGATGGTCGAGGTGTCGAAACAGGTATTTGCGGTCACGCCCTTGCGGGAAAAGCGGCGCAGGCGTATCCGCTCCGCCCCGGCGCTGGCACCGGCGACCCGTACCAGCACCATGGACGGAGACAGGGACCGATGACCCGACCAAGGAACATCCTGTTCATCATGGCGGACCAGTTGCGGCACGATTTTCTCGGCTGCACCGGGCATCCGACCATTCGTACACCGGTGATCGATGCTCTGGCGGCTCGCGGTGTCCGTTTCGCCAACACCTTTGTACAGGCAGCAGTCTGTGGCCCGTCGCGGATGTCGTTCTATACCGGGCGATATGCGGTCAGCCATGGCGCGACCTACAACAATTATCCACTGCGGACCGACGAATGGACGCTGGGAGACTATCTGGCACCCCTGGGCCTGAGGACCGCGCTGGCCGGCAAGACCCACATGCGAGCGGATGAGGCGGGGATCAGGCGGTTGGGACTGGATCCCGCAACGGGCAGGGGACAGTTCCTGGCCGAGTGTGGCTTCGAGCCCTTCGACCGCGATGACGGCCTGCATCGCCTCGCACCCCATGTGCCGGAGGTGGCCTACGAGCATTATCTTCGGGCAAAGGGTTATCAGGGCACCAACCTCTGGCACGAGATCGCGAATTCGGTGCAGCGCGACGATGGCGAGGATCCGTCCGGCTGGCTGATGCGCAACGCCCGGTTTGCCGCCGTGGTGCGGGAGGAGGACAGCGAGACCCCCTACATGACCCGCCGCGCAATGGATTTCATGACCGATGCCGGGGCCGCGCCCTGGTGCCTGCATCTCTCCTACATCAAGCCGCACTGGCCCTATATCGCGCCTGCGCCCTACCACGCCCGCTATGGCGCGGATGATGTCCTGCCCGGGAACCGGGGCCTGGGGGAGGAGGAACCACATCCGGTGCTGGACGCCTTTCGCCAGCACCCGGAATCGATCGCGTTCCGGGAGGACGAATGCCGTGACACCGTGATCCCGGCCTACATGGGGCTGATCGAGCAGATCGACGACCATCTGGGCCGTCTGTTCGGCTTCATGGAGCAGAAGGATCTGCTGAAGGACACGCTGATCGTGCTCACCAGCGATCATGGCGACTATCTGGGCGACCATGGGCTGGGGGAGAAGGAACTGTTCTACGAGGATGTGCTGCGCATCCCGCTGATCATCGCCGACCCATCCACCACTGCCGATGCGACACGCGGCACGGTCGTGGAGGAAATGGTGGAGGCCATCGATCTCGTCCCCACCTTCATCGAGAGGCTGGGAGGCGAAATACCGGGTCAGCGGCTGGAAGGCCGCTCACTGGCGCCGTTTCTGCTGGGAGAGGCCCGTGCCGATGACTGGCGCGATGCCGTCTTTGCGGAATGCGACTATTCCCTGCGTCATGCCCGCAAGACCCTCGACCTGGCACCCATGGATGCGCGGGCCTGCATGATCCGGACAGGTCGGTGGAAATACATCCACCACGTGCGGTTCCGATCCGAACTCTACGACCTCTACAAGGACCCGATGGAGCAGCAGGACCTGGGGGCGGACCCGGGACATGCCGACATTCGTGACAGATTGCAGGCGCGATTGTTCGACTGGCTGTACCAGCGCCGGACCCGCGTCGGCGTCGCGGATGACTTCATCAGGGAAACAACCGGCATGGCGTTCCAGCGCGGCTACCGCTTCGGCTATTGGTGAACCCTGCTCACGTTATCGTGAGCCTCGTGGAATGTGTGACAGCGCTCTCCTTCCCGCTCCTGCGGGCGAATAGCGAACTACCCACGACTGTTTCAGTTTCAGATCACAGACATTGAGTTGTGATGATCAGAGTTGCGGTCCAGTGAAGAGACAGTAAAACTCCTGAACGTCCATCGCGTGGCCTGCTGGTCGGAACAGGGAGTTTGAGCGGATGGAATCTGGAACCTTGTCCACTGTCGTGCGGACTGTGCTGATCGCAACTGGTCTTGCATTCTTCTTGGGGGGCGCGAATTCTGCGCGCGCGCAGAACCTGCCGACCGAAATCGAGCAGATGGGTGAACTGGCTGCAGGCATTCAGGAGACCCTGGTGACAAACCGAGGGCTGATCGCCAGTATGCGGGATCATGAGGATCTGCTTTCGGCCCAGTTGAATGCGGCCATCGATTCAGGCCTTGGCCTCTCCCAGGCAATCATCAACAAGCAACTGGAGACACTGTTCATCAAGCTGAGGGCGGAGCAGTTCGAGCGGTTGCAACAGATCAAGGGCTCGTCGGATCGGATCAAGAACAGTCACAAGGTCTATACCCTTGTGAAGGACATTGTCGACGACACCAACAGCAAGGGCACGGGAACTGCCGTGCTCGGTGCGACCGTGAACATCCTTGCCACGACCAGCAAGAATCCCTTCATCGCCAACGCCCGCTCGGTGCGGAAGCTGTCGGAACTGGGTGTCATCACCATCTTCGATGTTCCCCGCCGGGAGGAAGTGCTGGCGGAGTTCCGGGAAGAAGTGCGGAATGCGGAGCAGCGAGATCTGGAGTTGACCCGTAAGCTGACCGATAATTTGCGGGAAATTCGGACGGGGATCACTGTTCAGGCGCCGAAGAGCCTGGATGCCTGGGGCATTCGCCTGCAGAACGCAGCAGTAAGCAACCCGCGGGCCGTGGCCGCGCTGGGGGCCGAACTGGACAGCTTCGAGACGGGATTCGACAAGGCGATAGGTATTGGTGGCCTCATGGCACCGATCCGCAGCGTCAAGGCCGGTCTGATCCCCGTTGCACGAAGCACCTACACCGCGGTCAGCGAGGCAACGGAGGAGCTTGTCGCCTTGCGACTGCGCGACGAGACACTCGCTCAGGAGGCTCAGGCGGCACTTGCGATCATCCCCCGTCAGGATCGCGACCTCAGGGATCAGATCAATGCTGCGCAGCAGCGGGTGAGCACGCTGTTCTCCGACATCAGGCGCACCAGTCTGGAGCGTCCGCAGATTTCGACCGGACAGGTCAACTTCCTGCAGGCACCGGCATTCACGGACCGTGATGAACTGGGTGCGGCGCTGGACGACCTTCAGGCGCTGCTCGATGCACTGCCCAATACTCTGGCCAGCCGTCAGACCCAGCGGGCACAGCAGGCAGGCGGCAGTGCGGTGCTGGTGGGTCTGGCCATTGATCTGGGCAGAACGCGACGCCTCGCTGCCGATCCGCTGACCCAGCGGATGGCTGGTGTGCCGCATTCCGTGCCCTTTGTGGTGATCGGACGGCACGAGACCGACACGCGGCGCGATTGCTCTTTCCGGGTGGAGGTGCGGGACGAACTGGTGGAGCGTATCCGGTCGCAGCGGGTCTTCACCCCCGGGCCGCGTTTCGGCATCCGGCCGAGTGTATCCGGGACCCGGTTCACGCAAGTGCGCAATGGAATTGTCGGACAGATCCAGGGAAGTGACGAAGTCGGGACGGATCGCGTCGTCGTGACCGCCACGGGGCGTGTCGACTTCAGCCAGCGCCCTGGCTCCACAGGCAATCCGGCGGATATCTGCCGCGACTTCGTGCCGAAAATGGATGACATCACCGACACGGTCGAGATCGATGTGGTCAAGATCACGGGCGTCGAGCTGACACTGGAATCCTCGGTCAGCGCGGAGGGCAATCTGCTGCCTCTGAGCGGAGACCTGGATGCCTTCGTCAGTCTGGATGACGAGGTTTCGGTCTTCCGCACCGGCTTTCGCATGGACCTGATCTCGGCTGAACTCTCGACACCCGAAGGTATCAGCCGTATCGGCCGCGGCACGCCGCTTTCCTTCGATGGCGCAGGGGACTTCAATGCGGCCCAGGATAGCACGGGTGCGGCCTTCACGGCCCTGCGTCCCGGTTCCGGATTCTACTCCGTCTTCATCGATGACGGTCAGGGCGGGCGGCATTTTCAGGAGAACCTGAGCCTGACCGCGAACGGTGTTGGCTTCGAGGTCGAGGCGCTGACCGCCGCAACCGAGTTCTTTGACCCCGTGGTTGATCTTGTCAGCCAGAACGAGGTGCGGCTGGTCATCGACGGCCCGGCCAACATGTCCGGATACCGGGTCAGGTGGAGCGTCGGCGATGGCGTGCAGGTCACCCAGCCGGTGGCCCGCTTCCGCCGGGAAGGCAGCGTATCGATCGCCGCGACCTCCCTGACCGCCACTGACCTGGCGGAGGCCAGCGGCCAGAAGTACACGCTGACAGCCGAACTGCTGTCACCCGCCGGTGTCCCCGTGGCCCGCGGCAGCACGGAGGTCGCGGCCAGCATCATCGGTGACGACCTGCGGCTGGTGGCGAAGGGCACCAATGTCGGCATCGCGGCCAAGGACATTTTCATTCCCGCCCGTCGCAACGATTTCGGCGCTTTCGAAGTTCAGGTGCAGACCGATGGCCCCCGTGTTCCGGCTGCCTTGCGCTTCTTCGATGCGCGGGTGATCGGTAATGGTTTCCTGCGCTTTGACGGTGATACCCTGCGTGCAAGCTTCGATGCGCTGGGCGGCGGTGCCGACACGTCGACCCGAGACACGGGAAGTTTCGTGGCGCGGGTGGCGCCGCGGGACACCTCGCCCGGCAGCAGTCCACGCTTCATCCTGCCGCCGCGCCGGTCTTCCAGCGATTCGGCCTTCGTTACCGTCAACAAGCTGAACGTGAAGCAGCGCGAGGGCGGCAATGGTATCCAGACTGTGCTGGAAGTGTTCGGCCCTGCCGACATGGCGTCCTACCGCGCGCGTTTCGTGCTGCGGGACGGCGGTACGATCGACGGCACGTTCGAGAGCGGTGATGCGGCGGCGGTGGCTGTTGCCGAGGTTGCGCCCGATGCCGTGCGCGCCGCCCAGGTGATCGGTCAGGGCGGGCAGGTGCTTGGTGAGTTCCGGCTTGGCGACGACGGTCCTGTACTCGGGCCGCCGCAGTTCACGTTCCGCATCCCCAACACGGCGGCACCGGGACAGTCGGTCGTGATCTTCGCCAATGTGCTGAATGTACCCTTCGACGACGCGGGTGACTTTGACTGCCGCTGGCAGGCTGATCCGGCCTTCGGGACATTCGACAAGTCCTTCGTCACCTTGTCTCCGGTCAGCGGCAATGCCGGTCTCTGCGTCAATACGCTGACCATTGCCGATGACCCGCAACTGATTGGCCGCGAAGCCCCCATAGAAGTGGAACTGATCCGCATTGTCGGTGATGTCGCCCGGGAAGAGGGGACGCAGTGATGGGCAGAGCTCTGCTGAAGAAGTCCCTTGCCGCCGGCGCGTTCGCTGTTCTGCTGCTTGGTGGTGGTGAGGCCATTGCCCAGGGCAACGCGATCAGTGTCGGCAGCGGAAAGACCTCGATCAGGATCGTGGCTCCCGGAACCGGCGGCAACAACGTGACTCCGCTGCAGACGAACAGGCAGTTCGTCAGCCGGGTGCTGAAGCAGGTCACGATCATCAACGGCAACAACCCGCTGAACCAGATCGACCCGGTGCGCAACAACAACGGCCAGGTGTTCGCCGACCTGGAAGATGCCGTGAATGCCAATCAGGGCAACAACAACAATGACGGCGGTGGCGACGGACTCGCCAATTGCCAGGGCGTCACGGTGCAGATGCAGGCCAGCGGCACGGCACCGCCCGACTTCCGCTTTGCATCGCTGGATATCGACCCCAACAACGGCGACTGCACAGTCGTGGCTGACGGCAGCACGGGTTCGGCCCTGATTGCACAGATCCCGGCCAATGGTGGTGCCGACTTCACGGCGGCGGAGGTGTTTCCCGACAGGCTCGTCGGCCTGTTCGAGTTCGATCCACCCGGCGCAATCGATGTCGATGTCCCGCTCGACGTGCCGACCACGGTCACGGTCAAGGCGACGAACGGCTTTACAGTCCAGATCACGGTGACGGTGTCCGCGCTGGGCGGGGGTGAGTTCAGCTTTACCGTCAATGCAATCCAGCAGGTGGCATGATGGGAAAGACCGGCATTCTTCTGATCCTGAGCATCCTGTTCACGTCGACCTTGCTGGAGGCACGGGAACTGCGGCGGCTCAACCGCATCCAGACGCCTGACCAGTCCGCGGCCCTGTTGCCCACGGGCGCGGTGCGGGTCGCCCGTGTGAACCCGGTGCCACGGGTAGAGGTGGAGCGGTTTCTGGCCGATTTCGCGCGCGACTGGAACTCCGGCAACCAGGGCAGCTATGTCGCCGACGACTTCGTTGACCGCGCCCGGCTGGTGGAGAACCAGGACATCAAGGTACCGCGCGATGCGGTACTGAAGATCCAGGCGGTGCAGGGCGTGCAGACCGTGCTGCAGGCCAGGCTGACGACCGATGATGGCGAGCGTCGTATCGTCAGCACGGTCTCGGCCACCGTCCGGACACGGATCGAGTTCACGGATCAGACGCTGGGTTTCGTCGTGCTGACCGGAACCAATGACTTCGTGATGGAGTTCCAGGAAATCGAGGGATGACGGATGCGGGGGCGCGCATGAGGTCGGGATGGCAGGGGCTGGGGTGGTGTGCGCTGTTGCTTACGGGCACAGTCGGAGCCTTCGTTGCCGTGCAGGACGAGGCAACCGCGCAGGACGTGGTGGAGATCGGCCAGTATGGCGATCCCCTGCCTGAGTGGCGGATCGATGGCACCAACACGTTTCGGGCGGAACAGTCGGGTGTCGCCGGTGACGCCAGCGCCAACCCCAATCCGGACAATGCCTTCAATTTCTTCGACGAGGTGCACCTGAATCTGGAGCGGCGCTACTCTCCCTGGAACTTCCTGCGCGGTAGCTTCGATGGCGTGGTGAACAGTTCCGAGTTTCGCTCCGCAAATCGCGGCATCGTGCCGGAGCGGGCGAATCTGACCTGGACCAAGGGCGACGGATCGGTTCCGCTGCGTGCGGAGGCTGGTGACTTCTTCGGTTTCTACAGCTTCCGGACCCTGCAGCGTGCGCTGAAGGGCGGGCAGCTTGAGTTGCAGCCCCAGGTCGGATGGCTCGACGGCACCCATTCCCTGCAGTTCAGTTCCGGTTCCAATCAGCAGACCTATGTCGGCAGTGCCTTCGAGAACTGGTTCGACGACTATTTCAACGGTGCGTCCTGGCTGACGGAGAACGGGGGCAGCACCTGGTCGTTCAGCCTGGTTCATGGCTTCCGTCAGGCTGATGGTGCCACCCCTGACCGCAATCAGGTCACCGGCAGTTTTGCCGGGGCGCATGACCGGCGGGTCGGCAGCCAGATCCTCAGTTTCGAGGGCGAGATGGCGCTGCTGAACGGGGACATCGGCAATGGTGGCGCCGGTCAGACCGACGCGCTGGACTATTCGATGCTGGCGCAGGTCAGTGGTCGCTCTGAAAGCTCTCCACTGACCTACAGCTTCCGCTTCGACCAGACCGGGGCAGAGTTCCAGCCGAATGGTGGTGTCGTCTCCTCCGACCGCCGCACGTTCGACCTGCGGGCCGGATACCGGCTGGAGAACGGGCTGGCGCTGCGTGGTCGCCTGCAACGGTTCACCGACGCCTTCACCCGCGCCAACAGCACCGACACCCAGGTTGCGGGCGTGACGGTCAGTGGCCCCGTCCGGTTGAGCGACAGCCGCACCGTCTCCATGACCTGGGACAGCTTCCTGCAGGATGTGGAGAACGACAACAATACCACCGAGACCCTGACGGCCTCATCCCGACTCGGCCTCTCGGCGCCGATTGCCAGCGGCTGGACCGGGCGGGCCAACCTGTTCTACCAGCATGCCGACGATCAGGTTGCCAACACGCTGGCGACGACGCGGGAGGTGGCGCTGAACGCGACCCATGGTCTGGAACTGGGCGGGTTTCGCGGCAGCGTGACGCCGGGCCTGCTTTGGCGGCTGATCAAGGGCGCGGGCAATGACGAGGCCGACTTCGGGGCCACGCTGGCGGCGAACATGTTTCGCGGCAACCATTCGCTGAATGCCAACTACCGCTTTCTGTTCCAGGATCAGGAAGGCAACAACGTGCTCGAGACGGTGGCGCATACCCTGTCCGCCAACTATTCCTACCGCACCGGCCCGCACAGTTTCGGCACCTCGGTGGATCTGTTTCATCGCCAGCCGGAACCGGGCGGATTCACGTCGGCCTATCGGGTGGGCGTCTTCTATACACTGGCGTTCCAGAAGGCGACGGCAGAGGACCGGCAGGCCGCACAGGCCGCCGTCTCCCCATCGCTGATACCCATTGCAGAAGGCAATTTTCCGGCGGAGCTGGACCTGATCGACCTGACCCCGGGGATGCCGCTGGCAGAAGCGCGCGGGCGCTTGCAGGCCGCCGGGATCAGCGGCGGTGTCGAACAGCCCGGCGCGGTTGTCTATCAGGCGGCCTATCTGCCGCAGGTCGCCAATCCGCAACGGATCGCCCTGCTGCATGACGGGGCGCGTCTGGTGAAAACCGCAGCAGTCTTCGATCTGGTGGCGACTGGCGATCCCATTGGCGTGCAGCAGGTGTTTCAGGACATCCAGCGCATCCTGATCCAGCGCTATGGCACGCCGGAGGTATTCGAGCGTGGCGAGTTCGGTGCCGATTTTGTGCAGCAGATCAACAGCAACGAACTGATCCGCATCAGCGAATGGCGCACGCCGGAGGGAACGCTGCGCCTCGGCCTGCCGCGCAGGACGGATGGCACCGTGCGTATCGAACTGCAGTATGCCGGACGCTTCCCGCCGCCGGGCCAGACACGATGGAGCGTCGAACAGGTGTTCTGATCATGGCCGGGTGGGAGATTGGGCCGGTGATGCGATCAAGCAGCAGAACGGTCTATTTCCGGCCGCCGAGGCGCAGTTTCACGGTTTGCGGGGCCACCTGTTGGGGAGGTGGAACGGCACAGGCTGACGGGTCAACCGCCACACCGTCGATGCTCAGGCTGACTTCGCCATTGTCGATGCTGCCGGTGTAGCGCCCGACCGTGAAACTGATCCGACCGTTGCCCGTCAGTCGTGCCGTGGCGTCGGTGGCCCGACGGTCGCGGTCCAGATCTATCAGGGTCAGCATGTCGAGTGACGGCGCGGCTTGGCGGCTGGTGAAGGCGGCGTGGAACTGGTCGACGGGGACGATGCCGTTCTTTGTCTTGGCGGGAAACGGGAAGCCCTTCGACTGCGCCAGGGTCAGCTCCGGTCCGGCAAGCACCTGAATGGCGGCGCGGGAAGCACCATTCTGCACAACAGCGAAATCCTGGTCGGCGTTGCTCAGCGGCTCGGCAGCATGGAAGTTCCATTCCCACTTCCGCGCGCTGTCGGCAACCATCCGGTCGGCGACGAGCACCCGCCCGCCAGGCAGGGAGATCAGCGTCCGCAGGGCGCGGCTGATGCCCTGGCCATAGGCGCCGGATGCGTCACCGCGCATGACCACCGCGCCGCCGCAGCGCCAGTATCCCAGCAGTCGGCCCTTGGCACCCGGATCGTCAATGGGCTGACCCTTGCCGCCATCGAAGGTGATGGCGTTGTGCGCCCGTGTCCGGCGGGTCCAGCCATCATGATGTTTCGAGCGGTAGTCGTCGTAGTAGCCGCTGTCGAGCAGCAATGGATGCCCCCTGCCCATGATGGTGAAGGCGTTCTGGTCGGCGTGACTGTGACTGAAGGAGCCGAACTGGCTCGACTTGAAGAGGATCGAATAACGTTCCGGATCACTGATGTCGGTATGGATCACGCCCCAGCCGATGTCGGGGAAGATCGCCGCATCGGGGATGGCATCCAGTTGCTGCGCGCGATCGGGGCTGTCGCTGTGATCGCTGAACAGACGTGGCCACAGCAGGGCGTTGGTCAGGGGCACGGCCGTGCCGGTCCGGGCCTCCAGATGGGTTTGCCAGCTTTCGAGCAGCGGATCGGCAAAGGCACCCCGGCCGCGCTCGGAATAGAGCCGGGCAACCTCCGACCAGAGTTCGGGCCGCAGGTTCTCGCCGCCGTCGCCGAACCCTGCATAGGCGACACCCGGCGGGGCGAAATAGGTCAGGAACTCGGCAAAGTTACGTACCCAAGCGGTATCGAAATAGGGGAAGCCGGTGGTGTTGTGGATCACGTCCCAGCTATCGACGTGATTGACGAATTCCCAGACGCCATAGTTCACGCCGTTGGAATAGCCGCCATCACCGCCACCCCACGGCGTCACGATCATGGAGATGAGGGGGTAGCTGTCGCGGAACCACAGCCGTGCGCGGTCGGAATCACCACTCAGCAGTGCGGCGATGGCCAGCACATGGGTCATGATCTGGAACCCGTGCGAACTGAGCGCGAACTGCTCCAGATTCCCGTGATCGTTCAGCATGAAATAGTCGAAGGCCGGTTGCGTCCTGTCCTCCACATGACGCCGGACCCGAAGCTGGGTCTGACGGTCCATGTCGCTCTTCAGGATGTCGTAGGCGCGGGCCACGGTCTTTGCCAGCCGGATGTTCAGCAGGTCATTGCCATCATGGCCGGTGCGGCCCAGCGGGTTCTCACCGATCAGATTGTCGAGGTACAGCAGTGCCACCTTCGTCGCCTGCTGGCGCACCGCCTTCTGCCGATGCACGGTGGCGACGGCCAGGGCATCATTGATCCTGCGCATGATCTGGCGCAGTGCGGAGCGGCTGCCGTTGCTGCGCCGCCGGGCGAAGGCATCGGCTTCCGGTGCCTCCTTCACGAAGCGGCGGGCGACGGTCTCGAACACCTGCCACTGTGCCTGGGTCAGCCGCGCAGGGTTGAACCGCCCGCTTGCGGGGTCGGCAGGCAGTGATCGGGGGCGCTTGCGCGCCTTGGCACGGTCGAAGGCATCCCAGACCGGGGGCACGGAGAGGGCGATCCCGTTCTGGCGAACTTCAAAGACCCTCGGCGTCGACCAGCCTTCGGGATCAGCGACCCGGCTGCTCTCGTCGGGCAATGGTCGACCGTAGGAATCCAGCCGCCGCACCCGCCAGGTATATCTGCCCGGCTCCATCGGTCGGTCGGGCCGGAAGGCCGTGGCCTGTGTCACGAACTGCATGTAGCGGGCGCCGTCGCGGGCGATCAGTACCTCGAAGCTGTAGCGGTCCTGACCGGAGCGCCAACCGAAGGCAGGCGGGTTCTCCAGCGCGACCAGATTGTCTTCCGGCATCTCCCGCATTTCCTTGCCGCCCTGCGGGGTGATCCAGTCCTGCAGGCTGCGTGGCAGGGTGGGCGGATTCTGATGCGGGTCATACCAGTCGTCCGCCGCAACGGGGACAGCAAGCCCCGCTGACAGTGCCGTCCCGATAGCCAGATGCAGCAACCGCAGCCGCAAGCGCATCAGTCGTCTCCGCCAGTCTCCGCCTGCGCGGCCACTTCGCTGGCCTGAACCAGCGCGGCCATCACTTTGCGCCGCCAGGTCTTCTCGGCCTCCGGCCAGAGCTGTTCCAGGGCCTGTTCGGGCGTCCGCGCGGCGCGATGGGCCCGTTCGCTGATCAGCGCGACATAGGCATTGGCAAGGGACACGACCTGAGCCGGGATCAGCAGGTCATCGCCACCGATCCCGTTCGGGCGACCGCTGCCGTCCAGATGCTCCTGCATCTGCCGCAGGGTCTCGACCACCGGTCCGTCGAAGGGAATACCCTCCACCAGGTCAGCGGAATGCAGGATGCTGTCACGGATCGCGGCCAGTTCATCCGGGGTCAGCCCTTCGGTCTTGGTCAGGATTGCCGGGTCGATGCGCAGCTTGCCCAGGTTCATCAGGCGGGCCGCCGTCTCCGCCGCCACGACCTGCGATGCCGGCAGGTCCATCGCCTCTGCCATGCGCCGGGAAAGCCGGGCGACACGCTGGGAATGATGCGCGGCGTAGCGGTCACGGGCGTCGATCAGATCGACCAGGACGTTGACCAGCGCATCCAGTTGCGCGGCCCGTGCCTCCCGCTCCACGACGATCTCGGTCATGTCCTCGGCGACGATCAGTACGCCGCCGTCGTCCAGTGGCACGTGAATGCGCTGGGTCACGGAACGGTCTGCCCCGGTGCCACGGTCATCCACGTAGCGTACCGACCGGTGGCCTTCCCGGACCTTCTCGTTGGCGGAGTGCAGCGGGGCACTGCCACCGGGGCCAAGCAGGTTGATCAGCGGCATTCCTTCCGCCTCCCGCGCCGGAATGCCGATGCGGTCGAAGGCGGCGCGATTGCCGAACAGTACCTTCTCCTCCCGGTCAACTGCCGTGATGCCGTTGGGGACGGCGTCGGCAACGTTCCGCAGCAGACGGCCAAGGCGGTCGGATTCCTTCAGTGCGACCGAGAGGTTGCTCGCCGCCTCCGCCAGCCGGTCGCTGACCGCATGTCGCCAGACGGCGACAATCGTGACGCCAGCCAGCAGAAGCGCCAGCAACAGGGCGCCGGAGATCATCCATATGCGACGAATGCCGTCCGACAGGGCCAGATCGGCCGGAACCTGCCGGATCAGTGTCCAGTCGGTACCGATGATCTGTCGGCTGACCGCCAGTACCTCGTCACCGGCATAGCCGACAAGACTGCCGCTGCCGGCAGGCGTACCCTGCAGGGCAACCACCGCCTGCTCGACCATGGAGGCCGGGATCTGGCGCGTCAGCGGAGCGGTTCCGTCACCGAGAGGGCTGAGATAGCGGATCTGGTCATCATCGATGTCTGTCAGAAAGGTTTCCGCACCGCCCGTCGTGTCGCCCGGCTGTTCCAGCCGACGAAAGAAATCGTCACCGAGCGGACGGATGGCCACAAGCAGCCCGATCCCGCCCTCCGCGCTGCCTTCGGGGGTGCCGATGCTGCTGAACAGCGCGATCATGGCCCTGCCATCACCGGACGCGAATGGGGGCGAAACACTGACCTGACCGGGGCGCAGACTGTCCGGCAGCAGAGATGACGGATCAGGCGCGCCGGGGGTCTGGGCGACGATGTTGTTGCTGACATCAAGCAGGATCAGTCCACCCTGGGCCGAAACATCGCGGCCTGTCGTCGCCACCTGGCCGCGCGGTGGCAGGTAGCCGCCACGCTCCGCCTCCGACGTCATCAGGCCTTCGATGTACTGGCGGCTGCTGTCGGTTTCCTCCCGCGGCAGTTCGGGGTCCGAGAGGTCGACCAGATAGAACTGCACGGTGCGGTTGGCCGCCAGCCGGAGCACTTCGCCGCGACGTTCGTTGAGCCAGTCCTCAACGGCCGCCTTCCGACTGTCGGCCACCAGCCCGAGACGGACCTGCCATTCGGAGGTCAGGCGGTCACGTTCATTGTCCGCGAACCAGACAATGCCCAGGACAGCCACCAGCGCCACGAGCAGCAGCGCCACAAGGGCCAGCCCGGCACGCCGACGCATCTGGCGCCGATCACCGCCTACGGCATCGGATATCGCGGAAGCGCGTGTTTCAGTCATGAAAGGTCCAGCCTGAAGGGTACAATCGAGTGTAGCGTTAACCAATCATGCTGAACAAAGCGTTTACCCGCGGATGGTGATGGCGATCAGGCCGCCGGACCTTTCAGTTCGACGACATTGCCGTCCGGATCGGTGAGGTAGATTGACGGTCCCGCACCCTCCGCGCCGACGCGTGTCTGGGTCTCGCCTGCCGTCACGCCATGTGCTGCCAGATGGTCGCGAATGGCGGTCTCGTCCCATGGATCCACGCGGACACAGAAGTGATCCATGTTCCGCGCCGCAGGTGTGGAGGCATCCGGGTCGCGGCCAGGAACCAGGTCGATCATGCTGGCCCCGGCACGCATCTGCACCAGCCCAATGCTCTCGACGGTGCGGGCGACCTCGCAGCCCAGGACACGGGTGTAGAAATGGAGGGCACGGTCCATCTCGCTGACGTGAAGGACAACATGATCGATCCTTGCAATACTCAGTGACATGAACGGGTTCCTCCTCGCGCTGCTGGTCTCGGCTTCTATCTGGTTCACGCCAGCCCGTCCGGCAATGGCGGAAGACATGCCCGACCGTCCCGCGCCGCCCGTATCAGGGCATGCGCTGGCAACCCCTGCGGTGAAGCAGATGCAGCGTGACAGCTTCGCCAACCCGGCCCTGTTCTGGCTGGAGCGCGGGCAGGCCGCGTTCGATCGGGTCGAGGGAGAGGCGGGAAAGTCGTGCGCGGACTGTCACGGTGCAGATGATCTTCGCAGTGCGGCCACTACGTTTCCGAAGGTCGTCGAGGGGGCGTTGACCGCGCTGGAGGGACAGATCAACCGGTGCCGGACGCTGCGCATGTCGGCACCCGCGCTGGGGCTGGGGTCGGAGGCGTTGCTGTCGCTGATGCTCGCCGTGCGCGAACGCTCCGACGGGATGCCGATGGCCGTGCGGATCGATGGTGCCGCCCGGCGCTTCTTCGACCGGGGGCGGGCGCTCTACACCGAACGACGGGGTCAGATGAACCTGGCCTGCTTCCAGTGCCACGACGAACGGGTCGGTCTCTGGTTGCGGGGGGAGCAACTGACGCAAGGGCAGACCAATGGCCTGCCCGGCTACCTGCTGCGCTGGGGCGAAGTCGGTTCCGTGCACCGCCGATTTCAGTTCTGCGATGACCAGCGCCTGGCGGAGCCCGATGCGCTCGGCTCCGATGATTATCTGGCGCTGGAGCTCTATACGGCCTGGCGCGGCAACGGGCTGCCGGTGGAGGCGCTGGCCGTCCGGCGGTAAGTGAATGGGCACTATCACCGCACCACCGATTCCATCCCGTGCGAGAACCATCTAATGTGCCGGCAGACACCGGCGTCCGTGCCGGAAACCTGAGGGGGAGAGAAAGACCATGATGTTTGATCTGCGCGGCAAGACCGCCATCGTTACCGGCTCCACGAAGGGCATCGGCAAGGCCATTGCGGAGGCCTTCGCGAAGCAGGGTGCCAATGTCGTTGTTTCAAGCCGCAAGGCGGACGCGGTGGAAGAAGTCACAAGGGACATCAATGCCAACCATGCCGCGAACGGCGGCAGGGCCATCGGCATTCCGTGCAACATTTCCTACAAGGAACAACTGGAGCAGCTTGTTGCCGAGACCCGCAAGGAATTCGGTCCCATCGATATCCTGGTCGGCAATGCGGCGGTGAACCCCTACTACGGTTCCTCGCTCGACATCCCCGATGACGCCTTCGACAAGATCATGAACGTGAACATCAAGTCGAACCATTGGCTGTGTTCGATGGTGATCCCGGAGATGATCGAGCGGAAGGACGGCGCGATCATCATCGTCTCGTCCATCGGGGGACATCGCGGATCGAAGGTGATCGGCGGGTATTGCATCTCCAAGGCTGCCGACATGCAGCTTGTGCGGAACCTGGCCTGCGAGTTCGGCCATCACAACATCCGCGCCAATGCCATCGCGCCGGGCCTGATCAAGACCGACTTTGCCCGCGCGCTCTGGGAAGACCCGAAGTTCCGTGCCCGTTCGGAGGCACAGGCTCCGCTGAACCGCATCGGTGAGCCGGAGGAGATCGCTGGTCTTGCCGTCTACATGGCGTCGAAGGAAGGCAGCTTCCTCACCGGTCAGACCATCAGTGTCGATGGTGGCGTGACCATCTCCGGCGGCTGAGGCAGGGACGGAGCCGCAATACGGCCCCGACGACATTGCGCTCGCGGACCAGATCCGCGAGCGCAATGCCTCAATCTGCCCGCGCCGGTCCTGCCGACCGGCTCAGATCTCCAGTGCTACCTTGCCGAAATGGCGACCTGCCTGCTGATGCGCCATGGCGTCCCGGATTTCCGCCAGCGGGTATGTGTCGGAGATGACGGGGTGGATGTCATGCGCTTCCATGGCCTTGTACATCGCCATGTGCATTTCCCGGCTGCCGACGGTGATGCCCTGGATACGGCTGTTGGTCATCAGCACGAAACCCATGTTGATCTCGCTCTTCTGCCCGGCGAGCACGCCGATCATGGCGATGGTGCCGCCGATCCGCACTGCGCGGAGCGACTGACCGAGAGTCCCGGCACCGCCGACCTCCACCACCAGATCGACCCCGGCACCGCCGGTCAGGCTCTTCGCCGCCTTGCCCCAGTCGGTGATGTCGCGATAGTTCAGCACCTGATCCGCGCCCAGTTCCCGCAGCTTTGCGGCCTTGGCGTCGGAGGATGTGGTGGCGATCACCCGTGCGCCCATTGCCTTGGCGAACTGCAGCGCGAAGATCGAGACGCCGCCGGTGCCCTGGGTCAGTACCCAGTCGCCGGGGCGGATGCGGCCCTGTTCCACCACCGCCTGCCAGGCGGTCAGCCCGGCGCAGACCGTGCTGGCGGCCTCCGCATCGCTCAGATAGGCGGGGGTGCGGACCAGCCCATGGGCGGGAAAGCAGGCGAATTCCGCCGCACAACCCTGCGCCGAGCCTCCCAGCGCCTTCGCCATACCCTGCGCGGTGGGCTCACCCCCCTGCCAGTCGGTGAAGAAGATCGGGGTCACCCGGTCACCGGGTCCGAACCCGGTCACACCGGCCCCCACGGCGACCACTTCCCCTGCCCCGTCCGAGAGCGGGATCAGCCCGTCCTGCTTCTGCTTCGAGCCATAGCCGCCCTCCACCGTGATCAGGTCGCGGTAGTTCAGCGAACTGGCACGGATGCGGACCTTGACCTCGCCGGGCCCAGGCTCCGGTTCCGCCATGTCGGTGATGGCCAGATTGGCGATGCCCGGCGTCGTCAGCAGTGCAGCCTTCATGATGTTGTCTCCCCGTTGTGGTGTTTGTCTGCAAACGACTCAGTCAGCGCCGACGGCTCAAACCGTCTCCACGCCGCACCAGTCGGCCATGAACAGTGCGACCGTGCGCGTGACCTCCCGCGTCGAACTGATGCTGACGCGCTCGTCGAAGCCATGGATATGTTCCGACACCGGCCCGTAGACAAGGGCGGGCGTGTCGTCATAGAGCACGGCAACGCGGGCATCGAGATAGGCGGGCATGGTGGCGTCGGTCAGGGCAACATCCCGCACCCGCTGGTGGGCTGCAGCCAGGCAGGCCTCCGCGTCCGACCCCGGTTCCAGCGTGTAGCCCTCTGCCGTGAAGCCGTTGTAGGTGATGCTGGGCGGATGGTTCGACAGGAACGGATCATCGATGCAGGCCGCTCGCAGGGCCTGTTCGACGCGCTGCTTCGCCTCCTCCACCGAAGTGCCGGGATAGATACCGGCCCGCACGTCGAAGCGGCACCAGGCCGGGACAGAGGAAGCCCAGTCGCCGCCCGCGATCTTGCCGACATTGATGGTGATCGGCTTGGCCATGTCCTCGAAATAACGGTGGTCGCCTTTCTCCCCGTTCATCTCCGATTCCAGCCCCTGCAACGCGTTGATCAGGCCATAGGCGGCGATGATGGCGCTGGAGCCGACGCTGGATTCATAGACATGCGCGGGGCGGCCCCGCACCTCGACCTGGAACCAGAGGACGCCGACATTGGCGCGCACCAGGCAGTCGTGCGTCGGCTCCGTGATCAGCACGGCGTCGGCGTGATAGCCGCGTGTCAGACAGGCGAGGGCGCCGTTGCCGGTACATTCCTCCTCCGTGACCGACTGCATGTAGACGGTCGCGGCCGGCTGCACCCCGGCCCGTTTCAGGGCGTCGAGTGCATAGAGATTGGCGGCGATCCCGGCCTTCATGTCGCCGGAACCACGGCCATAGAGCCAGTCGCCTTCGATGCGTGGTTCGTAGGGCGGGGCTGTCCACATGTCGAGGGGACCGACGGGGACCACGTCGACATGGCCGTTCAGGATCAGGGACCGGCCGGTCTCGTCGCGCGGACGGTGGGTACCGACCACGTTGACCGCATTGTCATAGGAGACATTGACCGGGGAGAATCCCGGATGATGCTCGATATCGCCGACATCAATGGTCCAGCGGTCCATCTTCAGGCCGCGCTCGGCGAAGGCGTCATGCAGGAAGTCCTGCGCGGTATGTTCCTGACCCCGCTGGGAGGGATAGCGGACGAGGTCCTGCGTGAAGGCGATCTGCGCGTCGAAACCGCGATCCACCTCCGCCACGATCCGTTTCGCCAGTTCCTGGTCAACCATTCCACGCCTCCTCCGCGTCGTTTGCCATTGTCTCTCGGCTGGGACCATACTCACCGCCAGATACACGCCGCGACAAGGGAGGAATTGCCATGGCTGCCCACAATCCCCGTACCGACCTGGCGACGCATGAGGTCTTCAACCAGCCGCCACCGCTGGAGGACTACAACCTTTGCCGTTCCGATCCTGCGCTGGTGGAGGCGCTGGCGCGGGAGGGCGCGGCAGGACACGCGGCGGCGATCGACGCCTATGGCGCGGAACTCGGGCAGGCCGATAACCTGGAGCACGGGCGTCTGGCCAACGCCTTCCCGCCGGTGCTGAGGACCCATGACCGCTATGGCCAGCGGGTGGATGAGGCCGAGTTCCACCCCGGCTACCACGCCCTGATGGCGCTGGGCATGAAGCACGGACAGCACTCCATTGCCTGGGAAGGCAAGCCCGGTGGCCATGTCGCCCACGCGGCCATGCTGTACATGATGTACCAGGTGGAGGCCGGGGTCTGCTGCCCTCTGACCATGACCTATGCCGCGACACCGGCACTGCTGCGCCAGCCGGAGGCGACCGCCTTCTGGCAGCAGGGTGTGATGAGCCGGTCCTACGACAGCCGTTCCATCCCGGCGGCACAGAAGACCGGCCTGACCATCGGCATGGCGATGACGGAGAAACAGGGCGGTTCCGACATCCGTGCCAATACAACCCGTGCCGTGGCACGCGGACGTCAGGGGCCGGGAGAGATCTATGAGCTCACCGGGCACAAGTGGTTCTGTTCCGCCCCCATGTGCGATTCCTTCCTGACCCTGGCTTATACGGAGGAGGACGCCGGTGTTTCCTGCTTCCTGGTGCCGCGCTGGCGCCAGGACGGCAGCCGCAATGCCATCCAGCTTCAGCGCCTGAAGGACAAGCTGGGCAACAAGTCAAATGCCTCCAGCGAGATCGAATATCACGGTGCCGAGGCGATGATGGTGGGGGAGGAGGGACGCGGAGTCCGCACCATCATCTCCATGGTCACCCACACGCGGCTGGACTGCACCATCGGCCCGACTGCCCTGATGCGACAGGCGGTAATTCAGGCGGGACACCATGTGGAGCACCGCATGGCGTTCCAGCGGAAGCTGTCGCAGCAGCCGCTGATGCGCAATGTCATCGCCGACCTGTCGCTGGAGCAGGAGGCAGCGACCATGTTGTCCATGCGCCTGGCCCGCGCCTTCGACGAGGGCGCAGGCGACGAGCAGGCTGCGGCCTTCGCCCGCCTCGGTGTTGCGGTCGGCAAGTACTGGACATGCAAGCGTGTCGGCGTGGTGGTAGGCGAAGCCATGGAGTGCCTCGGTGGCGCTGGCTACGTGGAGGAGACAATCCTGCCGCGCCTCTATCGTGAGTCTCCGCTGAACGGCATCTGGGAGGGATCAGGCAATATCATCTGCCTCGACGTGCTGCGTGCCATGCAGCGCGAGCCGGACTCGGTGGAAGCCTTCGTGGCCGAGATCAATGCCGCGCGTGGACGCGACACCCGCCTTGACCGGGCCATCGACGCGCTGATGGGCGAGCTGGGACGGCTGGAGGATATCGAGTTCCGCGCCCGTGCGGTGGTGGAGCGCATGGCGCTGACGCTGCAGGCCACACTGCTGACTGCCCACGCGCCGACAGCCGTCGCCGACGCCTTCCTGGCAAGCCGCCTTGATGGCAACTGGGGCCACGCCTTCGGCACCCTGGAACCGGGGCTGGACCTGCAGCCGATGATTGATCGCGCCACCCCCGTAGCGGCGTGAGGGGGCGACACCTCGGTTAGCCGGACGACAGTCCCGTCGTTCTCAGATGCGGCGGGGCATTCCGGCCCAGTAGGGTTCGCGGATCTTGCGCTTGAAGATCTTCCCCGAGTCCTCGCGTGGCAGGGCTTCGTCGATCACCACCTTGCGGGGCACCTTGAACTTGGCCAGGTGCTGGCGCAGGTAGGACTGGACGTCTTCCGGTGCCAGGTTCGGGTCCGTGATCTCGATATGGGCGGCCAGGGACTCGCCGAATTCCGCGTCCGGAATGCCGAAGACGGCGCAGTCCCGCACGCCGGGGCAGCCGATCAGCACCTTCTCGATCTCGGCAGGGTAGATGTTCACTCCGCCGGAGATCACCATGTCGTTCTTGCGGTCGGCCAGGAACAGGCAACCATCCTCGTCCAGCCAGCCCATGTCGCCGTTGGTCAGGAAACCGTCGATCTCCATTTCCTTCCGCGCGGCGTCGCGCTTGTTGTAGGTGAAATCGGTGCGGTTCGGGCGCCAGATATAGACCTCGCCAATCTCCCCGGCCGGGAGATCCTTGCCGTCATCGTCCAGAATGCGGATGACATTGCCCGCGATCGGCTTGCCCACCGTGCCGTGCTTGGACAGCGCCATCTCGCTGGTGACCACGGTGACGATGCCGTTCTCCGTCGAGCCGTAGTATTCGTAGATCACCGGTCCCCACCATTCGATCATCTGCTTCTTCGCGTCCGGCGGGCAGGGGGCGGCACCATGAATGACATGCACCAGGCTGGAGACATCGTACTTCGCGCGCACCTCCGGCGGCAGACGCAGCAGGCGAACGAACATGGTGGGCACCACATGCATGTGGGTCAGCTTCAGTTCGTCGATCATGC
The DNA here is from genome assembly GCA_021604565.1 of Minwuia thermotolerans. Lineage (GTDB taxonomy): Bacteria > Pseudomonadota > Alphaproteobacteria > Minwuiales > Minwuiaceae > Minwuia > Minwuia thermotolerans_A. The sequence continues at coordinate 40,049 of BQJF01000014.1, read as the reverse complement.
GCAGCAGGTCCTCGGCATCGAAGCGCGCCTGCAGGTGGATCGTGCCGCCGCCCCGCGCCGCCGCGAGGCCATAGGCATTGGGCGCGCTGTGATACATCGGTCCGGTCATGGCACAGCGAATGCCAGAGGAATCGGCGGGGACGCCGAAGCCTTCGAACACCATCTGCGTGGTCTGGGCCTGCGCGTCCTCGTCCATCGGGTCACGTCGCACGCCCTTCGGGTTTCCGGTGGTGCCGGAGGTATAGATCATGGTGCCGCGGCTGGCGGGCGGCAGTTCGGTCCAGGGTTCCCGATCGGCAATGAAGTCCGACCAGAGCACCGCGCCTTTCGGCAGATCCACCGCGGCATTGACGCCATAGGCCGCCGCGATTTCGTCCGGTGTCGGCACGACGACCACCAGCACGCCATCGGGGATCGAATCCAGGATCGGCGGCAGCAGGTCGGAATGGATCACCACCACCTTCGCATCGCAGTCGCGCAGGATGTAGGTGGCTTCCTCCGCCGTGTAGTGCCAGTTGATCGGGGTTGCGTAGGCACCAACCTGGGCGCAGGCGCCCGAAGCCTCGAAGAAGGGAAAGTCGTTGCGCAGGTACAGTGCGACGCAGTCGTCCAGGCCGATGCCTGATTCATGCAGCGCCCGCGCCGCCCTGGCCGTGTTCAGCGTCCGCTGTTCCAGGGTCAGAACCCGGTTGCCGCTGATGATCTCTCCCGTCATGCCGATCCATCCTCCCCGATCGTGAGTGCCGCATTCGCACAGCCTTGCCGCCGGACCTTGGATGGTCCGTTTCAGGCAACGCACCCTGCCACGTTGTTCAGTCGTCCACCACGCTGAAACGACGGCTGTCGAAGACGCGCAGCACTGCGTCGAGATCATGGCCCCGTTTCAGCACGCGACCGTCGCGGGACACCACCTGAAAGGCGCCCTGCTTGCGGTCCAGTTTCGGAGTCTTGGTGATGCGGAACAGCGGCGATTCGGCGGCGCGCTGGAAGACGGCGAAGGTCGCCTGCTCCGGCCCGTGGGCGATGGCGTAGTCCCGCCAGTGGCCGTTCGCCACCATGTTGCCATAGACGTTCAGGATGCGACCGAGTTCCCGTCGGTCGAAACAGACATCCATGGTGCCGGAACTGTTTCCTGATTGTCGTGTTGCGCCCGGCGCGGATGCACGGCCCCGCCGGGCTTCGGTACTGTAGTCGTCGAGACTGACCACCTCTCCCATCAGCAACCCCCTTGCAACGGTGTGAAGGAATGATGACAGGCCGGGCCGGGCAGGGGAAGGGGGGCGGCGGTTTGTCCTGTCAGACGACAGCGCTACATGTTCGCGCGTGCCGAGGAGAACGCAGATGACCGGAAACCGTGGAAAGAGGAGAGGGAACCGCAAGCCGGCGGCGCGACGCGATGAGGCGGCGCATGCCCTGGCCCATCCGCTGTTCCGTCGGCGCGTCAGGGAATCTGCGAAGGTCTACCGGCGCAAGGGTCGTCGCGCGGAGAAGGATCTGACGCCGGATTAGGTTGTTCCGCCGTGTAAGGGCGACGGTATCAGCGCCCCGGCGGACCGCCGCTCCCGCCCCGCAGGCCACGCGCTGGGGAATAGATCCACAGCGCCGCACCGGCGAACAGCACGAAGGCCAGCAGGGACCAGCCGAGGTGTGCGGGCGCCGGTTGCCAGTAGAGCGAGAAGCGGATGAGCTCCACCACATGGGTGAAGGGATTGATCTGGCATATCCAGTAGAGCGTCTCACTGGTTTCCTGCATCTTCCACAGCGGATAGAGCGCGGAGGAGAGGAAGAACATCGGGAAGATGACGAAGTTCATGATCCCGGCGAAATTCTCCAGTTGCTTGATGGCGGCGGCCAGCACCAGCCCCAGGCTGCCCAGCATCAGTCCGCCCAGCAGCAGTGACGGCAGAACCGCGATCAGACCGCTGGCGGGCAGGTCGATGCCGAAGGCCAGCGCGATCAGCAGGAAGGCATAGACCTGCAGGATGGACACGAACGACCCGGCCAGCAGGCGGCAGAAGATCAGGTACCAGCGCGGCAGCGGCGTGGTCAGCAGCATGCGCATCGACCCCATTTCCCGGTCATAGACCAGCGACAGCGAACTCTGCATGCCGTTGAACAGGATCACCATCGCTGCCAGTCCGGGCACGATATAGACCTCGTAGGGAATGTATGTCGTGTAGGGGTCGATGATCGACAGGCCCAGCGCTGTCCGGAACCCGGCCGCAAAGACGATCAGCCAGACCAGCGGGCGCACCAGTGCCGCCAGAAACCGCTCCCGCTGCTGGAAGAAGCGCAGCGTCTCCCGGATCAGGATGCCATGCATGCAGCGCAGCCAGTGGTTGGTCATGCGGTCCCTCCCGCATCCTGCCGGGTCAGGCCCTTCAGCGGGGCCTGCGGCTTGCGTTCGGTCAACTGGTTGAACAGCGTGGCGAGGTCGTCGCAGTCATGCTCGTCCAGCAGGGCGCGTGCTTCCCCCTGCGTGCGGACGGCGCCCTGATGCAGCAGCACGATGCGGTCGCCCGCACGGGCCTCATCAATCAGGTGCGTGGCCCACAGCACGGTCGCCTGCCCGTCGCTGGCAAGGTCATGCACGTCATCGACGATGCGCTGGCGGGTCGGAATATCCAGGCCGACCGTTGGCTCGTCCAGCAGCAGCACCTGCGGCTGGTGCAGCAGGGCGCGCGCGATCTCCAGCCGTCGCCGGTGGCCCCCGTTCAGCGCCCGGACCCGATCCCCGCGCCGGTCATTCAGGGACAGGCGCTCCAGTTGCGCGTCGATGCGACGGCTGGCGTCCTTGCCGCTCATTCCCCGCAGGCGGGCGAAGTAGCGCAGGTTCTGCTCGACGGACAGGTCGAGATCCAGCGTCTGGGCCTGAAACACGATGCCCAGTCCCGCCAGCGCGGCGCGGGGCGCGGCCGAGATATCGTGGCCCGCGATGGCAATGCGCCCGGCCTGCAAGGGCAGCAACTGCGTCAGCAGGGTATAGAGCGTGGATTTCCCCGCCCCGTTGGGACCGAGCAGCAGGGCGAACGATCCCTTCTCGACATCGAAACTGACGTCGTTCAGCGCCTGCTTCGCGCCGTAGTGGTGGCTGACACCGGTGATGGAAAGGATCGGAGACATGGCGTGTGCGGTGTTCAGAGCGTGCCGGACCGATGGCCCTTGCGCTGCACGATGTTGGCAGCGGCCTCCAGGTCGGCGAAGCGCGCTTCCTGCTTCGCCAACTGGGCCTGGATGGCGGTCGGCACATCGTCGCCGATCAGCATCGCCGCATTCCAAGTGGCGACATAGTTCAACGCATCCGACACCGAATGATCGCGGGCGTAGTTCAGCATCTCCTTGATCCCGGACATGGCCAGTGGCGAGCGCGTGGCGATCTGCTTAGCGACATCCATGACATGGGCCAGCATCGCCTCCCGATCCGCAAAGATCTCGTTCAGCAGGCCATGACGCATGGCTTCGTCGGCGGGCATGCGCCGCCCGGTGAAGGCCAGTTCCCGCGCCACCCCCTGCGGGATCAGATGCGGCAGGCGCTGCAGGGTGCCGACATCGGCGGCCATGCCGATATTGATCTCCTGAATCGCGATGAAGGCATCGGCGCTGGCATAGCGGCAATCGCAGGCGGTGATCAGGTCAACGCCACCGCCGATGCAGGCCCCGTGGATGGCGGCCAGCACCGGGACCTGGCAGCGTTCGATGACATTGAATGTCTCCTGCATCTCCAGCACCGTGCGCCGCAGCCGATGCCGTTCCCGTGCCGGCTCCGCCTTGCTGTCGGACTGGAACAGGGTGGCGAAATCCTGCAGGTCTAGGCCGGAGGTAAAATGCCTGCCACGGCCCGAGAGCACCACGCAGCGCACATCCGTCCGCTCCCCGATCTCCGCGAAGACATCCACCATCTCCTGCCAGAAGGCGCGGTTCATGGCGTTCATCTTCTCGGGCCGGTCGAGTTCGACATGGGCGACATGATCGGTCACGGAAAGGGCGAGGCTGGTATAGGTCATGGCAGGACTCCGGCAGGCAGGTTCAATCGATAACAACGGAAAGGCGCCCACAGCACAAGTCTGCGGACGCCCCCGGAAAAGGTTTCGCGATGCCGTGCGGGCGGTCTACTCGGCCGCAGCGACCCCGACCTCGCGCTCGACGAACTTCTTCGCGTCGAAGTCCTCGGCAACCTTGTTGTCGTGTTCCAGCAGGGCCTCGGCGTCGATCTCCGAATACTGGATCACGCCCATGTCGTTGTAGGCCTTGCGGACACCTTCGCCCCAGAGACCGATGTCCTTTACCGTTGGCACGATGCGGGTGAACAGGCGCTGGCGGAACTGGCCCATGACCTCGCTCTTGTCCACCACGTCGGCGATCTGGGCCTGGGAGAAGCCGATGTTCTCCCAGACTTCAGTCTGCAGGAAGCGGTCACGCATGTGGTAGCAGGCTTCGACCACGAACTCCTCGCGCTCCTTGCGTTCGGCATCGGTCAGCTGCGGATAGTAGTCACGCAGCGCCAGCCGCCCGAAGGCCACGTGCCGTGCCTCGTCCTGCATGACATAGGCGTTGACGGCCTGGGCCAGCGTGTTGCCAGCCTGATCGCGCAGGCGCTGGAACGCGGCCAGCGCCAGCCCCTCGATGAGGATCTGCATGGTCAGATAGGTCATGTCCCAGCGACGGTCGGTCAGGCCCTGCTCCAGCAGGGTCTTCAGGCCGGGCGTGATGGGATAGGCCAGTTGCACCTTCTCGTGCAGCAGGCGGGAGAAGGCCTCCACATGCCGTGCCTCGTCCATCACCTGTGTCGCAGCGTAGAATTTCGAGTCCGCATCCGGCACCGTGGCGACGATCTTCGCGGTGGCAATCAGGGCGCCCTGCTCACCATGCAGGAACTGGCTGATGGTGCCTGACTGCAGGTGACGGCGAACCTCGGCCTTGTTCTTGTCGTTCATCTTGTTCCAGGCGTCCGAGCCGAAGATCGCGATGCTTTCGTCAGGCAGCGACATGGGGTTGTCCCAGTCCACTTCCTCCGACCAGTCGATGCGCTCCGCCGCATCCCACTGCTGCTTCTTGCCCTTGTCATAGAGCTGCAGCAGCGTTTCCCGCTCGTCGTCATATTCCCAGGTGAAATTGATCTCCGTGGCACCGTCGAACTGCCACTGGGTCTGCTCCACCGGAAGGGTGTAGAGATGCTTTGTTGCCATGATCGTCTCCCGCTTCAGCCAGTTTCTTGATTGCTGTCATGCTGACCATCAAATGACTGCCGGTCAATAGTTCTGGCGGCCATCCTTAACGCTTCATTCAGCTTGATCGAAGATACTGCGCCGCGACCCGGAGACCCCGTTCTCCATCGATCCGACAACCGCATTCGCAGGGCATGATGGCAAAGATCAGCGAGGGACCGATCATCGACGACGGGCATGGCCTGATCCTGGAAGGACGTTACCTCGTCCAGGTTGATCAGCCCCTGTCCGAACTGTCCCGCCCCGATGCCCAGGCCTGCATGGTGAAGGACAAGCAGGACCCGGACGCGGACCTGTATGCGCTGCTGACCCCGCCGGATACCTTCGTGCGCCACGACATGGTCGCGGTGTTGCAGGAAAAGCCCCTGAAACGCACGCGCGGACCACAGGCATCCGGCGTCCTGCGCCTGAGCAATGGCAAGCATGTCGGGGCCATCGTGTTCAATCACCGCTCCGCAAGGCCGGTCCTGCAGGGAACCGCGAAGGTGCGCGAAACGGACCTGATGTCCACGATCGTTCCGGGGCTGGTGCCTGCGATGATGGAACTGCAGCAACGCGGACTGGTCCATCGCAGCATTCGCCCCGATACCATCCTGCTGACCCGTGGCGGGGACATCTTGCTGGACCAGTGTCTGGTCGGGTTGCCGGGGATGTACCAGCCACCTGCGTTTGAGCCCATCGGCATCCAGCTCGCCCAGCAGACCGGACGCGGCGACGGCCTGTCCTGTGACGACGTCTTCGCTTTCGCGGTCTCCGTTTTCCAGATGCTGACCGGTGAGCAGCCGGCCAAGGGGATCAAGCCGACCGAACTCTATGCTCAGCGTGTGCTGCGGGGTTCGTACGATGTGCTGCTGAAGCGGCGCAAGTTTGCCACCGCCATCCAGGTGATGTTCGCCGGCAGCCTGCGTGACGAGGATGACCGGCGCTGGAGTCATGATGATCTGAACCGCTGGATGAACGGCATCTTCGACATGCCGCGCCCGTCTGGCGGCGGGCGACGCGCCACGCGACCCTTCATCTTCCGCGACGCCGAGTACTTCTCGCCTCAGTTGCTCGCCCAGGCGATGCAGAAGAACCCCGAGGACGCGGTTGCGCTGATCCTGAACGGTCGCGTGGAGAAATGGCTGCGCAATGTCCTGGTGGATGAGGCGGGAGCGGATATCGTTCGGCGCGGCCTGGAACTGGTCTCCCAGGCGAAATCGGTCACGATGGAGGAGAAGGCGGACCTGGTCTGCCGGTCCGTTCTGGCGCTCGATCCGGGGGGGCCGATCCGCTATCGCTCGGTCAACTGTACTGCCTCTGGTCTGGCAGGCGGTCTCTGGCATGCCTTCACGGGCAACGATGCGAACTGGCGCGATGACTTTGCGCGCCTGCTGGGCTCCTCGCTGCTGGATGAATGGCTTCGGGTTGGCGGACGCGCAGTGCGTGCGGGGCTGCCGGCCAACGTCCTGACGCGCATCCGTGCCGTAGCCAAGGAATCCGGGCGTATCGGTTTCGGGGTCGAGCGGGTGCTGTATGAACTGCTGCAGCGCCAGCCCTGTCTGGGCCCGGAAGTCATGTCGGAGATGCCGCGCACGCCGGGCGAACTGATGTCGGCCCTGGATCGCAAGCTTTCCGACGATGCCGACGCGGACTTCACCCTGGCGCAGCATTCGGCGGCATTCCTTGCAGCGCATGACCGGAGGCTGGAGCGTAGCCTCAGGACGATCCCGAGCAGTGACAAGGGTATCGAGGGACTGATCCGTGCCGCACGGTTCATGGCTGAACTGCAGGAGATGCACCACCGTACCCCTGTGCCGGGAATCACGCGGGCCTTTGCCAGCGCTCTGGGTCCGGTGACCAGGACCCTGCAGAGCAGGGTGCGGCGCATGGTGGTGGAGAAGAAGATCGAGAGCCTGGTCAAGCGCGGCGACCTGTCGGCCCTGCTGGCGGAACTGGACCTGCTCAGGACCCTGGACCAGGACAAGGCCGAGTTCGAGCATGCCGTGGCCCAGTACAATCATCTGGAACATGTCATCGCCCAGCTCTCTGAATTCGGTCCCGGACAACGGGCGCTGGCGATGCATCGCGGCTATCGCTACGCGCAGATGTTCAGCCTTTCGGTCTGCTTCCTGACGGTCTTCTACTTCTCGATGGAGGCGATCCTGTGAGCGCAACCACGGCAGACGGCAATTCGAAGGCGAAGAAGGGCAAGCGGGATAACGGCGGCAAGACGACGCTGCTGCTGATGTTCGGCTCCCTTCTGCTGTTGCCGGTCGCACCGGCGACATTCGCCCTGATGATGATCTACATGCTGCCGACCCTGCTGCTCGCCATGACCCGGATGCTGCGTGTGCCCGGGGCGATGGCGACGGTCTTCGGCATGAACCTTTCCGGCGCATTGCCCGGGATCGTGACGCACTGGCGTGGCAGCGGAACCTTCGACGGGGCCTTTCGGCTGATGGTCGATCCCGAATACATGCTGATCAACCTGGCCGCATGCGCCATCGGCTTCGCGTTGCTGTTCGCGGCCCCCTTCATCGCCCGCGCCTGGGTCGACATTGCCAGCGCGCGCCTGCGCGCCCGGGCGGTATCGCAACGCAAGCGCCTGCTCGACGAATGGGGGGACGCCGTGCGCGGCGATCATCCGGCACCGGAGAAGTAGGGCAACAGTCCGGAGTCCCGTTCCAGGCGTCGTGCCGGTCCCGCCCGGAGCTCACCAGACGAAACCGGCCCGCGCTTCCAAGGAAGCGCGGGCCGGAGCCGTTTCAGCGCTGATGCAGCGTCATTTCAACATCAGGTTTGGCAGCCAGAGCGTGATCTGCGGGAACAGCACGACGAAGCTGAGGCCGATGAGCTGCAGCATCACGAAGGGGATGATGCCCTTGTAGATGTCCTGCATCTTCACTTCCTTCGGCGCCACACCCTTCATGTAGAAGAGCGCGAATCCGAATGGAGGTGTCAGGAACGATGTCTGCAGGTTCACCGCCACCAATATGGCAAACCAGTAGATCACCTGTTCCTGCACCTGCTGGAAGGGCAGCCCCTCCAGTCCCAGATGCCCGGCAAACTCCGGCGCGAACGCCTTGATGACCGGGGAGAACACCGGAAGGATGATCAGCGTGATCTCCAGGAAGTCGAAGAAGAAGCCCATGATGAACACGGTGAACATCAGCAGGAACAGCAGCGGCCAGGCACCAAGCTCCAGCCACTCGATGAACTCGATGATCAGATCCTCGCCATAGACGTTGCGGAACACGGTCGAGAAGGCAGTGGCACCAACGAAGATGAAGAAGATCATGGCGGTCGTCAGACCGGTCCGGTGGCAGACCTCTCGCATCACGCTCCAGCTCAGCGTGCGGTTGAACCAGGCCAGCACCATGCTGCCGAAGGCCCCGATGCCGGCAGCCTCCGTCGGTGTCGCCCAACCGGCAAAGATCGAACCAAGCACCATCATGATCAGGAAGATCGGCGGTACGAAGCCCTTCAGGATGCCGCCGAACAGGGTATTGCCCTCCCGTCGGCCCATCCACATGGCAACCACGAAGATCGCCAGGAAAGCCAGCAGGCTCCAGTTGATCTGGTCCAGCCCCAGCTGCTCCAGCAGGTACATGGCAACCAGGATCCCGCCAACATAGGAGAAGAAGCGGATGACATTGGCCCGCTTTGTCGGATCGACCTGGATCAGGTCGTCGGGCAGGGGCGGCGCGCAGCTCGGGTTCAGGGTCGCCCGGGTCACGATATAGGCGAAATAGAGGCCTGACAGCAGAAGGCCGGGCAGGACGGCACCGATGAACAGGTTGCCCACCGAAACGGCCAGCAGGTTGGCCATCAGCACCAGCATGATCGACGGTGGGATCAGGATGCCGAGGGTGGCGCTGGCAGCGATCGTGCCGGTCGCCAGCGAGTGATTGTACCCGCGGTTCAGCATTGTCGGCAATGCAAGCAGCGTCATCATCACGACCGAGGCACCGATGATGCCCGTGGTCGCTGCCATGATCGTGCCCATTGCTGTGATCGACAGTGCGAGGCCGCCGGGAATGCGTTTCAGCATCACCTGCAGGATGTGCAGCAGGTCGGCGGCCACCTGTGACCGCTCCAGCATCGTGCCCATGAAGACGAAACAGGGGATGGCGACCAGTATGGGGTTCTGGATTGCGCCGGAAGCCCCGTCACCACCCCAGACCCGGTTGATGACCTGGAAGAAGACCGCGAAGTCGATGATCTCCAGATAGATGCCGACGAGGCCGAACAGCAGCGAAATGCCGCCAAGGGCGAAGGCGACCGGCAGACCCGTGAACAGGGTCAGCGCCAGGGCCAGGAACATGTAGGCGCCCAGATAGTCGTATAGATGGTCGTCAAGGAACCACTCGATGAATTCCATGGATCAGCGCTCCCCGGCGGGCTTGGCGAGGATGTCATCCTCCAGTGAAACCTTTGGCAACACGGTCTTGTCCGTGAAGTACTGGATATCCTCCTCGGCGCACTTGCTGCTTTCCTCCGAACCATAGAGATAGACGATGGTTCGGATCAGGGTTGCAATCGCTGCGGCGAAGATGAGGACAAAGCCGATCGGCAGGCAGCTCTTGATGACATAGCGCCACGGGATACCGACCAGGGATTCAGACCCTTCGCCCTGGTGGTAGGACAGTGTCACCATGTCGACCGACTTCCAGATCGCGAGACAGAGGAAGGGCACGGCCATGAACAGCAGGCCGAAAAGCTCGATCTTTGCCTGGGTTCGGTGACTGGCCATCTCGCGGAAAATGTCGACGCGCACATGGGCGTTTGTCAGGTAGCCGACACCAAAGGCGAACATCAGCAGGATGCCGTGGATGTGCCACTGCATGTCCTGCAGGATGAAGGAGACCGAATAGCCCGTCTCGATGGTGATTTCAGCGGACCAGTCACGGATGATATCGATCTTTCGCGTGATCACATCGAACATGATGATGAAGATCAGCGGCACGATCAGCCAGCTGACGGCGCGTCCGGTGGATCGTGCAAGCCTGTCAGCAGCGTCTGCAAGATTGAGCATGTTAAGCGCCCCGTCCCTGTTCTTTCCCGGTCATATCTTTCCCCGACGCGCAAAGGCTGCGCGGTACGGACAAGTCGCCGGTTTCAATGGCAGAAGAAACGACCGGCGCGGGGCGCGCGCCGGTCGCGAGGAGTCACGTGACGCTGCGACCCGATCCGGAGACCGGGTCGCAGGGCACGAAACATCTTACTTCAGGTAGCCGCGCTCGCCCCAGGCCTTGTAGCTCTCGTGGAACTCGCTGTAGCTGGCATAGAGACGCTTCACGTCCGGATTGGCCGCCTGCTCTTCGGCAAGGACGGTGGTCCAGGCTTCACGAAGCTGGTCCAGCACCGAGTCGGGCCAGGTGACGTTCTTCACGCCATCAGCTTCGTTGGCCAGCATGGCCGCAGGCTGCAGGGCTTCACCCTCGGCCATTTCGACCGCGATGTTTGCCTTGCAGGCCAGGTCGAAAATTGCCTTCTTCTGATCGTCCAGTTCGTCCCACTTGCCCTGGTTGATCAGGACTTCGTTGGTGGTCGACTGCTGATGCCAGCCCGGATAGTAGTTGAACTTGGCGATCTGGTAGAAGCCAAGGGTCCTGTCGATGGCAGGCATCGAGAACTCGGTGGCATCGATCGTTCCCAGTTCCAGCGCCGGATAGATGTCGCCCGCCGCAAGCTGCTGTGTCGACACACCGAACTTCTGCATGACCTTCGCGCCCATGCCGAAGAAGCGCATCTTCAGACCCTTGAGCTCTTCCAGGCTCTTGATCTCGGTCCGGAACCAGCCCGACGTCTCCGGCGGGATCATGCCGCAGTAATTGTACTTGATGCCGTCGCGACCGTAGAGCTCCTCACCGATCTCGACGCCGCCGCCATACTGCAGCCATGCATTGAACTCCAGCGCACCCGGACCGAACGGCCAGGTCGAAAGGAATGCGAATGCGGAATTCTTGCCCTGGTTCGCGCCCGGCGTGCCGTAGCCCGCCTCGAACGCGCCCTGGCTGACCGGATCGTAGTAGGCATAACCACCGGCAAGCGCGCCCGGCTCGAACACCTTGATATCGAAGTCGCCGTCGCTGGCCTTGTTGACCCAGTCGGCGATGCGATAACCGACCGGGCCGATAACGGCCAGATTCTTGCCGAATGCCGAGTGCATCTTCCAGCGGACCTTCTTGGCCTCCGCGTCCCCAGCGGAGAACGACAGCGCCGCCACCGCAGCCAGTGCCATCACACCAGCAGATTTCATGATTCCGGATTTCATTATTGAACCCTCCCAGACTTGTTTTTTTTACGACCCTGTTATTCCGGCTGAACAATGCTGGTTTGTCAAACCTCTATCGGGACGAAATCTCATCCAGTGATCGGGATTTGCCTGTCGGCGGGGCATCTGGCCATACTCTGCCGAGATGGCGCAGGGGCGGGAGAATCGGCACATGCAGGACGGTTTCACATGGCAGCCAACGCGGGCGTACATCGACGATGCGGAACTGACCCGCTTTGTCGAAACGCTCGGCTGTGGCGACGAGAATGACTTGCTGCAGCGTGCTGCGGCGGACCCGGACTGGTTCTGGGACAGCGCGATTCGAGCCTTGGGTATCCGCTTTGACCAACCATACACGCAGGTCCGCGATGTCTCGGATGGCCTGCCGAATGCCCGGTGGTGCGTCGGCGGGACGATGAACTTCTGCGACAATGTTCTGGACCGTCACCGTGGCACGGACGCCTGGCAGAAGCCGGCAATCATCTGGCACGGGGAAGATGACAGCCAGCGCACCCTGACCTACGCGGAGCTGGACCGGCAGGTGCGCGAACTGGCCGCCGGGCTTCTGGCTCTGGGCGTCGGGCCGGGGGATGCGGTCGGCATCTACATGCCCGTGCTGCCCGAGACCCCTGTCGCGTTCCTGGCCGTGGCGCGCATCGGCGCGATCATTTCGCCGCTGTTCTCGGGTTTCGGCGCGGAAGCGATAGTGAAGCGGCTGAACGACGCCGAAGCGGTAGCCGTGATCACCGCCGACCAGGCCGTAAGGCGCGGCAGCACTATCGCCATGAAACCGGTGATCGACAGCGCGGCCAGCGAGGTGCCGACGCTGCGCCATACCATCGTGCTGCGCACCGGCGACGGTAGCGTCGCGATGAACGGGGATCGCGATGTCTGGTGGCATGATCTGGATGTCTCGTCGGCCGACAGCACGCCGATGCAGATGGTCGATGCCGACCAGCCCCTGATGATCGCCTATACCTCAGGCACCACCGGGCGTCCCAAGGGGACAGTGCTGACACACTGCGGCTTCACGGTGAAGGGGGCACTGGATTTCACTGTCTCCTTCGATCTGAAGGCCGACGACAGGTTGTTCTGGTTCGCGGATTTCGGCTGGGTGACCGGTCCCTATTCGATGGCCGGAACTTTCGCCCGGGGCGCGACCTTCATTCTTGCCGAAGGCGTGCCGGACTGGCCCGATGCGGGCCGCATCTGGCGCTTGGCTGCCGCACACAAGGCGACCTTCTTCGGAATCGCGCCCACCGCGATCCGGAGTCTGATGCGCCATGGTCCCGACCCTGTCGCCGCGCACGACCTCTCCGCCATCCGCATTCTGGCATCCACCGGGGAGCCATGGACGGAGGAAGCCTGGGTCTGGTTCTCCGAGCATGTGGGTGGTGGACGCTGTCCCATCATCAATGTCTGCGGCGGTACGGAGATCAGCGGCGGTTTCATCGCCGGAAACGTGCTGACGCCACAGCGTCCCTGTTCCTTCGCCGGGCCGCTGCCGGGGATGGCCACGGATATCGTGGACGCATCCGGCAACAGCGTCGGACCGGGGGAGGTGGGTGAACTGGTACTGCGTGACGTGTCCATCGGCCTCAGTCGTGGCATATGGCGCGATCCCGACCGCTTCATCGAGACCTACTGGTCCATGTATCCTGACATGTGGCGGCACGGGGACTGGGCCAGCAGGGATGCGGATGGCCTGTGGTACGTGCACGGCCGTTCCGACGACACGATCCAGGTTGCGGGCAAGCGGGCGGGGCCGGCGGAGATCGAGGGACTGGTCATGGCGACCGGGCTGATTGCGGAGGCTGCTGCGGTGGCCCTGCCGGACCCGGTGAAGGGGGAGGCCGTTCTGGTCGCCGCCATACCCGCTGCGGGCGTGACCGTGGACGATGCACTGGCGCGCCGTCTGTCGGTCGCCGTCACAGACGGCCTGGGCAAGGCGTTCAAGCCTGCCCGGATCCTGTTTGTCGATGATCTGCCCAAGACCCGGTCGCTGAAGATCATGCGCAGGGTGATCCGCGCGCTGGTGCTCAACGAGCCGCCGGGCGACCTCTCGGCCCTCAGCAACCCTGACGCCATCGACGCCGTGAAACGCGCGGCAGCCGGGTGATCTGCCGATAAATCAGGCAATTCCGGGCACTGCTGTCGCAATCAGGACAGAATCCGCTTAGGCTCGGTGCCAGCCTGTTGACCACGCTCCGGCAAGCGGCGGCCAAGATTTCCGCATCCGGATCGGTCATGAGGCGCTGGGTCCGGCCCCTGTGGGGCCGTGGCGATGGGATAATCGAGAGGGAGGTGTTCAATGTCTGACATTGTACCTGAGTCCGACTTCGAACCCGGACAGCACAACGTGCAGATCATGGGACTGGATGTTCACAATCCGGTCTTCTTTGTGTCTGCGGTTCTGATTGTCGGGTTTGTCATACTGGTGTTGATGTTTCCGGCCGGATCAGCCGAGTTCTTCGGGGAACTGCGTCCCTGGCTGACATCAACCTTCGACTGGGTCTTCATGGGGGCGGCGAACATCTTCGTGCTGTTCTGCCTGTTTCTGGTGGTCTCACCGCTGGGCAGGATCAGGCTGGGGGGCAAGGATGCCAAGCCGGAGTATTCCTACACCGGCTGGTTCGCCATGCTGTTTGCCGCGGGCATGGGCATCGGCCTGATGTTCTTCGGCGTGCTGGAGCCGGTGAACCATTTCCTCAGCCCGCCGCTTGGTGTTGATCCGGCGGATACGGAGGCAGCCATGTCCATGGGCATGGCGGCGACGATCTTCCACTGGGGACTGCACGCCTGGGCGATCTACGCGGTCATCGCGCTGGCCCTGGCCTTCTTCAGCTACAGCCGGGGACTGCCGCTCACCATCCGCTCCGCCTTCTACCCGATCCTGGGGGAGCGGGTCTGGGGCTGGCCTGGCCACATCATCGATACGCTGGCGGTGTTTGCCACCCTGTTCGGTCTGGCGACCTCGCTCGGCTTCGGGGCTGAGCAGGCAAGCGCGGGGCTGAATTACCTGTTCGACATACCCGCGACAGATCTGACCAAGATCATCCTGATCGCCGGTATCACGGCCGTGGCCCTGCTTTCGGTCCTGGCAGGTCTCGACGGTGGTGTGAAGCGCCTGTCCGAACTGAACATGGTGCTGGCGCTGATCCTGATGCTCTTCGTCATCGTGGTCGGGCCGACGCTGTTCATCATCTCCGGCTTCTTCAACGGCCTTGTCGACTATGCGGTCGCGCTGCCGGAACTGAGCAACTGGGTCGGGCGCGAGGATACCGGCTTCATGCATGGCTGGACCACGTTCTACTGGGCCTGGTGGATTTCCTGGTCACCCTTCGTCGGCATGTTCATCGCCCGCGTCTCCAAGGGCCGGACGGTGCGCGAGTTCATCATCTGCGTCCTGATCGTGCCGACCATCGCCTGTGTGCTGTGGATGAATGTCTTCGGCGGGACGGCGATCTGGCAGCATGTGGAGAACGGCTACGGCGGCGTCGTGGATACCGTGACCAACTGGCAGCCGGAACTCTCGCTGTTCAAGATGGCGGAGCAACTGCCGCTGACGAATGTCGTGTCCTTCATCGGCATCGTGCTGGTGATCGTCTTCTTCGTGACCTCATCCGATTCGGGTTCGCTGGTCATCGACACGATCACGGCAGGTGGCAAGATCGATGCGCCGGTGGCCCAGCGGGTGTTCTGGTGCATCTTCGAGGGGCTGGTTGCCATCACCCTGTTGATCGGCGGTGGCCTGGGGTCATTGCAGGCAGCGGCCATCGCGACGGGCTTCCCCTTTGCGATCGTCATGGTGGTGATGTGCTACTGCATCTACAAGGGATTGAGCGCGGAGCGAAAGCTCGGCTGATCCATTTGATGGACTGACAGATCAGGGGTGCCGGTGGCGATCACCGGCACCCCTTTTTTTCTGCCCGGTTTTCACCGATGAGGTCAGTAGGGCGCTTCGACCGGGCCCAGGCCGACATGCACGCTCTTGGTCCGCGTGTAGTATTCGATTGCTGCGTGCCCGTTCTCGCGCCCCAGACCAGACTGCTTGACGCCGCCGAAGGGCATCTCGATGGGCGTCAGATTGTAGGTATTGACCCAGACCGTGCCGGCCTGAAGCTGCGCTGCGACCCGGTGCGCGCGGCTCAGGTCATTCGTCATCAGCCCCGCCGCCAGGCCGAACTCGGTGGCGTTGGCGCGGGCGATCACATCGTCCTCGTCCGCGAAGTCCAGTACCGACATGACAGGGCCGAAGATCTCCTCCTTCGCGATCACCATGTCGTCGCGGACGTCGGCGAAGACGGTCGGCCGCATGAAGGCACCACGGTCAAAGATCCCCCCCGTCAGCCGCTCTCCACCTGTCAGGACCCGTGCGCCCGCCGCCTTTCCCTGTTCGACATGGGCCAGAACCTTCTCCAGATGCGTGGCGGAGATCATCGCCCCGACATGGGTCGCCGGATCCTTGGGGTCGCCGACGATCATGGCCTCTGTCCGGCGCACCAACTGCTCCTGGAAGGCTTCGCGAATGTCCTGGTGAACAAAGACGCGGGTGCCGTTGGTGCAGACCTCCCCCTGGGTATAGAAATTGGCCAGCATCGCCGCCGATACCGCGTCGTCCAGATTGGCATCGGCGAAGACGATCAGCGGCGACTTGCCGCCAAGTTCCATGGTGACCGCCTTCAGGCTCTCCGCCGCGCCGACCATCACCCGCTTGCCCGTGCCGACGGAGCCGGTGACGGAAACCTTGGCGATACCGGGGTGCGTGGTCAGTGCCGCACCTACGGCACCAGCGCCATTGACCACATTGTACAGTCCCCTGGGGACGCCCGCCTGATGGATGATTCCGGCCAGTTCCATGGCCGTCAGGGGGGTCATTTCGCTTGGCTTGAAGACCATGGCATTGCCGCAGGCGAGAGCTGGTGCTGCCTTCCAGCTCGCGATCTGGATCGGGTAGTTCCAGGCGCCGATCCCGGCGCAGACACCCCACGGTTCGCGACGGGTGTAGATCAGTGTATCCGGCAGGTCGATGCTCTCCCCGCGAATGCTGCGCGCGATCCCGGCGAAGAAGCGGAAGCAGTCTGCGGCACTGTCGATGTCGGCTTCCGGTGCCTCCGAAATCGGCTTGCCCGTATCGGCGACTTCCAGCTCCGCCAGTTCCTGCCGCCGGTCGGTCAGCGCGTCGGCGATGCGGTTCAGGATCGCGGCCTTGTGGGCGCCATCCGTGGCCTGCCATTCCTGCTGCGCCGCAGCCGCTGCGGCGACGGCGCTGTCGATGTCGTCTGCCGTGGCAGAAGATACGGTTGCCAGCGTCTCACCGGTCGCCGGGTCGATACTCTCGAATGTGACTCCGTCGCCGCCAGTGACAGCCTGACCATCAATGAACTGACCGATCCTGCGCATTGTCGTCTCCCGTTGCATGTCGATGCAGCCATGCCGGGCCGTCGTCGCCAAGGCAAGCTGATTGTGCAAAGAGGCTTTGACAACAAGAGGCGGGAAGCCGATGCAGGCGGAAACAGGCAAGGTCGTTCAGGCGATACCTTGAAGGGGAGTGAAGCCGGATGCGCATGGGTGCGTTGGAATGGACGATGATGCTGGCGCTCTCGCTGCTCTGGGGTGCGACCTTCTTCTTCGTCGAGATCGCGCTGACGGAGGTCGGACCCTTCACCCTGGTGCTGGGGCGCGTGGCCTGCGGTGCGACCGTCCTCTGGATTGTCGTGCTGGTCTCCGGCGTTGCCCTGCCGCGCACCCTGACCGATTTTCGTGATCTGCTGGTGATGGGCCTGCTCAACAATGCCATTCCCTTCACCCTGATCTTCTGGGGGCAGACCTGGATCTCCGGGGGGCTGGCCTCCGTCCTCAACGCCACCACACCGCTTTTCGTGGTGATCGTCGCCCACCTGCTGACACAGGACGAGAAGGCTACGGTGATGCGGACCGCCGGGGTCATCCTGGGTATGGGCGGTGTCGCGGTGCTGGTTGGTCCGGATGCCTTCGACGGGCTGGACGGCAGCCTGTTCGGCCAGATCGCGGTACTCTGCGCCGCGCTCTGCTACAGCTTCGCCGGTGTGTACGGTCGTCGTCTGAAACGTTTCGCGCCGACGGTTTCCGGGGCCGGGATGCTGACCGCCTCGACCCTGATCATGCTGCCTGTCGCCCTGTTCACGGAGGGGGTTCCGGCGGCTGTGCCAAGCGTGGGCGTGCTGCTGACCTGGCTGACGCTCGGGACGTTCTGCACCGCGCTGGCCTACATCCTCTACTTCCGCATTCTGGCGACGGCGGGGGCGACCAATCTCATGCTGGTGACCATCATGATTCCGCCGAGCGCCATGGCGCTGGGGGTCATCTTTCTGGACGAACAGATCACACCGACGACAGCCATCGGGTTCCTGCTGATCTTCACTGGCCTGCTCTGCGTCGACGGCAGGATCTTCGACAGGTTCATCCGGGCATGAGCGCGCCGGACTGGAACAGGATCCGATCGGAGCTGGACGAACGCGGGTTTGCGCGGCTGCCGGGCCTGCTCGGTACCGGGGAAACCGCATCCCTCCGTCCCCTGTTTGCCGACAACGCGCTGTTCCGCAACCACGTGGTGATGCAGCGGCACGGTTACGGCCAGGGTAGCTACAAGTATTTCAACTATCCGCTGCCGCAGCGCGTGGCCGACCTGCGCCACCACATCTATGCCGAACTGGCGCCACTGGCGAACCAGTGGATGGACTGCATGGGAAAGACCGAACGGTTCCCTGACCGGCACGACGATTATCTGGCGGCTTGCCACGAGGCGGGGCAGGTGCGACCGACACCGCTGCTGCTCGACTACGGGCCAGGGGACTACAACCGACTGCACCAGGATCTCTACGGGGAGATGCATTTCCCGATCCAGCTTGTCGTCATGCTCAGTGCCCCGGACACATACAGTGGCGGGGCATTCGTCCTGACGGAGGCGCGACCACGCATGCAGTCCCGTGCCGAGGCGATCATGCTGGAAGAGGGCGAGGGACTGCTGTTTGCCGTCAACCAGCGGCCCGTGCCCGGCAAGCGCGGGTACTTTCGCGTGACCATGCGCCATGGTGTTTCTACCGTGACGGCGGGGCATCGACAGACACTCGGCGTGATCTTCCACGACGCCCGATAGGGTCAACCGACCGGTGGCGAGAACGTCAGTCGTCCATCCGGTCGCTCAGCGCCGCCAGCACGTCGGCGAACATCTCCGCCGTCAGCCTGTTGGTGTTCACGTTGTAACGGGAACAGTGATAGCTGTCGGCCAGCAGCAACCCGTTCGGCAGTTGATGCATGGCGCCATGGCCGAAGGCGTAATCCTTCTGCCGCAGCCCGAAGGTGCGGATCACGGCTTCATGCGCGAACCGGCCCAGCGCCAGCAGTGCCTGAAGGTTTGCCATTGCCGCGATCTCGGCCACCAGGAAAGGACGACAGGTCTTCGCTTCGTCCCCTGTCGGCTTGTTGGCCGGGGGAACACAGCGCACGGCATTGGTGATGCGGCAATCGGCAAGTTCCAGCCCGTCGCCGGGATGCGCGCCATAGGTTCCGCGCGCGAAACCGGCCTCGATCAGCGATGGATAGAGCAGGTCGCCGGCATAGTCGCCGGTGAAGGGCCGGGCGGTCCGGTTCGCCCCCTTCAGACCAGGGGCGAGGCCGACGACAAGCAACCGCGCCCCGATATCACCAAAGGCCGGGACCGGGCCGTTGTGAAAGTCGGGGTAGGCGGCCTGGTTGTCCTGCCGGAAAGCGGCGAGGCGCGGGCACAGGGTACAGTCCGGTGCCGGTTCGTGCGCGGTCATGGCCGGATGTCAGCTGACCAGTTCATCATCGTAATCGTCATCGTCCTCATCATCGCGGACATTGCCGCGCGGGGCATCGTCACGGCGCGGATGCTGCGGACGCACGAAGCCTTCCCGCCCGATCAGCGGCTGCAGGGTCTGCAATTCGATGAAGCGATCCGCCTGCCTGCGCAGTTCGTCGGCGATCATCGGTGGCTGGGTCTTGATCGTGCTGACAACGGTGCAGCGCAGGCCCCGGCGCTGAACGGCCTCCACCAGGCTGCGGAAATCGCCGTCGCCGGAGAACAGGACCGCATGATCGATGAAACCGGCCATTTCCATCATGTCGATGGCCAGTTCGATATCCATGTTGCCCTTGACCTTGCGTCGCCCGTCGTGGCCGACGAATTCCTTCGCGGGCTTCGTCACCATCGTGAAGCCGTTGTAGTCCAGCCAGTCGACCAGCGGGCGCAGGGGCGAATACTCCTGATCCTCCAGCAGCGCCGTGTAGTAGAAGGCACGGACCAGATTGGTGTGTTTGGCAAAGACCGTGCGCAGCTTCCGATAGTCGATATCGAAGTTCAGGGTGCGGGCTGCGGCGTACAGATTGGCGCCGTCGATAAAAAGGGCCACCTTCTCGGAAGGGTAAAATCCGAGGTCGAGATCAGACATTTGCAAAACCGTTTCAATGAATTATCCATGGCGCTCCGCGTTCCACCGGATCGCGACACCTGATGGCGCAATCGAGCCGGTTCAGGACCTTTGTCGGAGCTATCCCTGCATAGGCTGGAAGGCTTGGAAATGCCAGTGAAAACCACGCCTGACCGACAGGGTGAACAGGCTGCGCGCCGGGAGGACGGGATGATCTTGATCGGACTGGGCGGTAACCTGCCACACCCCGACTACGGACCGCCGGAGAACACGCTGGAGGCTGCGCTGGAGCGCCTGTCGGCGCGCGGTGTGCATGTCGCCGCGCGGTCCCGCTGGTACGTCACACCGCCGTTCCCGCCGTCCATCTCGCCGCAGCCCTGGTACGTCAACGGCGTCGCCCGGCTGGAGACGGCGGAGGAGCCGGGGCGGTTGCTGCAGATCCTGCACGAGATCGAATGGTCGTTCGGACGCGTGCGGCAGGAACGCTGGGCACCGCGGTGGATCGACCTGGACCTGCTGGCCCATGGCGGAAGTGTTCTCAGTGCCACCGGTATCCACGGTGTGCCGCAACTGCCGCATCCGCGGATGGCTGACCGCGCGTTCGTGCTGTTGCCCCTGCAGGAAGTGGCGCCGCACTGGCGGCATCCGGTTTCCGGTCGGACCGCAGCCGACATGCTTCAGATTGCCGACGCGAGCGGTGTGAGCCTGCTGCAGGCCGAAAAAGAAGTTGCAGGCGCGGCAGCTAGCCGTTAGAGACCCTGATCTTTCCAGAATTGCGCAACCTGTGCCGGAGGTGCCTTCATGGCCCGCGTTACCGTTGAAGATTGTATCGACAAGGTTTCGAACCGTTTCGACCTCGTGCTGCTGGCCGCCCAGCGCGCCCGCGCGATCTCGAGTGGCTCCGAGATCCTGGTCGAGCGCGACAACGACAAGAACCCGGTGGTCGCCCTGCGTGAGATCGCGGACGAGAAGGTCAGCACCAAGGAACTCGGTGACGCCCTGATCGCCAGCTACCAGCGCCATGTGGAGCGTGACGAGCCGGAAGAGGACGATCTGGCCACGCGCATGCGTCGTGAACTTGCTGCCCTGGCCGCAGGCGACCAGAGCGGCGGCTGATGACGCAGCATCGGGTGATGCGATAGGCTTCGCCCCATGATGCGCCAGATGCAGCTGGTGGAACGGGTCCTGAGCTATGACCCGAAAGCCCGCGAAGACCTGATCAACAAGGCCTATGTCTTTGCAGTGCGTGCGCACGGCAGCCAGAAGCGCGCGTCCGGTGATCCCTATTTCAGTCATCCGGTCGAGGTTGCGGGCATCCTGACCGACTACCGGCTGGATACCGAGACCATCGTTACCGCGCTGCTGCATGACACCATCGAGGATACGCTGGCAACGCCGGAGGAGATCGAGCGCGAGTTCGGTCCGCACGTGGCGCAGCTTGTCGATGGTGTTACCAAGCTGTCCAAGATGGAGCTCAAGTCGGACCAGACCCAGCAGGCGGAGAACTTCCGCAAGCTGCTGCTGGCCATGTCCGATGATATCCGTGTCCTGGTGGTGAAGCTGGCCGACCGGCTGCACAACATGCGCACGATCGGCTTCCTGAAGCCGGAAAAGGCGCAGCGGATTGCGCTCGAAACCCGCGAGATCTACGCCCCGCTGGCCGAGCGCGTCGGCATGAACGACATCAAGGAAGAGCTGCTGGACTTGTCGTTCCAGGTTCTGGACCAGAAGGCCTGGGGCTCGATCGACGAGCGGCTGAAGCATCTGCGCCGCCAGGCTGGCAATCTCGTCCTGCGCATGCAGCTTGCCCTGCAGGAAACGGTGAAGACGACCGGCCTGATCGCGGAGATCAAGGGGCGGGAGAAACGCCACTTCTCCATCTGGCGCAAGCTGCAGGAAAAGCGGATCACGTTCGAACAGCTCGCCGATGTCTATGCCTTCCGCATCATCGTCGATGACGCGGATGCCTGCTATCGCATGCTGGGTGCCATTCACCAGCGCTATCCGATGGTGCCGGACCAGTTCGACGACTACATCTCGATCCCGAAGCGGAACGGCTACCAGTCACTGCATACGGTCGTGCTGGGACCGGAGGGGGTCCGGACGGAGATCCAGATCCGCAGCCGCGAGATGCACGAACGCGCCGAGTTCGGCGTTGCCGCGCACTGGCACTACAAGTCCGGCGGCGGCAAGGGATCGCGGCCCAGTGCGGAGCAGGAACGCTGGTTGCGCGAACTGCTGGAGATCCTGAACGAGGCATCGGATTTCGACGAGTTCCTGGAGAACTCGAAACTGAACATGTACGCCGATCAGGTCTTCTGCTTTTCGCCCAAGGGCCGCCTGATCCAGTTGCCTGCGGGGGCGACGCCGGTGGACTTCGCCTACGCCGTGCATACCGATCTGGGCGACACCTGCGTCGGCGCGAAGGTCAATGGCCGTGTCGCGCCGCTGCATGTCCTGCTTCGCAACGGTGACCAGATCGAGGTGCTGACCTCGACGGAGCAGTCGCCGCAGCCGCTGTGGGAGGAATTTGTCGTCACCGGCAAGGCCCGCAGCGCCATCCGCCGCGCCACCCGCCAGAGGGTCAGGGCGGAACATCAGGAGGTGGGGCGCCGGTTGCTGGATACCACCTTCCAGGCTGCGCGCCGCCGCCCCACGGCGAAGAACCTGAAGACCGTGCTGCAATCCCTGCGGCTCGATTCCCTTGGGGAGCTTTACGAGGGCGTCGGGACCGGCACGATATCCTCCCGCGATGTGCTGGGCATGCTGTACCCGAGCGAACGCTCGCGTCGGCGCTCCCTGGCCCGACCGAAGAAGACGGTGGCGAACGATGCCGTTCCCGTCAGGGGGCTGACGCCGGGCGTTGGCGTCACCTTCTCGACCTGCTGTCACCCGATCCCGGGTGACCGGATTGTCGGCATCAATGACGCGGGCAAGGGCATTCACGTCCATGCCATCGACTGCGCCACCCTGGAACTCTATCAGGATGTGCCGGAGCGCTGGCTGGACGCCGCCTGGACAGGTGATGCGGCGGCGTCGCAGAACTATGTGGCGCGGATCGAGGCCGAGATCGCCAACCGCCGCGGCATGCTCAGTCGCACCACCACCCTGATCGCGGAGCAGGACGGCAACATCGCCAACATCAGCACCAGCCGCCGCACCGACGACTTCTTCCGCATGGTGATCGACATCGAAGTGCGCGACGTGCAGCACCTGACGGACATCATCAGCGCGCTGTCAGGTGAACCGGGGATGTCGCGCGTGGAACGGGTGCGGGGGTAGGCAGTCGTCCGCCTGGCGGAACCGGCTATTGCGTGTTCCCGTTCAGCCACTTCGCGCGCACCGTGACCTCCTGCGCCTCGTAGCCCAGACGATCATAGAACCCCAGCGCCGCCGTATTGGTGGTGCGTACCATCAGTTCGACCTTGGGACAGCCCTGGTCGCGCAGGAAATCCTCCGCCACTGCAACCAGGGCCTTCGCGATGCCCTTGCCGCGCTGTGCGGGATCGGCAGCCAGGTAGTACATCCATCCACGGTGGCCGTCGTATCCGACCATCAGGGTCCCGATGATGCGATCCGCTTCCTGCTGGATGAACAGCTCCGAAGTAGCCGTATCCAGCGAACGCTGAATGTCCGCTGCCGGATCGTTCCAGGGTCTTGTCAGGCCGCAGGCGTTCCAGAGTTCGATGACCTGATCGCGGTCGCTGGTCCGGTAAGGGCGGATTGCATCGCTGCCGGACGGCTCAGTTGACATTGACGGCGGTGCCGAGGGTCGGCCCGATCTCCGCGTTCAGCACCAGATCGGCAAAGCGGTCCAGGTCGGTGGGGTCGCGGTTGAGGATGACGAGCCCGGCACCATTTTCCTTCGCCAGTCTCGGGAACCCGGCGGCAGGATAGACCACCAGCGAGGATCCGAGAACGATGCAGAGGTCGGCGGCCAGCGTTTCCTGTTCTGCCCGCTCCATCTCCGCGATCGGCATGCTCTGTCCGAAGGAAATGGTGGCCGTCTTCACGATGCCGCCGCAGTTCATGCAGTGGGGCAGGGTGCCATCAGCCTCGAAGTGCTTGCGGATCAGGTCCAGTTCGTGCCGCAACCCGCAATCCAGGCAGGTGGCATAGGTGGAATTGCCGTGCAGCTCGATCACCTTTTCGTCCGGCACGCCGCTGGCCTGATGCAGGCCGTCCACGTTCTGGGTGATGATGGCGCTCGCCTTGCCGTCGCGGATCAGCTTCTCCACGGCCCGGTGGCCCCGGTTGGGCGCGGCACTGGCGAAGGTCTCCTCCATGGCGAACTTGCGCCGCCAGGACTCGCGGCGCATGTCCTCCCGCGCGATGAAGTCACCGAAATCGATGGGCTGGTTCTTGGTCCACAGGCCGCCGGGACTGCGGAAATCGGGTATGCCGGACTCGGTGGAAATTCCCGCCCCGGTGAAGAACACGATCCGGTCGGCATCCCTGATCAGGGTCTGGAGTGCGGCAACGTCGTCCGCACTGGCGAAACCTTCCATGGCCATGCCTCCCCCTTCCCGGAAGCCCAGGGGCTATCTGCTGTTCTGGGCGCGCAGCCTGACCAGCAGGGCCTCGACATCGCCGCCGTTGTTGGCAATCACCGCGCCGAATTCCGAGCGCTGGCTGATCGCCATGCTGACACCTTCCACCAGCACATCGACGATCTTCAGTTCGCCGCCGCGGTCCAGCACGCGCCAGTCGACCTTCACCGGCTCGCCCTTTGGCTGCTCGATCATCGAACTCACCATCGTTTCGTTGTCGCTGATCGGATTGGCGCCGGTGATGCGCAGGGTCTGACCGGCATAGGAATTCAGACGGTTCGCATAGGTGTTGATCACATAGTCCTCGAACAGGCTGACGTACTCGGCCTTCTGCTCCGGCGTCGCCACCCGCCAGTAACGACCGAGCACGATGCGGGCAACCAGCGGCAGGTCGAAGCCGCGGGAGAACAGATCCGCGAACTTCCTTGTCCTCTCCTCCGCTTCGACATCAGGGTCGGCCAGGATGGCGACAGCCGTTCCGCCCAGCCGCTCCACCATCTGCTTCGGCGTTTCTGCGGACATGGCCGGTGCCGTGGCAAACAGCGCAAATGCCATGAACAGCATTGCCAGCGGCCGAGTGAGAGCATTTCGAGTCATGGTCTGATGATTCCCTGATCCGTTCTGGGCCGGATGAAACGTCGAACCGGTCTGTCAGGTCAAGGTCTGCGAGGCCGTGAGACGTACCAGCGGTCACATGGGAAGCCCGGTGCAACGGATCTGTCGCGCTGGGGTCACAGGATTGCCCTTGTGAATATAAAGAAATGTGCATATCCTGATTTCATGGTTGAGCAGAGACATATCAGGCTGGATGCCGGAAACGTCACGCCGTCGCCTGCGCCGCTGGCGCCCAGGACGGCAGGCAGCATGCCGATGGCAGATCTGGTGCTGGCGCTGAAGGCGGCGAGTGACGAGACCCGGCTCAAGCTGCTGGCGCTCTGCCGCCGCTCGGAGCTGACGGTGTCGGAACTGGTCTGGATCCTCGGCCAGAGCCAGCCGCGGGTTTCGCGCCATCTGAAGCTGCTCTGTGATGCCGGACTGCTGGAGCGTGCGCGGGAAGGGGCCTGGGTCTACTACCGGCTCTCCCTCGACGGTGCACACGCTGTTCTGGCCAGCGCGCTGGACGACCTGATCGAACAGGGTGATCCCGATCTCGCCACCGAACTGGTGCGCCTGGACAGTGTCCGCCAACAGCGCGCCGCGCGTGCCCAGGACTATTTCAGCCGCAACGCCGCCCGTTGGGACGAGGTGCGGAAGCTGCATGTCAGCGAACGTGAAGTGGAGACCGCGCTGCATGCAGTTCTGGGCACCGACGACATCGACGACATGCTGGACCTTGGCACGGGCACCGGTCGGCTGCTCTCCGTCCTTTCCGGGCGCGTTGAACGTGCGGTCGGCGTTGACCTGAACCCGGAGATGCTATCCATCGCCAGGGCGGCACTGGATACTCCGGAGCACCAGCACGTGCAGGTCCGGCAGGGCGACATCCTGCGTCTGCCCTTCGCGCCGGGCAGTTTCGATCTGGTCACCGCGCATCAGGTCCTGCACTTCATGGACGAACCGCGCCAGCTTGTCGCCGTTGCCGCGTCGATGCTGAAGTCTGGCGGACGGCTGGTCGTCGTCGACTTCCTGCCGCACGCGCTGGAGGACCTGCGCAGCGATCACGCACACCGGCGCCTCGGCTTTGGCGACGCGGAAATCCGGGCCTGGTTCGCTGAAGCCGGCCTGACACCCGAACACACCCTTCACCTGCCGGGCAGGACGCTGACGGTCGGACTCTGGTCCGCCACCCGCGCTGCCGGGGATCAAGAGGCATGAGCATGTTGATGAAGAATGTCGCCAGCGGACCTGCGCTGGAAATCTCGCTGGAGTTCTTTCCGGCAAAGACCGAGCAGGGGGCGGCAAAGCTGCCCCGTATCGCGCGGGAGCTTGCGACCACGGCACCGGCCTTCTTCTCGGTCACCTATGGTGCGGGGGGAACGACCCAGACAGGCACGCTGGAAACCATTCAGGCTGTCGCCGGCGCAACCGGCTGGCAGGGGGCCGCGCACCTGACCGCCGTGGCCCAGTCGAAGGCAACGGTGGACGCGGTGGCCCGCGACTATCTGGCCGCCGGTGTCAGCCGCATCGTTGCCCTGCGCGGCGATCCGCAGAACGGCGACACGTCCTACCGCCCGCACCCGGACGGATATTCCAATGCCGCCGATCTGGTGGGCGGCCTGCGGCGGATTCATGACTTCGACATTTCCGTCGCTGCCTACCCGGAGGTTCATCCTGACTCGCGCGACATCGCCGCCGACCTGGACAACCTGAAGTCCAAGTTCGATGCCGGTGCCAGCCGCGCCATCACGCAGTTCTTCTTCGACGCGGATGCCTATCTGAGGTTCCGCGATGCGGCGACCGCTCGTGGCATCTGGCAACCGATCCTGCCTGGCATCCTGCCGATCCGCGATCTGGAGCAACTGCGGCGCTTTGCTGCCGGATGCGGTGCGGCCATTCCCGATTTCGTCGTGCGCCGGATCGGGGCAGCGGGCGAGAACCGCAGGGATCGCCAGCGAGTGGCCGTCGATCTGGCCGCGGAACTGTGTCAGCGACTGGTCCGGCACGGCGTTCCAGGCTTCCATTTCTATACCCTGAATCAGGCCGACATGGTGACGGAGGTCTGTCGCCGTATCGACGTGGCGCAGACCGGCGACCGGATTGCGCTTTCGGGGACGGAGGCATCGGCGCGGGCATGAGTGATCTGATCGAGGCTCTGAAGAGTGACGTCCTGCTCTGTGACGGCGCCATGGGCAGCCGTGTGCAGGCCATGGGACTGGACATCGAGGTTGATTACGGCGGACAGGAGAACTGCACCGAGATCCTGAACCGGACCCGGCCCGACATCGTGCGGGAGATCCATCGCGGCTACGTCGAATCCGGCTCCGACATCATCCAGACCAATACTTTCGGCGCGTCGCCCATCACGCTGGGCGAGTTCGACCTGACCGATGAGGCGTTCGACCTCAACCAGCGCGCCGCACGGCTGGCGCGGGAAGTGGTGGATGAGGCCCGGGCCTCCGATGGTGTCCGTCGCTATGTGCTCGGCTCCATCGGTCCCGGAACCAAGCTGCCGAGCCTTGGTCACATTGCCTATGACGATCTGGAGGCGGCCTATCGCCTGCAGGCAGACGGGCTGATCTCCGGCGGGGTCGACGGCATCCTGATCGAGACTTGCCAGGATCCGCTGCAGATCAAGGCTGCGGTGAACGGTGCGAAGGACGCGCGCAAGGCTGCCGGTGTCGATGTGCCGGTGATCGTCCAGGTCACTGTCGAGACCACGGGAACGATGCTGGTGGGTGCGGATATCGCTGCCGCCGCGACCATCCTGAAGGCGATGAGCGTTGATGCCATCGGTCTGAACTGCGCCACCGGCCCGAAGGAGATGATGGAGCATGTCCGCTTCCTCTCGGAAAGCGTGGATGTGCCGATCACGGTGCAGCCGAACGCCGGACTGCCGGAACTGATCGACGGGGAGACGGTCTATCCCCTGCGCCCGGACGAACTGGCCGAATGGCTGCGCCGCTTCGTAACGGATCATGGCGTCAACCTGATCGGCGGCTGCTGCGGCACCACGCCGGAACATATCCAGGCGCTGGACCGGATGCTGGGCGATCTCGGACGCAATCGCCGTCGCCCTGAACCGGCTCCGCGCACGCCGGAATGGACGCCGTCCATCGCGTCCCTGTTCACCCAGACGCCGCTGCGACAGGAAAACGCGGTGCTGGCCATCGGGGAACGCTGCAACGCCAACGGCTCGCGCAAGTTCCGGGAACTTCAGGCAGCAGAGAACTACGACGCCTGTGTTGCCATGGGCCGCGATCAGGAGGGCGAAGGCAGTCACGCCATCGATCTCTGCGCCGCCTACGTCGGGCGCGACGAGATCGCCGACATGACGGCCCTGCTGTCGCGCATGCGGGGCAGTCTGACGGCACCAGTGGTGATCGACTCCACTGAACTGCCGGTGCTGGAGCATGCCCTGAAGCTCTATGGCGGCAAGGCGATCATCAATTCCTGCAACTTCGAGGACGGGGAAGAACCGGCTGACGCACGGCTGGGCCTCGCGCGCCGTTTCGGGGCCGCCATGATCGCCCTGACCATCGACGAGGACGGCATGGCCAAGCGGGCGGAGGACAAGCTGCGCGTTGCGAAACGGCTGCATGATATCGCCGTCAACCGGCACGGCCTGCCTGCCAGTGACCTGATCATCGACCCGCTGACCTTCACCATCTGCACGGGCAACGAGGATGACCGGAAGCTGGGCCTCTGGACCCTGGACGCCATCGAGCAGATATCGAAGGAGCTGCCCGACTGCCAGATCCTGCTGGGCCTCTCCAATATCTCTTTCGGCCTGAACGCTGCGGCGCGCCATGTGCTGAACTCGGTCTTTCTCGACCATGCGATGAAGCGGGGGCTGAACTCCGCGATCCTGCATGCATCGAAGATCGTGCCGCTGCACCAGATCCCGGAGGCCGAGGTGAAGGCCGCGGAAGACCTGATCTTCGACCGCCGTGCCGAAGGCTACGACCCTCTTGAAGCCTTCATGGAACTGTTCCAGGACCGCAAGGTCGCCAAGACCGTGAAGCAGCGGGCGGAGACGGTCGAGGAGCAGCTCAAGGACCGGATCATCGACGGTGACGGGCAGGGGCTGACCGACGACCTCGACACCGCCATGAAGACCCATCCGCCGCTCGACATCATCAACAACATCCTGCTTGGCGGCATGAAGGTCGTGGGTGAACTGTTCGGTGCGGGCAAGATGCAGTTGCCATTCGTGCTGCGCTCCGCCGAGGTCATGAAGGCCGCGGTGGCGCATCTTGAACCGCACATGGAGAAGATCGAGGGGCAGGAGAAGGGCACCATCGTCCTCGCTACCGTGAAGGGCGACGTGCATGACATCGGCAAGAACCTCGTCGACATCATCCTGACCAACAACGGCTATCGGGTCATCAATCTCGGGATCAAGCAGCCGCTGAACAACATCGTCGATGCGGCGAAGGCGGAGAAGGCCGACGCCATCGGCATGTCGGGCCTGCTGGTGAAATCCACCGTCATCATGCGGGAGAACCTGCAGCAGATGGCGACAGAGGGGCTGGATATTCCGGTCATCCTCGGCGGCGCGGCCCTGACCCGGAAGTATGTCGAGCAGGATTGTCTGGCAGCCTATGGCGGACAGCGGGTTGCCTATGCCCGCGATGCCTTCGACGGCCTGAAGATGATGGACCTGATCGGCACGAAGACGTTCGACGACCATGTTGCCTCAGCGTCGGAGACCCGCGCGGCACGGCCCTCCTCCCGCAAGGCCGTCGGTCGCCCCTCCGAAGGTGTGACCCGGCCGGTGGATTTCGAGGAGATCAGCCTGCGACGGGCAGAACTGCATCAGGATCACGTGCCGCCGAAACCGCCGTTCTGGGGCGGGCGTCGCATCGATCACGTCGATCCCCGTGCGCTGTTGCCCTATCTGAACGAGACCATGCTGTACCAGTTCCAGTGGGGCTTCCGCAAAGCCGGGCGCGACCGGGAGGACTATCGGAAATGGGCGGAGCGTGAGGTCCGCCCGATCATGCATCAGATGCTGGCGCGCTGCCGGGAGGAGAAAATCCTGACGCCCAAGGCGGCGTACGGTTACTGGCCCGCCGCCAGCGAGCGCGACGATCTGGTGCTGTTTGACCCGGAGTCGGAGAAGGAAGTCGCCCGCTTCTCCCTGCCTCGGCAGAACCGGGAAGGGGGGCTCTGCATTGCCGACTTCTATCCGGAGGCGGAGACGGGACGCCGGGACGTGATCGGCCTGCAGCTTGTCACCATGGGCACCCGCGCCTCCGACGTGGCACGGGAATGGTTCGCGCAGGACAAGTACCAGGACTATCTCTACCTGCACGGCCTGTCGGTCGAGATGGCGGAGGCGATGGCGGAGATGGTCCATGCCCGCATCCGCTCGGAGCTAGGCTTCGGGTCGGAGGACGCGACGGACCCGCATGCCATGCTCAAGCAAGGCTATCGCGGCTCCCGCTATTCCTTCGGTTATCCGGCCTGTCCGAATCTGGAGGATCAGGCCGCGATCCTGGACCTCGTCGGGGCCTCGGCCATCGGCGTCGAGATGGCGGAGGAAGGCCAGTTGCATCCGGAGCAATCGACCTCAGCCATCGTCGTGCTGCACCCGCAGGCGAAGTATTTCTCGGTCTGAGCCGATGCTCCCACCCGTGCTCTGACCCTCGCTGACCTGTTCAGCGAGCCCGGACGCCCACGTTTGCGCGGCACCATGGGTGCCCGGATCAAGTCCGGGCACGGCGTCGGTGGGGTGGGAGAGTTCGTCGAGACCTATCCCCCATCACGCCGCTCGCGGACTTGATCCGCGAGCCCAGTCTCCGGCGCGAGTGGGCGGGAAGGGCGGTTCCTTATCTTCACGACTCTCGAGGATCTGAGTTGCCGACGGCGAAGTGCCGCTACCGGTCCAGCAGCAGCTCGGCGAAGGTTTCCAGGTCACCCTCCGCCTTGGGCCAGACCATCAGGCCGGTGACGGGGCTGTCATCCCAGGCGGCGAGCTGCTGGCGGATGCGGTCCTTCGGTCCGACCAGAGCGACCTCGTCCACCAGTTCGTCGGGGACTGCGGCCACCGCTTCCCGCTTCTTGCCGTCCAGATAGAGGTCCTGGATCGTTCGCGCGGCGTCGGGGTAGCCCATGCGGACGATGAGTTCGTTGTGGAAGTTGCGGTCCTTCGCCCCCATGCCGCCGATGTAGAGGGCGAGGCTCTTCTTCACCTCCAGCCGTCCAGCCTCCAGATCGTCCGTGATGTGCAGCTTCATCGGATAGAGGATCTCGAATCCTTCCGGCCGGTTGGCGATGTTCTCCGCATAGACCTCCTGCCGCCAGGGCGAATAATAGAGCGGATACCAGCCGTCACAGGTCTCCGCCGCCATGGTGACGTTCTTCGGCCCCTCGGCCCCCAGGAAGATCGGCAGATTGGCGCGCAGCGGATGGGTGATCGGTTTCAGCGGCTTGCCCAGTCCCCAACTCCCCGGCGCATCCTCCGGGTAGGGCAGGGTGTAATGGGGGCCGGGGCCGACCACCTGCTGCTGCCGTTCCAGTACCTGGCGGATGATCGAGATATACTCGCGGGTGCGGGACAGGGGCTTGGCAAAGGGCTGGCCGTACCAGCCTTCAACCACCTGCGGACCCGAAACGCCGAGGCCGAGAATCATGCGTCCCTGGCTCAGGTGATCCAGGGTCAGGGCATGCATTGCAGTGGCGGTCGGTGTGCGCGCTGAAATCTGCACGATGGCCGTGCCGAGCTTGATGGTGCTGGTATGCGCACCGACCCAGGCAAGGGGTGTCAGGGCGTCGGAGCCATAGGCTTCCGCCGTGAAGAAGCCCCAGTACCCCAGTTTCTCCGCCTGCTGTGCCGTGGCGATGATGTTGGCGGGCGGTTCCGCGCCCCAGTATCCGACCATCAGTCCCAGTTTCAGTGACATGTGCGTGGCCCTCCCCGGCCGATTGCTGACCGTATCCGGTCAGCGACTGCAATTCCGGCAGGCTGCACGCTTGAATGCTGCACTGCACAGGCGTACGGTCCCGCCGCGCGGCGACGCCGCGTCGCGCCCGCTGCAACGTCTGCGCAGGTGCGGTCCACGGACCATGGAGCAAGAACATGTCCATCCTCGCCTCTTCCCTCAGCCGCATCAAGCCGTCGCCGACCATCGCGGTCACCGCCAAGGCACGTGAGCTGAAAGCGGCGGGCAAGGACGTGATCGGGCTTGGTGCCGGGGAACCGGATTTCGACACGCCGGACAACATCAAGGAGGCGGCGATCGCCGCCATCCGTGAAGGCCAGACGAAGTACACGGACGTGGACGGCACACCGGCGCTGAAGCAGGCCATCGTTGCCAAGTTCAAGCGGGAGAACGGGCTGGACTACGAGACCAGCCAGGTCACCGTCGGCACCGGCGGCAAGCAGATCCTCTACAACGCGCTGATGGCGACCATGAACGAGGGCGACGAGGTCCTGATCCCGGCCCCCTACTGGGTGTCCTACCCGGACATGGTGCTGCTGGCAGGCGGAACCCCGACCTTTGCCTCGGCCGGGGCCAACGAAGGCTTCAAGCTGCGCCCCGAGGTGCTGGAGGAAGCGATCACGCCGAAGACCAAGTGGGTGATCATGAACAGCCCCTCCAACCCCTCCGGTGCCGGTTACACCCGTGACGAGCTGGCAGCGCTGGGGGAGGTGCTGAAGCGGCATCCGCATGTCTGGGTCATGACCGACGACATGTACGAGCACCTCGTCTATGACGATTTCGAGTTCACAACCATCGCCCAGGTGGTACCGGAACTGAAGGATCGCACCCTGACGGTGAATGGTGTCTCCAAGGCCTATGCCATGACCGGTTGGCGCATCGGCTACGCCGCCGGGCCGGTGGAACTGATCAAGGCCATGGGCAAGATCCAGTCGCAGTCGACCTCCAACCCCTCATCGGTCAGCCAGGCCGCGGCAGTGGAGGCCCTGAACGGGCCGCAGGACTTCATCAGCGAACGCCGCAAGGTGTTCGAGCAGCGCCGCAACCTGGTCGTGGAGATGCTGAACGCGGCGGAGGGGCTGCACTGCCCGACGCCGGAAGGGGCCTTCTACGTCTATCCGTCCTGTGCTGGTTGCATCGGCAAGAAGACGCCGGACGGCAAGGTGATCGGGAACGACACGGACTTCGTCACCTATCTGCTGGAAAGCGTCGGTGTGGCGTGCGTGCAGGGTGAAGCCTTCGGCCTCGCCCCGCATTTCCGCATCTCCTACGCGACCTCCACGGAAGCCCTGACGGAAGCCTGCACCCGCATCCAGAAAGCCTGTGCCGCGCTGGTCTGAGGCCAGGCTGCCACAGAGACCAACCCCCCATCCCCGACGTCGCCGCCGGACTTGATCCGGCGGCCCAGGCGTGCCGTGCACAGGTGGGAGACCGGACACCCGGGTCAAGCCCGGGTGAGGCGTGGGATGGTGTGGAGATGCACGTCAGGCCAGCCACGCCCTCCACACACACCAACGTCGCCGCCGGACTTGATCCGGCGGCCCAGGGGTGCCGTGCACAGGTGAGAGACTGGACACCCGGTTCAAGCCCGGGTGAGGCGTAGGATGGTGTGGGGACGGTCGGAGCCGCCGCACCCTATCCCTTGCGGCGCTGGTTCAGGCCGATGTGGCGTCCGGCCTCCGGCGGGGGTGTCAGCTTGCCGTGGACTTCCGCGATCTCCGCCAGGCGCTGCTGGACCCTGTCCGCCATGGGCGCGGTGCGGCGGGTGGCGCGGCTGACGTGCAGGGACATCAGTTCATTGGTGGCGGCGCGAAAGCCCTCGGTTCCGTGGATCATCTCGTGGATGTAGTGGATGCGCTTCGCATCGTGGCCCAGCAGGGTGGTGCGGAACGTCAGAGGATCGCCCTCCCGCACCTCCTGGAGGTAGTTGATGTGGGCCTCCAGTGAGAAGGTGCTGACCTGCTCTGCTTCCCGGTGGGCCGTGGTCAGGCCGCAGGCGTCCAGAAAGGCGTCGGTCGCATAGTCGAACACGACCATGTAATAGCCCATGTTCATGTGGCCATTGTGATCGATCCATTCGGGCCGGACGTGGTCGGCATAGATCGAGAAGGGTGCGGTGATCGGGATCATGCGCGTTTCTCCTTTTCCGCCGTCAGGGCGATACGGCGGGCCTCCGCCTGTTGTGCAATCTCCCAGCGGCGGTCGTCGTCGGCGCGGGACCATTCGCCGATCTCGGCACGGTTGCGGTAGCAGCCGATGCACATGTCCCGACCGGGATCGAGGATGCAGACGGAGATGCAGGGGGAGGGGACGGAGGGCCGTGCCATCAGCCCTTGCCCATTCCCGCCTTCGCCCGCAGGCCGGAGATGGTGGCGGTGGGTGACAGCACGTCCGGGTCGATGCGGATCTCGATCAGGCTTGGCCCGTTCGCGGCCAGCCCTTTCTCCAGCGCCGGGAAGAAGTCTTCCGTTTTCTCCACTACTGTCCCGTCCATGCCATAGGCGTGCGCGATGGCTGCGAAGTTCGGGTTCTTCAGCTCCGTCGCGATCTCCCGCCCGACGTAGTCACGTTCCTGATGCATGCGGATGGTGCCGTACATGCCGTTGTTCACGACGATGAACACGATGGGCAGGTCGTACTGCACGGCGGTCGCGAACTCCTGTCCGTTCATCATGAAGCAGCCGTCGCCGGAGAAGCTGATGACGTGCCGGTCGGGTCGGGTCAGCTTGGCTGCCACGGCGGAGGGCACGCCGTAGCCCATGGAACCGGACGTGGGTGCCAACTGCGTGCGCCAGCGCTTGTGGCGCATGAAACGGTGCACCCAGGTGATGCAGTTGCCGCCGCCATTGGTGACGATCGTGTCCGGGGGCAGGTTCTCGGAAATGTGGTGAATGATCTCGGCCAGTTGGACATCGCCGTCCATGGGGATCGGCGTGGACCATTCGAGGAACCGCTGATGCGCCTCGGCGATCACGCCCTTGTCTGCGCGGACAGCCATGCCCTCCACCGCGCGGGCGAAGGCAGCGGGGGTGGCGACCAGACCCAGGTCAGCCTGATAGACCCGGCCGATCTCCTCCGGGTCCGGATAGACATGGATCAGCGTCTGCTTCGGGCGCGGGATGTCGAAGTGGCTGTAGCGTCCGGTGGTCATCTCCCCCAGCCGTGCGCCGACACAGATCACCAGGTCGGCGGTGGTGATGCGGCGCACCAGTTCCGGGTCCGGTCCGATGCCGGAGACACCCATGTAGGCCGGTGCCGTATTGTCGATGAAGTCCTGACAGCGGAAGGATGTGCAGACCGGCATGTCGTTGGCAGCGCAGAAGGCGGCCAGCCTGTCCGCCGTGTCCTGTGACCAGCGCGATCCGCCGACGATCATCACGGGCCGCTCCGACCCCGCCAGCATCTCCTCGAACCGTTTCATGTCCTCCGGCGTCGGCGCGATCTCCGGGGTGCGCCAGGGGGTGCCGACTGCCACCTCCACCGCGTCACGCAACATGTCCTCCGGCAGGGCAATGGCAACCGGGCCGGGGCGACCGGCGGTGGCATTGTGAAAGGCACGACTGACATATTCGGGCACGCGGGCTGCATCCTCGATCTGGCCGGTCCATTTGGTAAGCTGTTCGAACATCCGCCGGTAGTCGATTTCCTGAAACGCCTCCCGATCTACCTGCTCGCGCGCGACCTGACCGATGAACAGGATCATGGGCGACGAGTCCTGGAACGCGATGTGCAGGCCGGGGGAGGCATTGGTGGCGCCTGGGCCACGGGTGACGAAACAGATACCGGGACGACCCGTCAGCTTGGCATAGGCCTCCGCCATCATCGCCGCGCCGCCTTCCTGGCGGCAGGTGATCAGCCGGATGGAGGGCTGGTCGTAGAGGGCATCGAGCGCGGCCAGATAGCTTTCACCGGGAACGCAGAACGCCAGATCGGCCCCGTGTTTCACCAGGCTGTCGACCAGCAGTTGCCCGCCTGTCCTGTGATTCGTGGCCATGTCCCGCGCTCCCCCAAGGCTTCTGCCTGTCCCGGACAGGCTGTCTGTCGGACGCTATGGTTTTCAGCCTGCGGGTGCAACATGCGACAGCGGTGGCGTGTCATGCCTGTCATCCGCTGGTGGCAATTGACCGTATGCGGGTGACTGCTAGGTTCAGCCCAGACAACGGGGAGCGTGACGATGGGTTTCTTCAATTTCGAACCGGCCACACTGCCGCCGGAGGCCGAGGCCTTGCGGCCCGAGGTGCGGGCCTTTCTGGCCGAGGCGCTGAAGGACAAGCGTCCCGTGGACCGGGCCTGGAACTGGATGGGGCACGATCAGGACTTCAGCCGCAAGGTGGGCGAGCAGGGCTGGCTCGGCATGACCTGGCCGAAGGAGTATGGCGGCGGGGGCCGCACCTTCTTCGAACGCTATGTGGTGATGGAGGAGATGCTGGCCGCAGGTGCACCGGTACAGGCCCATTGGGTCGCCGATCGGCAGAGCGGCCCGCTGCTGCTGCGCTTCGGTACCGAGGAACAGCGGAAGTTCTTCCTGCCGCAGATCATCAGCGGCAATGCCTGCTTCTGCATCGGCATGTCGGAACCGGATTCGGGCTCCGACCTCGCCGCCACGCGCACGAAGGCGGAGAAGGTCGACGGCGGCTGGAAGGTCAATGGCACCAAGGTCTGGACCTCCAGCGCCCATCTCGCCCACTACATGATTGCCCTGTTCCGCACGGATGCGGAGGACAAGCATGGGGGGCTGAGCCAGTTCATCGTCGACATGAAGTCGCCGGGGCTGACGGTCAGTCCGATCATCAACCTGGCCGGCAACCATCACTTCAACCAGTGCGTCTTCGACGATGTCTTCGTGCCGGATGACGCTCTGGTGGGCAAGCCGGGCGGCGGCTGGAACCAGGTGGTGGCGGAACTGGCGTTCGAGCGCAGCGGACCGGAACGGTACCTGAGCTGCATCCAGCTCATCCTGGAACTGCTGGGTGTCGCGGCACAGAGCCGCGATCCGGCGATGGTGGAGGAAGTGGGGCGGCTTTCGGCCCATGCCCTGACGCTCCGCCGCATGTCCCTGTCGGTTGCCGGCAAGCTGCAGCGCGGCGAGAACCCGTCGCTGGAGGCCAGCGTGGTCAAGGATGTCGGTGGCGTGTTCGAACAGTCGATCCCGGAGATCGCCGCGCGCCTGGTGGAGGAGGAACCGACCCTGATGGGCGGCGACAACTTCCAGCAGGTGCTCGCCTTCCTGACCATGGAAGCACCTTCCTTCAGCCTGCGCGGTGGCACCCGCGAGATCCTGCGCGGCATCATTGCACGGGGGCTTGGCCTCAGATGAGTGAACTTCGCAATATCCTGACCGACAGCGTCAACGGCCTGTTCGGTGACCGCGTGACCCGCGAACTGCTCACCCGTTTCGACGAGACCGGGGACGATGGCGGCATCTGGGCGGAAGTGGAGGCCCAGGGCCTGACCCGGCCGCTGGTGTCGGAGGAGAACGGCGGTGTCGGGGGCGAATGGCGCGATGCGCATGTGCTGCTGTCCGCCGCCGGGTTCCATTCGGCGCCGGTCCCGCTGGCTGAAACCATCCTGGCGAGCTGGCTGGCCGAACGGGCCGGACTGCCGGTCCCGGAAGGCATGGCGACCATCATCGACGGCAGCGACGGCAGTCTCACCATCACTGGCGACGGCGATTCGGCGAAGCTTTCGGGCACCGTGGCACGCGTCCCCTGGGCCTCGAAGGCTGAAACCGCGGTGGTCGTCGCGGCGCAGGACGGCGGCGTGATGGTCGGTGAGGTCCGCCTGTCGGATGCCCGTGACATCTCCGCCAGCCAGAACATGGCGCGGGAGCCGCGCGACGATGTCAGCTTCGACGGCGCGCCGCTGCGTGTGGCCCATCTGCCCAACGACCTGCCGCAGGACGTGATCCTGCAGTATGGCGCAATGGTCCGTGCCGCCCAGATCGCCGGGGCCATGGACAAGGTGCTGACGCAGACCGTGCAGTACGCCAATGAGCGGACGCAGTTCGGCAAGCCGCTCGGCAAGTTCCAGGCGATCCAGCAGGAACTTTCCCGCATGGCGGGGGAGGCCGCGGCCTCGGGCGTGATCGCGGAGGCTCCCTTCGCCGCGCTGGATGACGGGCAGAATTCGGAATGGCAGATCGCCGCCGCCAAGGCCCGGACGTCGGAAGCCGCAGGTGTCGGCGCGACCGTCGGTCACCAGACCCATGGCGCCATCGGTTTCACCTACGAACACAGTCTGCATTTCGCCACCCGCAGGCTCTGGTCCTGGCGCTCCGAGTTCGGCGGTGCACGCTTCTGGTCCCGCAGGCTCGGCACCCGTGCGGTGGACCGCGGGGTGGAGAACTTCTGGGCGGATATCGTTTCAGGCTAGGGCAGGGCGCGCGGCTGCGATCTTCGGTGGCTGCAGTTTCGGAGAATAGAGAAAGCATGGACAGTTTCGAACTCATCACCGTCACCCGCGATGAGCGGGACGGAGGCACGATCGCTACGATCACGCTCAACCGGCCGACCAAGCTGAACGCCATGTCCACGGCCATGAACGGCGAACTGCAGGCCGCGGCCTACGACCTTGCCCGGGATGACAGCCTGCGGGCCGTGGTGCTGACTGCGTCGGGCAAGGCCTTTGTCGGTGGTGCGGATATCCGCGAGATGGCGCAGCTCGACCGGCACACAGCGCGGACCTTCATCACCAACCTGCACCTGGCCATCGACGAGATCCGGCGCATCCCGGTGCCGGTGATCGGGCGCATCAACGGCTTCTGCCTTGGTGCCGGGCTGGAGCTCGCCGCTGTCTGCGACTTCCGCGTCGCGACGGAGGGCGCGAAGTTCGGCATGCCGGAAGTGCGCGTCGGCATGCCCAGCGTGATCGAGGCCGTGTTGCTGCCGCGCCTCATGGGCTGGGGCAAGGCGACGGAAATCCTGCTGACCGGTGACATGATCGACGCTGCCGAGGCCATGGCCTGCGGTCTCGTTCAGAAGGTCGTGCCGCCGGAGCAGCTTGATGTGCAGGTGGAGGCCTGGGTGCAGTCGATCATGCAGTCGGCACCTGACGCGGTGCGGATGCAGAAGCGGCTGATCCGAAGCTGGCAGGACATGCCCATCGACGGCGCCATCAATGCCGCCATCGACGCGTTCGAGGAAAGCCATGCCGGCGACGAACCGCGCACCTATCTGTCGCGGTTCCTGGGCGGCTGACCGCCCGTCGCGATCGTTCCGGAACGCGGGTCTTTACGAAACCTTCAGACGGCTCGGTCAATCTGGCGGCCTGACAACACAACCGGCAGTCAAGATTGTCCCAACATGGCCTTTGACCGATCCCAGCCCGTGCTCATTGTAGATGACTATCGCGACATCGTGCGGCTGCTGACCAATCTGCTTCAGGAACTGGGGTTCAGCGATGTGGACAGCGAACCCAATGGCGCCCGCGCGCTCCGTCGCCTTCGCGGGCGGGACTATGCGCTTGTCCTCTGTGACTGGAACATGTCGCCGATGACCGGGCTGCAGTTGCTGAAGGAAGTGCGTGCCGACGACAGTCTGCGCAGGCTGCCATTCATCATGGTCACGGGCGTGACCGCCGCCGAGCACGTGCGGGCCGCGCGTGAAGCGGGCGTCAGCAACTATATCGTCAAGCCGTTCAATGTTCAGACCGTGCGCGACCGGATCGAAGCCACCGTCGGCCGCTTCGCGCCGCTTCCCCGCGCATCGTCGGTCGTCTGATCTCCCTGATACCGGAGGTCTGGCACCTGATATCCAGCACCGGTTATCGGACACCTGAGATCTGGCACTTCCATGTCTCCGGGGCAGCCTGGGACAGGATGCAATCCGGGCCACGGGCCGCATGACGAGGCTCCGCCCCTGCGGCAATCCGACAGCATTCTGCCCCCGGACGGACGGACCGGGAAAAACCCCTTGTACAGGTCGCCACGCCCCGTCTATACCCGGCGGTGGAGAGGTGGCCGAGTGGCTTAAGGCGCTCCCCTGCTAAGGGAGTGGGGACTAATCCTCCCTCGTGGGTTCGAATCCCATCCTCTCCGCCAT